>DASQPA010000125.1:0-86976 GCA_035644215.1 Thermoanaerobaculia bacterium
GGCATCGGGTGACGACCGTCGAGGGGCTGGCGCAGGGCGACCAGCTCCACCCGGTCCAGGCGGCGTTCCTGAAGCACGACGCCTTCCAGTGCGGCTACTGCACGCCGGGGCAGATCGTCTCGGCCGTGGGCCTCTTGAAGGAGGGCTGCCCGGCCGACGCCGCCTCCATCCGGGAGCACATGAGCGGCAATCTCTGCCGCTGTGGCGCCTACCCGAACATCGTCGCGGCGGTCCAGGAAGCGCGGGGAGGGAGGACGACATGAATCCCTTTTCTTACACGCACGCGAGCCGGCCGGAGGAAGCGATTGCCGCGGTGGCGAAGAACCCGCACGCGAAATTCCTCGCCGGCGGCACCACCCTCGTCGACCTCCTGCGGCTCGACGTCGAGACTCCCAAGGCCCTGGTCGACATCAACGCCCTTCCCCTGACCCGCATCGAGCCGCTGCCGGATGGCGGAGTGCGGATCGGCGCCATGGTCAAGAACAGCGACCTCGCCAACGATCCGACGATCCGCCGGCGCTACCCGGCGCTCTCGGAGGCCCTGCTCTCCGGCGCCAGCCCGCAGCTGCGCAATATGGCGACGGTGGGCGGCAACCTCCTGCAGCGCACCCGTTGCTACTATTTCCGCGATACCAGCTACACCGCCTGCAACCAGCGGACGCCGGGCTCCGGCTGCGCCGCCCTCGAAGGCTACAACCGCATCCACGCGGTGCTCGGAACGAGCGAGAAGTGCATCGCCACCCATCCCGGCGACATGCCGGTCGCCCTGGTGGCGCTCGACGCCGCGGTGCGCACAAGGCGGGCGAACGGCGCCGAACGGACGATCCCGTTGACCGACTTCCATGTCGGCTACGGCAACGATCCGGCGAAAGAGAGCGTGCTCGAGCACGGCGAGCTGATCACCGCGGTCGAGCTGCCGGCCACTCCCTGGTTCGCGCGGTCGCACTATCTCAAGGTCCGTGACCGGGCGAGCTACGAGTTCGCCCTCGCCTCGGCGGCCGTGGCCCTGGATATGTCCGGGGGGCGCGGCGGCACGATCCGCGCCGCCCGGGTGGCCCTGGGCGGCGTGGGAACCAAGCCCTGGCGCTCGCCGGAGGCCGAGCAGGCGCTGCTAGGCAAGAAAGCGGACGAATCGACGTTCCGGGCCGCCGCCCAGGCGGCGCTCCAGAGCGCCCGGCCGCAGAAACACAACGCGTTCAAAATCGAGCTGGCGAAACGGACCCTCACCCGGACCCTCGCCACCACTGCGGCGATGGAATTGGAGAGGAAAGCATGAGCCCCCGAGACGCAGACGACGCCGCGGCGACGAGCCGGAAGGACCTGAAAACGGCGGCGGTCGGCAAGCCGATCGACCGCGTGGACGGCCGGCGGAAGATCACCGGCAAGGCGATGTACGCCGCCGAGCAGAAGCACGACCGCCTGGCCCATGCCTGGCTCGTGCAGTCGACGATCGCCAAAGGCCGGATCGTCGCCGTCGACGGCGCGGCCGCCCGGAAGGCCCCCGGGGTGCTCGTCGTCCTCACCCATGAGAACAGCCCCAAGCTCCAGAAGGCGGGGAGCCGTCAGCCGACTCAGGCCGGCAAGCTGGGCGAGGATCGGCTGCCGTTCTCGGATGACGTGATCCACTACGCCGGCCAGCATGTGGCGCTGGTGGTGGCAAACACCCTCGATCAGGCCCGCTACGCGGCCTCGCTGGTCAAGGTCCGCTACGAGGAGGAGAAGCCGGTCCTCACGATCGAGGAGGCGGAGCCCACCGCCTACTCCCCCAAGGCGTCGTTCGGCCGCCCGCTCCAGCACGAACGCGGCGACGTCGCCGCGGCGCTGGCGGGGGCAGGGGGCAGCGGCGGAGCCAAGGTCGAGGCGACCTATACCACCCCGGTCGAGACCAACAACCCCATGGAACCCTCGGCGACCGTCGCAGTCTGGGACGGCGACCGGCTGACCGTGACCGACGCCACCCAGGCGGTGGTGGGGACCCGCGCCGTGCTCGCCCAGTCTTTCGGCATCCCCAAGGAGAACGTCCGCGTGCTCTGCCCGTTCACCGGCGGCGGTTTCGGCTGCAAGGGATTCCAGTGGGGGCACACGCTTCTGGCCGCCATGGCGGCGCGGGTGACGAAGCGCCCGGTGCAGCTGAACCTCTCCCGGCAGCAGATGTTCACCTCGGTGGGCCACCGCCCGCCGACGGTCCAGAAGCTGTCGCTCGCGGCGAAGAAGGACGGCACCCTGACCGCTCTCCGCCACGAGACCCTCCAGGCCACCTCGCCCACCACCGAGTTCGTCGAGCCGTGCGGTCTCACCACGAGCAAGCTCCTCTATGCCTGCGACAACGTGGCCATCCCCCACCGGCTGGTGCGCGTCAACGTCGGCCCGCCCACCCCCATGCGGGCGCCCGGCGACTGCCCGGGGACCTTCGCCCTGGAGTCGGCGATGGACGAGCTCGCGTACGCGTTGGAGATGGACCCCATCGTCCTCCGGGTGCGGAACCATGCGGACAAGGATCCGGGGGAGGGAAAGCCGTGGTCGTCCAAGCACCTCAAGGAGTGTTACTCGCGCGGCGCCGAGATGTTCGGTTGGAAAAAGCGCAATCCCAAGCCCGGCTCGATGAAGGACGGCGACCTCCTGGTCGGCTGGGGGATGGCGACCGCGGTCTACCCCGGCAACCGCCGGCCGGCCTCGGCCCGCATGCGCCTGACCCCGGACGGCCGCGCCCTCGTCCAGGTCGCGACCCAGGAGCTGGGCACCGGTTCCTACACGATCTTCACCCAGGTGGCGGCCGACGCGCTGGGCCTGCCGGTCGAGCGGGTGACCTTCGAGCTCGGCGACACCGAGTTCCCCGAGTCGGGGGTGTCCGGCGGCTCGACCACCGCGGCCTCGGTCAGCGAGGCGGTCGTCGGGGCGGCGGCGGCGATGAAGGCGAAGCTCGTGGCTCTGGCCGCCGCCGATCCGGAGTCGCCGCTCGGCGGCCTGCGGCCGGAGGAGGTGACGATGGCCGACGGCCGGCTGGCCGCGGTGGGGAACCCTTCTCGAAGCCTCTCCTACACCGACCTCCTGAAGCGGGGCCGGCTGGCGAAGATGGAGTCGGAGGCGACGGTCAAGCCCGACGACAAGAGCAAGGCCTACTCGATCCACTCCTGGGGCGCCCAGTTCTGCGAGGTGAAGATCGATCCCCTCCTGCCGCGCGTCCAGGTGACCCGCTGGGTCTCGGTCATCGACGTGGGGCGGGTGCTGAACGTCAAGCTCTCGAAGAGCCAGGTGATGGGCGGGATGACCATGGGGATCGGCATGGCGCTCCTGGAGCACACGGTCTACGATCCCCGCACCGGTCTGCCGGTCAACGCGAACTTCGCGGACTACGCCATTCCGGTCAACGCCGACGTCCCCGTCGTCGAGGTCGATTTCGTCGGCTCGCCCGATCCGATCATCAACACCCTGGGCTGCCGCGGGGTCGGCGAGATCGGGATCACCGGGGTGGCGGCGGCGATCGCCAACGCCGTCTATCACGCCACGGGGAAGCGGGTGCGGGAGCTGCCGATCACGCCGGACAAGCTGCTGGCGTAGGGGACGTCGCATCCGCACTGCTCGCAAAGGGAGGGGTGACGCACTGTAGAGAATAAGTAGCATAGACGAGGAGGAATCCTGTGGGGCAGGAACTTCTATTGACCTTGCGCGGACTGGCGAAACGGCCGGCGTTCACTTTCGCCGTCCTACTCCTCCTGGTCCTGGGCATCGGGACCAACACGGCGATCTGGAGCCTCCTGACCGCGATCTTCCTGCATCCTCTGCCGGCGGTCGCCGCCCCCGGCGGGCTGGTGGCGATCTACCAGACGACGCTCGGGGAGAACGGCCTCCCCGCCGGCGGTTTCGAGAACGTCTCCTACCCGAACTACCGCGATTTCCGCGATCGCAACCGGTCTTTCTCCGATATCGCGCTCTACCAGTGGCTGAAGATGAACCTCGCGGGCGGCGCCATGCCGGAGCGCATCGTCGGCATGTTCGCGACCGCCAACTACTTCGACCTCCTGGGCGTCCACCCGGCGCTGGGCCGCTTCTTCCGGCCGGAGGAGGCGCGGGTACCGGGGGGGGAGGCGGTCGCCGTCCTCGGCCACGGCTGCTTCAGCCGCCTCTTCGGCGCCGATCCCAAGGTCGTGGGCAAGAGCATCCTCCTGGGCGGGCGCAAGTTCACGGTGGTCGGCGTCGCCCCCCCGAGGTTCCGTGGCACCGACGTAGACACCCAGGTCGACGTCTGGGTCCCGTTCACGATGTTCCCGGTGCTCTCCCCCTATCCGGCGTTCTTCGAGTCGCGCGACGACTGGCCGTTCCGCGCCTTCGGGCGATTGAAGCCCGGCGTCTCGCTCGCCGCGGCCGAGGCCGACATGGCGGGGGTGGCCCGCGCGCTCGCGCGGCAGTTCCCCAAGGAGAACGAGAAGCTGGGAGTCCGCCTCCTGCCGCTCGTCGAGGGGGCGATCCAGCCCCGCGAGCGGGAGCGCTACGTGGGCTACGGCAGAACGCTGTCGTTCGCCGCCGTGCTGCTTCTGATCGTGGTCTCGACCAACGTCGCCAACCTGCTCCTGGCCCGGGGCGTCGAGCACGGTCCGGAGCTCGCCATCCGCCTGGCGGTGGGCGGCAACCTCGCCACCCTCGCCCGCCTGCTGTCGATCGAATCGCTGCTCCTCTTCTCGACCGCCGTCCTCCTGAGCCTGCCGGCCGGTGTCTGGAGCCTGCGACTGCTGTGGAGCTTCCGCCCGCCGGAGCTGGCGACCGGCGACCTCGACCTCCACCTCGACCCCGCCCTCTTCGCGGGCACCGTCCTCTTCGCCCTGGCGACCGTTCTCTTCTTCGGGCTCGTCCCCGTCCTCCGCACCGCCCGGCGGGGCCTCGCCCGCTGCCTGGCGGACGCCCGGCTGCCAGAGCCGCGGCCGCGCCTGTGGCACCCCCGCCGCCTGGCCGTAGTCCTGCAGCTCGCCCTGACGCTCTTCGCGCTCATCGGGGCGAACCTCCTCGCCGCGGAGCTGTTGCGGACCCGGCATGCCGACCTCGGGTTCCAGCCGGAGGGCCTGCTCGCTCTCTCCGTCGCCCCCGGCGATCAGGGCTACGACGCGGCCCGCGCCCGCGGCTACTACCGCCAACTCCTGGAGCGGGTCGCCGCGCTCCCGGGTGTCCGGCGGGCGGCGCTGTCGGAGAACCGGCTGCTGCGCGGCGCCATCGTGTCGCGGGCGATCTACCCCGAAGGGCAGGCGAAGGGGATCAAAGCCGGCGGGCGCTCCTCCCACCGCACCAACATCGTGACTCCCGGCTTCTTCCGCGTCGCCGGCATTGCGCTCCTCCACGGCCGCGACTTCGCCGCGGTCGACTGCGCGGGTTGCCGGCGCGTGGCGATCGTCAACCAGACCCTGGCACGGCTCGCCTGGCCGGGCGAGGACCCGCTCGGCCGCCGCTTCCGCTTCGAGCGGGGCAAGCCGCTGATCGAGGTGATCGGCGTCGCCAAGGATGCCAAGTACCGGAACGTCCGCGAAGACCCGCAACCCTTCGTCTACCTGCCGCTGACCCAGAACGATGCCGCCTCGATGACCCTCCACGTGCGCACGGCTACCCGGCCGGAGGCCGCCCTCCTGCCGGCCCTTCGCCAGGCCGCCCAGGCGATCGATCCGGGGATGCCCCTGGCCGAGATCGACACCATGACGAATTTCGTCTCCGGCGCGCTCTGGATGGAGCGCGTCTCGGCCCTCCTCCTGGGGCTCTTCGGTCTCGTCGCGCTGCTCCTCTCCGGGATCGGGATCTACACCGTGATCACGCTCTCGATCGCCCGGCGGCGCCGGGAGATCGGTATCCGGCTCGCCCTGGGCGCCCGCCCCGCCCAGGTGACCGCCGCGGTGCTCGCCGAAGCCGCCGTCCTGGCGGGAGCCGGCCTGGTGCTCGGCTGGGTGGCCGCTCGGTTCTACCTCCATCCGATCCTCGCCAGCTATCTCCAGGGCGACGCCCTGCGGGACCCCAAAGCCTACGTCGCGCAGTCGCTGGTGCTGTTGATCACCGCCATCGCGGCGAGCGTCCTGCCCGCTCTCCAGGCGGCGCGGGTCCACCCGGCGACGCCGCTCCGCGAGGGCTGACCGGAGGATGTGGACGTGGACTTCGCGGTAGGCTCCGCTCCATGCCCACGCTCATCCTGACCCCGCGCCACACCGACGACTCCCAGGCGGAGGAGTACGCTGGCTCGCCGGAGGAAGAGGACGGTCTTCTCCGCTTCGTGCAGTCGATCCTCGCCGATCCTGCGATAGACTTTCCGGCAGCCATCGTTCTCGACGTGGGCCGGATCGAGGGGCGCGGCTGGGCGGTGGTCGAGCCCAACGGAGCCTGGGGTGCCGGCCTGTACGGCTGCGATCCACGAGAGGCGCTCTGGGTCATCCAAGCGGCGACGAGGAGAGATGCTTGAGGAATCGGAAGCTGGGTGTTCAAGCGACGACGGCCGCACTGCTGACTCTGCTCTGGAGCGGAACCGCCTGGAGCTCTCCGGAGACGGCCGCCGCCGACACGAAGAAGCCCCCGGCGGTCGAGATCACGGCCGCTCAAATCACGATCGGCACCGAGCACCTCGTCCTGCCGGCCGACTATTCGGCCGTGGTGAAGGCGCTCGGCAAGCCCAGTCGCACCCTTCCTCCCCAATACCCGAACCAGCTCGTCGTCTGGGACACGCTCGGCGTCGTCGGCTACCGTTTGACCGAATCGGGCAAGATCCACACCCTGATGTTCTATCTCACCCCCGTTCCCGACCGCGACTGGGCTCCGCACCAGCCCTTCGCCGGGCCGATCCGGATCGGCAAGGACGTGCTCGACGTCCGGTCGACGCTCGCCGAAGCGGGCAAGGGCCTCCTCCAGCAGGGGGCCGAGCACCAGAGCCGCCTCGCCTTCGGGGTGTGGAACCTGCGCTTCGGGAGCTTCGTCCTCTCTTTCGAGCAGATCAAGGCCGACACCCTGCAGACCGTAACGGTCGATAGCCCATAAACTGCTGCGGATCGTGCAATGGGGGTACACTTCCGCCATGACGACCAAGCCCACCCGTTCCCAGCGCCGCCCGCGCCTCGAAGGTCCCCCGTCCCAAACCGCTCTCCAGCCCCACCGGGTAAGCGAAGAGGTTCTTCCCAGTCCCGCCGCCGAAGAGAGCCACCCGGAGGCCGAGGCCAGGCACCAGTTCATCGAGGACGGGCTCCACGTGGCGGAGCAGTTGCGCAGTGCCGCCGACGCCGCGTGCGAGGCCGCCGAGCAGCTGCACCGCGCGATGGGAGAGGCGCGGCAGGTGGCGGCGGAGGCCCGCGTGGCGATCCACGACCAGCGCCGCCTGCTGGCAGAGATGCGTGAAACGCTGAGCGAATACGAGCGCCTGCTTCAGGGCTACGTCAATTAGCCGTCTGCCGGATGTCCCGGCGACCGGGGCCGGCCCCTACACCGAGTCGAGCACCGGCAGCGACTCGGCGTGGACGGGGAGCCCCCCACAGGCGAGGAGAAGGTTGGCCTCCGCCGCCAGGGCGCGTTCGCGCAACTCCTCAAGGGCTGCCCGGCCACAGAGGCGGGCGCTCACCCGCGAGGCGATCAGGCGGGCGAGCCGCGCCAGACCGAAGGCGGTCGCGAGGTCGCTACGGGTCTCCTCCTTGGCCCGCTCCAGGGCATGGGCGGCCAGGGTATAGAGATGGAAGCGGCGCTCGCCCAAGGCTGCCCGACGCCGTTCGCGCAGGGGGAGGGCCAGGAGCTCGGCCAGGAGCTGCGGCGCCTGGGCTCGCTCTCCCGCCACGCGGGGCAGATGCTCGTTCAAAGACCGTTCGAGACGGTCGAAAATCCCCGTATAGTCGAGCCCGGGGACGGTGGCGGAAAGCGGGGTGGACATGATCATTTCCTCAGAATCCATGTATGGGGACGCACCTTCGATACCGCTAAAGTGCAGGGAAAGGGGGAAAAGAGGGACACTTCCGGAACGACTTCGGGAGCGCCGGAACCGTTTCCGGAGCCTCCGGAACGACTTCGGGAGCGCCGGAACGGTTTCCGGAGCCTCCGGAACGACTTCGGGAACGTCCGGAACGGTTTCCGGAGCCTCCGGAACGACTTTGGGAGCGTCCGGAACCGTTTCCGGAGCCTCCGGAACGACTTCGGGAACGCCCGGAACCGTTTCCGGAGCCTCCGGAACGACTTTGGGAATGCCCGGAACCGTTTCCGGAGCCTCCGGAACGACTTCGGGAACGCCCGGAATCGTTTCCGGAGCCTCCGGAACGACTTCGGGAGCGTCCGGAACGGTTTCCGGAGCCTCCGGAACGACTTTGGGAACGCCCGGAACCGTTTCCGGAGCCTCCGGAACGACTTTGGAAGCGTCCGGAACGGTTTCCGGAGCGTCCGGAACGACTTTGGAAGCGTCCGGAACGGTTTCCCGGAGGAGCGCCTCCGCCGCCGCTTGTCGCCCGCTCCGTTGACAGCGAGCGCTGCCCTTTGCTAGCCTTCCCCACTCTTAGAGGGGCGCGGAGGGGCGGCGGTCGAAGCCGAAGTCGGGAATACAGGCCCGTAGCTCAGTTGGTTAGAGCGCTACGTTGACATCGTAGAGGTCAGCGGTTCAAGTCCGCTCGGGCCTACCATTCACCGGGGTATTGGAGCCTAAGATCGTCGGCAGGCCGCAACCGAGAACGCAGCGGATAGAGAGACATCGGAGATACCAACCCAAGCCCGTGCTGCCTGCTTCCTACTCTCCCACTGTCCGATCGGCCGGAGCCCCCTTGTCCAGTTTCCTGTTCAGGCGCTTAGCTCAGCTGGTTAGAGCGCTACCTTCACACGGTAGAGGTCATCGGTTCGAGTCCGATAGCGCCTACCATCCCCCCCGCTCGTGACCTGCCCTGCGGGCCCCGGCCCGAGCACGTCCGTCTTTTAGCAGTATTATGGAGGCTATGCCCACGGCCCTGGAGGCCCTTCGACTGACCCTGCCCGACGGCTCCGTACGGGAGGTGGTGCCCGGCACCACCCCGCTCGCGGTGGCCGCCACCATCGGTCCACGCCTGGCGAAGGACGCGATCGGCGCCGAGCTCGACGGCAGGAAGGTCGACCTGCGCCTGCCTCTCACCCAGGGCGGGGCGTTCCGCATCTTCACCGCCAAGAGCCCGGAGGCCGGCGAGTTCATCCGCCACAGCGCCGAGCACGTGCTGGCCGATGCCGTCAAGCGCCTGTGGCCCGAGACCGAGATCGACGTCGGGAGGAAGGACCACAGCGAGAAGTTCCAGTACGACTTCCGCTTCCCGCGCGCCTTCACCCCCGAGGACCTGACGGCCATCGAGGCCAAGATGCGCGAGATCCTGAAGGAGGAGGGGAGCTTCGAGCGCCAGGAGCTGTCGCGCCCCGAGGCCGAGGCGCTGTTCCGGGAGATGGGCGAGACCCTGAAGGTCGAGCGCCTGAAGGACATCCCCCCTGGCGAGCCGATCACCCTCTACCGGCACGGCTCCCCGGCGCGCTTCACCGACCTCTGCCGCGGCCCCCACGTCCAGCGGCTGTCCCAGATCGGCGCCGTCAAGCTGTTGGAGTCCTCGGGCGTCTTCTTCAAAGGCGACGAGGCCAACGAGCGGCTGCAGCGCATCTACGGCACCGCCTTCGCCACCCAGGAGGAGCTCGATCGCTACCTCGCCCAGATCGAGGAGGCGCGGGCGCGCGACCACCGCCGGATCGGCCAGGACCTGGACCTCTTCAGCTTCGATCCGGTGGCGCCGGCCTCGCCGTTCTTCCACCCCAAGGGGGCGGCGATCTACAACGGCCTCGCCGACTACATCCGCGATCTCTACCGCCGCTATGGCTACGGCGAGGTGCTGACGCCGCAGATCCTGGACGTCGAGCTGTGGAAGACCTCGGGGCACTACGCCAACTACAAGGACGCGATGTTCTTCACCGAGGTCGACGAGCGCCAGTTCGCCGCCAAGCCGATGAACTGCCCGACCCACTGCCTGATCTACGCCACCCGGATGCGCTCGTACCGCGACCTGCCCATCCGCTACGCCGACTTCGGCCGCCTCCACCGCTACGAGAAGAGCGGCGTCACCTCGGGCCTCTTCCGCGTCCGCTCGTTCGCCCAGGACGACGCCCACATCTTCTGCACCGACGACCAGGTCGAGCCGGAGGTGGTGGCGGTGGTCGAGATGATCCGCGAGGTCTACGAGACCTTCTCCTTCGCGAGCTTCGAGATCGAGATCGGTACCCGGCCGGAGAAGTCGATCGGCACCGCCGAGGTGTGGGCGCGGGCCGAGGGCAACCTGCAAGCGGCGCTCACCAAGCGGGGCGTCCCGTTCAAAGTGAGCCCCGGCGAGGGCGCCTTCTACGGGCCGAAGATCGACTTTCACGTCCACGACGCCCTGGGGCGCAGCTGGCAGCTCGGCACCGTCCAGCTCGACTACCAGATGCCCGAGCGCTTCGCCCTCACCTACGTCGGGGCCGACGGCGCCGAGCACCGGCCGGTGATGATCCACCGCGCCATGCTGGGATCGATCGAGCGTTTCATGGCGATCCTGCTCGAGAACACGGCGGGCGCCCTGCCGGTCTGGCTGGCGCCGGTGCAGGCGGAAGTGCTGCCGCTCTCCGAGAAGTTCCTGGGCTATGGCGAGGAGGTCCGCGCGGCTCTCGTGGCCGCCGGCCTGCGCGCCGAGCTCGACACCAGAAACGAGAAGCTCGGCTACAAGATCCGCGAGGCCCAGCTCCAGAAGGTCCCCTTCATGCTGGTGGTAGGGGGGCGCGAGGAGGAGGACCGCACGGTGTCGGTGCGACGGCGCTCCGGGCCGGACCTGGGGGCCATGCCGATCGAAACCTTCGTCACACGTGTACACGACCTCGCCAGGACCCGGAGCAATGAGCTCTAGGCGCTGGGGCGGGGTTGCTCTCTAGGAGGTGAGCTCAACCTGAGTATCGACAAAACGACGCGCGTCAATCACCGTATCCGGGTTCGGGAGGTCCGCCTCATCGAATCCGACGGCAGCCAGGCTGGGATCGTGCCGATCGAGGACGCCTTGCGGCGGGCCACCGAGCAGGTGCTCGACCTGGTGGAGGTGGCCCCGGCCGCGGTGCCGCCGGTCTGCCGCATCATGGACTTCGGCAAGTTCCTCTACCAGCAGAAGAAGAAGGCGCACGAGTCGAAGAAGAAGCAGAAGATCGTGCACGTCAAGGAGGTCAAGTTCCGGCCCAACATCGACGAGCACGACTACGACTTCAAGCTGAAGAACGTGCTCCGCTTCCTGGAAGAGGGGGACAAGGTCAAGGCGACCGTCCAGTTCCGGGGACGCGAAATGGCGCGGACCGACCTCGGCCGCAAGCTGATCCAGCGGGTCACCCAGGACGTGGGGGAGCGAGGAGTGCTAGAATCGTCGCCCGAAATGACGGGGAACCGGATGCATGCCATTCTGGGTCCGCCAAGGCAGAAGTCTTCGAAGAAAGAGGGCTCGGAGTCGAGCCCCCAATGACGTGAGAGGCTAAAAAAGGAGGGCAACCCGTGCCCAAGCAGAAGACGCACCGGGGTGCCGCGAAGCGGTTCAAGGTCACGGCGGGCGGCAAGGTGACGCGTCACCAGTCGATGCACAGCCACATCCTGACCAAGAAGACCACCAAGCGGAAGCGCCACCTGCGCAAGTCCGTCGTGGTCTCGCCCGCGTTCGCCGGCATCATCAAGGAGATGCTGCACCTGTAGAAACAGGGCAGAACACAAAAACGTCCGGCCACCGGTGGGAATGGACCTGTCCACCGGGGCCGCGGCTCCCGGCCGGCCCAGAAGGGTCCGGACGCGCGGGCCACTGATCGCTCCACCGCCCCATGGGCCGGGAGCAGAAACGAGGTTCCGAAGATGGCACGTGTCAAGCGTGGCAATAAGAGGAAGGAACGCCGCAAGAAGATCCTAGGCCTGGCCAAGGGCTTCTACGGCATGAAGTCGAAGGCCCACCGCATCGCCAAGCAGGCGGTGGACAAATCCCTGGCCTACGCCTACCGCGACCGCCGGCAGAAGAAGCGCCAGCTGCGCTCCCTCTGGATCGTGCGGATCAACGCCGCGGCGCACCTCCACGGCCTCTCCTACAGCCGCCTGATCGCGGGTTTGAAGGCCGCCGGCTCCGAGCTCGACAGGAAGGTCCTGGCGGACATCGCCGTCCGCGACCCGCAGGCCTTCGCCGGCATCGCCGAGGCGGCCAAGCGCGCCTTGGGCTCGGAGAGCGCGGCTCCCGCGGCCCCCGCTGGTGCCTAGGTGAGCGCAGAGGGAGCGCCGGAGACCCCGGGCACCCCCGGGATCTCGGAAGCCCAGCAGCTCGCCCTGGATTTCGAGCGCCAGGCCGTGGCGGTTGCCGACCGCCCGGCCTGGGAGGAGCTGCGCCTGCGCTGGGCGGGGCGGAAGCAGGGGGTGGTGCGCACGCTCCTCGGCCGCATGGGCGCGGTGCCGGCGGCCGAGCGCAAGGCCTACGGGGCAGCGGTCAACACGCTCAAGGATCGGGTCGAGGCGCGGCTCGCCGAGCTCGACGCCGAGCTGCTGAGCCGCGAGCGCGACGCGGCACGGCGCCAGGCGGCGGTCGACGTCACCTTACCCGGAAGGCGGCCGCAACTGGGGGGCGTCCACCCGATCACCCGGGTGATGGACGAGCTCCAGGAGATCTTCTCAGAGCTCGGCTACAGCGTCGCCGAGGGGCCGGAGGTCGAGGACGACTACCACAACTTCGAGGCCCTGAACTTCCCCGCCGACCACCCGGCGCGCGATACCCAGGACACCTTCTTCCTGAAGAACGGCCTCCTGCTGCGCACCCATACCTCGCCGGTGCAGATCCGCACCATGCTGGCGCGGAAGCCGCCCATAAGGGTCATCTGCCCGGGGCGGGTCTTCCGCTTCGACAACGATCTGCGGCACTCGCCGATGTTCCACCAGGTCGAGTGCCTGGCAGTCGCCGAGGGGATCACCTTCGGGCACTTGAAGGGGACGCTCGAGGCGTTCCTCAAGCGCCTCTTCTCCCCCGACACCGGGGTGCGCCTGCGCCCGAGCTTCTTCCCCTTCACCGAGCCCTCGGCGGAGGTCGACATCACCTGCCAGATCTGCGGCGGCAAGGGGTGCGACACCTGCTCGGGGACCGGCTGGATGGAGATCCTGGGCTGCGGCATGGTCGACCCGCGGGTGCTCACCAACTGTGGCATCGACCCCGACCGCTACAGCGGCTTCGCCTTCGGCCTCGGGGTCGATCGGGTGGCGATGAACCGCTACGGCTTCCCCAACATCCGCGTCTTCTTCGAGAACGACGAGCGGCTCCTGCGGCAGGTGCGCGGCTGATGCTCTTCTCGCGCGACTGGCTTAGCGTATACGTCGATCTGCCGGAGACCCCGGAGGCGATCGCCCGCCGCCTGACCTTCGCCGGCTTCAGCGTCGAGGGGATGACGGAGAGGGACGGAGAGCCGGCGGACACCGTCTTCGACGTCGACGTCACCACCAACCGGCCGGACGCCATGAACCACGCCGGCCTGGCGCGGGAGCTCTCTGTGCTCTACGGCCGGGCGCTCCGGCTGCCGGTCCCGGCGATCTCAGAGAGTCCCGAGGGCTCCGAGACGGCGGCGGCCGCCGCCACGGTCGAGATCCTCGACGCGGACGGCTGCTCCCGCTTCGTCGGCCGGGTGGTGCGCGGGGTGAAGGTGGGCGACAGCCCGGAGTGGCTGAAGCGCCGGCTCGAATCGATCGGCAAGCGGCCGATCAACAACGTCGTCGACGTCACCAACTTCGTCCTCTGGGAGCTCGGCCAGCCGCTCCACGCCTACGACCTGGCGCAGCTTCAGGGTGCGAAGCTCCTCGTCCGCCGGGCGCGCGAGGGGGAGCGGCTCACCACGCTCGACGGGGTGGACCGCGCCCTCGATCCGGAGATGCTGGTCATCGCCGATGCTGCCAGGCCGGTCGGCCTCGCCGGGGTGATGGGCGGCGCCGACAGCGAAGTGACCGCGGCGACCGTCGACGTCTTCCTGGAGGCCGCCCACTTCGATCGCCAGGCGGTGCGGCTGACCGCCAAGCGGCTCGGCCTCCACACCGATGCCAGCCACCGCTTCGAGCGCGGCGCCGACCTCGAAGCCTGCCGCATCGCGACGGACCAGGCGGCGGCGCTCCTCGTCGAGCTGGCGGGTGGGCGGGTTCTACCCGGGGCGATCGACGTGCGCGGGCCCGAGCGGCCGGCGCGCCGCGGCCGGCTCGACCTGGCCCGGCTCGACGTCTTCGCCGGCGCCACGATCCCGCCCGCCGACACTCACCGCTGGCTCGCCGGGCTCGGTTTCGCGCCGCAGGCCCTGGAGGAAGGGGTCCTGGCGGTCACCATCCCCTCCTGGCGCTATTACGACTTCGAGCCCCGGTCCGGCGGCGAGGTGTTTGCGCAGGACCTCTACGAAGAGGTGATCCGGGCCTTCGGCTTCGAGAACGTCCCCGCCGCCCTGCCCGCCCTCCCCGATCCGGACGGCCACCCCATCGCCGCGGTGGCGCGGCGGGGGAAGATCAGGCGCCATCTGGCGGCCAGCGGCTTCGTCGAGGCGGTCGATTTCGCCTTCATCGATCCGGCCGCCGACCGGGCCTACCCGAGCCTGGCACCCGAGGCGAAGGCCCTGCCGCTCGAAAATCCGATCTCCAAGCGGGCCTCGGTGATGCGCCGCTCGCTGGTCCCCGGCCTCGTCGAGAGCGCCCGCTTCAACCAGCGCCGCGGCGCCTCCTCGGTCCGCCTGTTCGAGGTGGCGACCGTCTTCTTCGACAACCCCGACGCCACCCTCCCCGATCAGCCCGAGATGGTGGGGTTGGTCTGCGGCGGCCGGGTGGGGAATCCCTGGCAGCATCCCTCCGGGAGCGATCTCGATCTCTTCGACCTCAAAGGAGGGGTCGAGAGCCTGGCCGAGGAGATGGGGGTCCGGCTCCTCGCCCGCCCCGCCTCCGGTCTACCGGGTCTCCTCGCCGGAAGCGCGGCCGAGCTCTACCGGCCCGAGCATCCAACCGAGATCGTGGGCTACCTCGGCCGGTTGGAGGCGGAGGAGGGCTACCCGCTCTACGTCGCCGAAATTTCTGCCGACGCCCTGACCCCGGAGACGATCGACCTCTCGATCGATCCGCCCTCCCGTTTCCCCGGGATCGACGCCGACCTGACCCTGACTCACGCCCTGGATGTCCCCTGGGCGGAGATCGAAGCGGCGATCCGAGATCTGGCGGCGTCGGTGGCCCCGGACCTGGTCTCCTTCGAGCTCACCGTCCGCTACCGCGGCGAGGGGGTGCCGGCCGGGGCGGTCAACACGACGATCCACTTCTTCTACAACTCGCGCCAGCGCTCGCTCACCCAGGACGAGGTGAACGGCGAGCAGCTGGCGCTCGCAGCCGAGCTGGAGCGCCGTTTCGGCTTTCGGGGGTAGCGCGATGGCGATCGACTGGTTGGACGGACTGGAGGAGAAGGTCCGGGAGGCGACGGAGAGGCTCAAGGAGCTGCGGGAGGAGAACCAGGCCCTGGCCCAGAAGGTCGAGGCGCTGGAGACCCGCCTCGCCGCCGTTCAAGAAGGCCATGCGGACGACGCCTCCCAGGCCTGGGAGGCGGAACGCGAGGAGATCCGCCGGCGGGTGGAGAAGCTGACGCTGGGGCTGGAGGCGCTGGTCGCGGAGTGAGCCCCGTCAGCTGAAGTCGGTCCCGCAGCCGCCCATCCCCCGGCAGCAGCTGGGAGCCCCGCAGCTCGGGGCGCTCTCCATGGCGCCGCCGCCGGTCGCCGTACTGGCGCTGAACGTCGAGAACTGCTTTTCGAGGTGCGGCACGCCGCACTTGGGGCAGGCGAGCCCGTCGGCTCCCTGGCCGATCCGCTGCAGGATCTCGAAGCGGTGGTCGCAGTCGCTGCAGCGGTATTCGTAGAGTGGCATGGGCGAAGACCTCCTACCTGGTAGGACTCGATTTTACCGCATCTGTCGGATGTCTGCCCCGATCAGCTCCCCCATGCCCCCCACCCCGTCCCGCTCCATGAGCCGCAGGATCTCCCGGTTGATCCGCCGCGGCAGCCCTGGCCCCTGGTAGACGAGGCCGGTGTAGATCTGGACCAGCGAGGCCCCTGCGCGCAGTCGCCGGTAGGCCTCCTCCCCGGAGTCGATGCCGCCCACCGAGACCAGCACCGTCTTCCCGAAAAGCCGCGCCGCCAGCGCCTGGAGCATCCGGAAGCTCTTCTCTTGCAGGACCTTCCCGCTCAAGCCACCGAAATCCCGGGCGTCCGGAACGAGGCCGTACTCGGTCGTCGTGTTGGTGGCGACGATCCCCGCCGCGCCGGATTCCACGGCGATCTCGGCGAGGTCGACCGCCGCCCCGGGATCGAGATCGGGGGAGAGCTTGACCAGGACCGGCTTCCTCGTGATCCCCGTCGCCATCTGGAGGATCGCCCGCACGAACGTCTCGTTCTGGAGGTCGCGCAGGCCGGGGGTGTTGGGAGAGGAGAGATTGACCACCAGGTAGTCGCCCAAGTCGGCCAGGCCGCGGACGAGGATCTCGTAGTCCTGTAGCGCTTCCTCCGGCGGCGTGGCCTTGTTCTTCCCCAGGTTGATCCCCAGGGGGAGCGGCGCCGGCTGCAGGCGAAGCAGCCGCCGCCGCAGAGTCTCCATCCCCCGGTTGTTGAAGCCCATGGCGTTCTGGACGCTCTTGGCGGCAGCGAGGCGGAAGAGGCGGGGCCGCGGATTGCCGGGCTGGGGCCGGGGAGTCACCGTCCCCACCTCGACGAAGCCGAATCCCAGGGCGGGCCAGGCGCGCACCGCGACGCCATCTTTGTCGAAACCGGCCGCCAGGCCCACCGGGTTGGGGAAGGTGCGGCCGAAGAGCGTCTGGGCGAGCCGCGGGTCGGTAGCCTGGTTGCGCGCCGCGAAGGCGGGCAGCCCCGGAACGCCCCCCAGCACCCGGAGCCCCGCCATGGCGAGCCCGTGGCTGGTCTCCGCATCCAGCCTGAAGAGAAGTTGCTTGAAAAATGCGTAACCGACCGGGGAAGAGGGCATGGGCAGGAGGATTCTAGCCCCTCGACCCCCAGCCCTGGACAGTTTTTCACCTGTGCTATAGTCAGCCTAGCCAAACCCCTGGCACGACGGAACTTGCTGCCTGGGAAGGCAATGGGACCTGGGACTTGAGCGCCACGACTCCGAGCCATACCGAGGTTCGAATCTTCGGTGCCACGTACCACGTCCGAGGGAGCGACGAGAGCGGGTATCTCCAGGAGCTGGCGGACCTCGTGGACGGCAAGATGCACGAGGTCGCCCGGCATGTGGCGACGACCGACATGGCCCGGATCGCCATCCTGGCGGCCCTTAATTTAGCTGACGAACTGTTCCAAGCTCAGAAACGACAGGAAGGGGAACGGGACGAGATCAAGGAGAAGGCGGCGGAGCTGGCGGAGGAATTAACCCAGGCCCTCAAAGGTTGACGAAGCGGGCGCCATGGTGATTCCGGCAGCCTACCCACCTCGAAATATGACGGAAATAGAGTTTGCATCCCCTGTGCGGTTCGTGTTGGGTCCCTCGATTGTAGAACCAACATTCAACACTAGGGAGTCTTCTACGCACGTGGCCCGTGCCTGCCTCGCATCGACGAGGACGCTAAAGGCTCGTGGGGCGGACACCCACCTGGAGCGTTTCAGGTTCTAAACGCACACCCGCACGGCCGCGCGGGGGGTGTAGTTTCACCCTCTCTTTTAGAGGGCTTCTCCCCGATCCGCCCGGACCCCCTGTTGCTGGACAGGGGGTAAACCGGTGAAGAGCACCGAGACGATAGCGGCCCTGGCCGTGGCGCTGGCCATTGGAGGCGGAGCTCTCCTCCTCTGGTGGCTGGGCCTGCGCCGGAGCGGCAAGCGCATCCTGGAACAGGCCCGTCTCCAGGCGGCGAAAGCCGTCGAGGACGCCGAGCGGCAGGCGGAGAACCGCATGCGCGAGGCCGAGATCGCGGCCAAGGAGAAGCTCCTCCAGGCGCGGAGCGAATTCGAGTCCGTGTCGAGGAAGCGCCGCTCCGAGCTCGAAAGCATGGAGCGGCGGCTCACCCAGAAAGAGGACTCGCTCGACAAGCGCGTCGAGGAGGTCTTAGACCGCGAGAAGGAGACCTCCCAGAAGGACAAGTCGCTCGCCGGCCGCGAGAAGGTGCTGGAGAAGCGCGAGGCGGAGCTCGAGCGCATGTTCGAGGAGGAGCGGGGGAAGCTCGAGCAGATCGCCGGTTTGACCGCCCAGCAGGCGCGCGAGGAGCTGGTCCGCGGGATGGAGAACGAGGCCCGCATCGAGGCCGCCCACATCGTCAAGCGGATCGAGGACGAGGCGCGCGAGCAGGGCCACAAGCAGGCTCAGCGGATCATCGGCATGGCGGTCCAGCGCTCCGCCTCCGACTACGTCTCCGAGGCCACGGTCTCGGTCGTCATGCTGCCCAACGACGAGATGAAGGGGCGGATCATCGGCCGCGAGGGGCGGAACATCCGCACCCTGGAGATGGCGACCGGCGTCGACCTGATCGTCGACGACACCCCCGAGGCGGTCATCCTCTCCGGTTTCGACCCCTTCCGCCGCGAGGTGGCGCGGGTCGCCCTGGAACGGCTGATCACCGACGGCCGCATCCACCCGGCGCGCATCGAAGAGGTGGTCGAGAAGGTCAAGGCGGAGTTCGAACAGAAGATCCTCCAGGAGGGGGAGGCGGCGCTCCTGGAGCTCTCCATTCCCGGCATGCACCCCGAGCTGGTCAAGCTCCTGGGGCGCCTGCGCTACCGCACCTCCTACGGTCAGAACGTCCTCCAGCACAGCAAGGAGGTCGCCTTCCTGGCCGGTACCATGGCGGCCGAGCTCAAGGCCAACGTCCAGGTCTCCCGAAGGGGCGGCATCCTGCACGACATCGGCAAGGCCATCGACCGCGAGATGGACGGCACCCACCTACAGATCGGCATCGACCTGCTGCGGAAATACGGCGAGACCGAGGAGGTCGTCCACTCCATGGCCTGCCATCACGGCGACTACGACCCGCAGACGGTCGAGGCCGTCCTGGTCACCGCCGCCGACGCCCTCTCCGCCGCCCGCCCGGGCGCCCGGCGGGAGATCCTGGAGACCTACGTCAAGCGCCTGGAGAAGCTGGAGGAGATCGCCTCCAGCTTCAAGGGGGTGCAGAAGACCTTCGCCATCCAGGCCGGTCGCGAGGTCCGCATCATCGTCGACAGCGGCAAGATCAGCGACGAGCAGGCGCTCTGGCTGTCGAAGGACATCGCGCGGCGGATCGAGGGGGAGCTCACCTACCCCGGCCAGATCAAGGTGACGGTGATCCGCGAGACGCGCTCGATCGAGTTCGCCCGCTGATCGGCGGGGAGATCGGATGAAGCTCCTCTTCGTCGGCGACATCATCGGCAAGCCCGGCCGCCGGGTGCTGCGCAACCTGCTGCCGCGGCTCATCGACCGCCACCAGGTCGACTACGTGGTGGTCAACGTCGAGAACTCGGCCGGCGGTTTCGGGGTGACGCCGGAGATCCTGACCGAGCTCGACGACCTGCCCATCGACTGCTACACGACGGGCAACCACGTCTGGGACAAGAAGGAGGGCGTCGAGATCCTCGACCGCGAGCCCCGCCTCCTGCGCCCCGCCAACTACCCGGAGGGCAACCCGGGCAAGGGCCTCCACGTGGGGGAGACGGCGGCCGGGATCCAGGTGGCGACGATCAACCTCGAAGGGCGGGTCTTCATGCACAGTCTGGAGTCGCCCTTCCGGGTGGCCGACCGGCTGCTGGCGAGCCTCGACCCCAAGGTCAAGGTCGTCCTCGTCGACTTCCACTGCGAGGCCACCTCCGAGAAGCAGGCCCTGGCCTTCTACCTGGACGGCCGGGTGAGCGCCGTTCTGGGCACCCACACCCATGTCCCCACGGCGGACGAGCGGGTCCTTCCCCAGGGCACGGCGATGGTGACCGACGTCGGCATGACCGGGCCCTATGAGTCGATCATCGGCATGCGGGTGGACAAGGTACTGAAACGCTTTCTCCTCCAGACCCCGTCCTCCTTCGAGGTCGCCAAGCGCGACGTGCGCCTGGCCGCCGCGGTGGTCGACGTGGACGAGGCGACCGGCCGGGCGCGGGGCATCGAGCGGCTGCTCCTCCCCGACCCCTCGGCCTGAGGCGACCGATGGCGACGGAGCGGCAGCGCGAAGACCTCAACCGGGACTTGGGCTTCGGCGCCGTCGTCGCCCGCGACAGCGCGAGACGGCTGCTCAACCGGGACGGCAGCTTCAACGTCGTCCGCGAGGGCCTGCGGTTCTTCGCCTCCTGGAGCCCCTACCACTACCTGCTGACCGTCTCCTGGCCGCGCTTCCTGGGCCTGGTCTCCGCCGCCTACCTGGCGGCGAACGCCTTCTTCGGCTGCCTCTTCTGCGCCCTCGGGCCGGGCGCCCTCTCCGGGGTCGACGGCACCGGCATGGGCTCGCGCTTCCTCCAGTCCTTCTTCTTCAGCGTCCAGACCTTCGCCACCATCGGCTACGGCTCGGTCTCGCCGGTGGGGATCGCCGCCAACCTGGTCGTCACCCTGGAGTCGCTGGTCGGCCTCTTGGGCTTCGCCCTGGCGACCGGCCTCCTCTTCGCCCGCTTCTCGCGGCCCACCGCCCACATCCTGTTCAGCGAGCCGGCGATCGTCGCCCCCTACCGCGGTATCACCGCCTTCGAGTTCCGTATCGCCAACGCGCGGCAGAACCAGCTGATCGAGGTCCAGGCCAAGCTCCTCTACGCCGGCTTCCGAGACGGCCGGGGGACGCGCGACTTCGTCCCCTTGAACCTGGAGCGCGATCGGGTGACCTTCTTTCCCCTCGCCTGGACGATCGTCCACCCGATCGACTCCGAGAGCCCGCTCTTCGGCCTCACCCGGGAGGACCTGCTCGCCGCCGACGCCGAGTTCCTCATCCTCCTCTCCGGCATCGACGAGACCTTCGCCCAGACCGTGCACGCCCGCTCCTCCTACAAGGCGAACGAGATCGTCTGGGGAGCGCGCTTCACCAACCTGTTCAAACCGCCCAAGGGCGGCGTCCTCTCGATCGACATCGGCCGCCTGCACGAGATCGAGCGCGCCGCCCTGCCGGAGGCGCTGGCTCCTCCCCCGCCCGGACCACGGCGGATCGGCCCGGGCGAGGGCGCCTGACGGCGCGGCGGGTCACTCGCCGCCGCCCCCCCGGTGCAGGTACCAGAGATTGCGCGAGTAAATACAGAGCCCGGTCGCCTGGCCGGCGATGAACACCGGGTCCTTCTGGTGGATCGAATAGAGGAGGAGGACGGCGCCGCCGCCGAGCGAGAGGAACCAGAAGGCGCGCGGGATCACGCTCTTCTTCTGCCGCTCGGTGGCGATCCACTGGACGAAGAAGCGGCCAAAGAAGAGAGATTGTCCGAGGAAGCCGACGAGGAGCCAGAAGTGCTTGAGGTCCAATCGGTGATCTCCACCGCGAGGCGCCGGTCGATCCAGCGCCGCTGCATCCAGCGCACCGCCAGCAGATCGGCGAGCGCCCGGAAGAGGCGGTTGCGGATACTGTACTTGGTCTTGCCGTGGAGCCGCGGCCGGTGGTGGACCGGCAGCTCGGTGATCCGCCCGCCGTCCAGACGGACGAGGGTGGGGAGGAAGCGGTGCATGCCGGCGAACATGGGCACCCGCTTCATGGACTCGGCGCGGCCGGCGCGAAGCGAGCAGCCGACGTCCTCGACCCGCTCGTCGGTCGCCCAGTTGCGGACCCGGTTGGCGATGCGCGAGGAGAGTCGCCGCAGCCAGTCGTCGCGACGGTGGGTGCGGACGCCGGAGACCAGGTCCCAGCCGGGGGGAGTGGCGAGCTCCGCCAGCAGGCGCGGGATGTCGGCGGGATCGTTCTGGAGGTCGGCGTCCAGGGTCACCACGATCTCGCCCCAGGCGCTCCGGAAGCCGGCGGCGAGGGCCGCCGACTGGCCGGCGTTCTTGGCGAGATGGAGCACCCGCATCCGGGGGTCCTGGCCGGCCAGGTGCCGGAGCACCGCCAGGCTGCCGTCGGTCGAACCGTCGTCCACCCAGAGCACCTCGTAGCTCCGGCCGGTGGGACCTAAGGCGGCGCGGATCTCCACCGCCAGGAGCGGCAGGTTCTCCGCCTCGTCGTGGACCGGGATGACCAGGGAGACCTCGGGGGTCCAGGCGGGGGTCCGGGGAGATTGGCCGACCATTTGCATCGTAATATGTCACTCTTGCCGGCCGAAAGGGACCGGAGGTTGGGCGGAGGGGCCCTTGCAGACGTCCGGATTCGACTCCATCCCGGATTCAATCTCCGTGCCTGCGCTCGCGCGCCGGTCGTACGGACGGGGGAGAGCCCTGTCCGCCCTGCTCCTCGCCTGGTTCGGCCTGCTCCTCGCCGGGCTCGCTTTCCAGCTCGGCGGCTATCCCCTGCTCGACCCGGACGAGGGGAGGAACGCCGAGGTCGCCCGCGAGATGGTGGCGACCGGCGACTACCTCGTGCCGCGGCTCGACGGCCTGCCCTACCTCGACAAGCCGGTCCTCTTCTTCGCCGTCGACGCCCTCTCGATGCGGCTCCTGGGAGCGAACGAGCTGGCGGCGCGGCTCCCCGCGCTTCTCTTCGCCCTCGCCACCGCCGGCCTGACCGCCGCCTTCGCCGCCCGGCTCTTCGGCCGAGAATCGGCCTGGATCGCCGGGACGGCGGCGGCCGCGACGCCGCTCGTCGTGGTCTTCTCGCGTACCGTCATCTTCGACAGCATGCTGACCTTCTTCCTCACCCTCGCCCTCGTCGCCTTCTACCTGGCGATCGAGAGCGCTGCCGAACGGCGGTCGCCTCTCGGCTGGAGTCTCCTGGGCTGGGGGGCGATGGGGCTGGGGGTGCTCACCAAGGGGCCGGTCGCCCTCGCCGTGCCGCTCCTCGTCGCCGTCCCGTACGCTCTCTGGCGAGGCGGGCGGGGTGACCGCCGGGGTTGGCGGGCCATCGCCTCCCCACTCGGGCCAGCCCTTCTCCTCGCTCTGGTCCTCCCCTGGCTCTGGGCGATGTCGCGGCAGGTGCCGGAGTTCCTCCACTACGCCCTGGTCTCCGAGACCTGGAAGCGGATGACGACCGACCAGTTCGCGCGCACCGGTCCGCTCTGGTTCTTCGTCCCCTGCCTGCTGCTCGGCGCCCTGCCCTGGTCGTTCGTCGCCCTGGGCGCCCGGCGGCAGCTGCGGGATCTGCGGCAGGGGGAGGACGGCCGACTCGACCGGCGGCTCGTCTTCCTCTTCCTCTGGATCGGCCTGCCGTTCCTCCTCTTCTCGCTCTCCCACTCGAAGCGCCCGCAGTACATCCTGCCGCTCCTGCCGGCGGTGGCCCTGCTGGTCGCCGCGGCCTGGCGGGAGAGTGATCCCTCGCGCCCCCTTCCCGGCGCCCGGGCGGGGGCGGTCGCCTGGATCAGCTTCGGGAGCCTGTTGCTCGCCGCCGGGCTCGCCCTGCCGCGGCTCACCGCCGCGGCGGTCGTGGCCCTCCCGGCCCACCAGACCGGACCGCTGGCGCGGACCGCCCTGGCCGCCGGCCTCGCGGCTCTCCTGGGCGGCATCGCGGCCTGGCTCGGCGCGGCGCGCCGGGAGTCGGCCCTGATCGCCCTCGCCCTCCCCGCCGCGGTGCTGCCCTTCTTCCTCGCCCCCGCGCTGCGGGCGGTGGGCGACGATTTCTCCTCCCGCGACCTGGCGGCGGCGGTCGCGCCCTATCTCGCGCCCGGAGTTCAAGTGGTGGGGGTGCGGGCCTACCCCACCTCGCTGCCGTTCTACCTCGGGCGCACCGTGCTGGTGGTCGGGCCGCGCGGCCGGGAGCTCACCAGCAACTACATCATCGACTCCTTCCCCAAGTGGCTGGCCGCCCCCGAGACCCCGCTGCGCCCCTTGAGCTGGTGGCGCGGCGCCCTGGCCACCTGCGCCCGGCCGATGCTCTTCGTCGCCCACAGCGAGGACCGGGAGAACCGGTCTGTCCTCGCCCGGGCGGGCCTGCCCCTGCGCTTCGTGGACAACGACTTCGCCGCCTACGGACCGTGCACCCCCTAGCATGTGCGGAATCTATGGCGCGGTAGCCCCCGGGCACCGGTCCGGCCAAGCTCCCGGTCCTCCCACGGCGCTCGAAGGAATGGGCCAGGCCCTCCATCACCGCGGGCCGGACGGCCACTCCCTCCTGCTCGACGCGGAGTCCGGCTTCGGCACCGAGCGCCTGCGCATCGTCGACCTCGACCCGCGCGCCGACCAGCCCTTCGTCAGCCCGAACGGCCGCCTGCGGCTCGCCTGCAATGGTGAAATTTACAACGCCCCGGAGCTGCGCCGGCGCTACCGGGACTACCCGTTCGTCTCCCGCTCGGACGTCGAGACGATCCTCCCTCTCTACTTGGACCGCGGGCTCCCCGGGTTGGCCGACCTCGACGGCATGTTCGGCCTCGCCCTCTGGGACGGGGTGGCGGAGCAGCTGATCCTCGCCCGCGACCGGGCGGGCGAGAAACCGCTGTTCTATGTCCGGCTGGGGCGGGAGGTCTGGTTCGCCTCCGAGGTCCAGGCGCTCCTCGGGGTGCCGCGGCTGTCCCGAGAGCTGGACGAGGTGGCCCTGGCCCAGTTCCTCGCCCTGGGCTACGTCCTCGAGCCACGCACCCTCTTTTCCGCCATCCGCAGGGTCGAGGCCGGCACCTTCCTCTGTTTCGGCGTGGATGGCCGGGAGCAGGCGGTCCGCTACTGGGACCCGGCGAAGATCGCCGCCGGCTCCCCGGATGCCGGTCCGGTGGCCGATGCGGTCCCCCGCCTGCGCTCGCTCCTCGAAACCGCGGTCGGCAAGCAGGTCCAGGCGGACGTGCCGATCGGGGTCTTCACCAGCGGCGGGCTCGACTCCTCGATCCTCGCCGCCCTGACCGCCCGCACCCTGGGGGCGGACCGGGTGCACACCTACTCCGCCCGTTTCACCGCCGCCTCCTACGACGAGTCGGCCTGGTCGGCGCGGGTCGCGGCGCGTCTCGGCACCCGCCACGTCGAGGTGGACTGCGGCGAGCCGGCCCTCCACGAGGCCTGGACCGCGGTGACCGACCAGCTGGCCGAGCCGCTCGCCGATCCCGCCATCCTTCCCGTCTATCTGCTGGCGCGGGCGGCGCGGCGGGAGGTCAAGGTCATCCTCTCCGGCGAAGGGGCGGACGAGCTGTTCGGCGGCTATCCCACCTACCTCGGGCACCGGCTCGCCCCCTGGCTCCTGCGGCTCCCCGTCCCCCTCCGGCGGCTTCTCTCCACCGGCCTCCACCGGCTCCCCGCCTCCGGCCGCAAGGTGACGATCGAGTACCTGCTGAAACGTTTCCTCGCCGAGATCGACCGGCCCTGGGCCGAGCGCCACCTCTGCTGGTTCGGGACCGGCCTGGTGCGCGACCGGGAGGGCTGGGAGCGGGCGGGCCTCGACGCCCTGCTCGCCGCGGCGGGACCCGACCCGGCGGGCGCCCTGCTTCTCGACTACCGGACCTACCTGCGCGACGGCCTCCTGGTCAAGGTCGACCGCGCCACCATGCTCCAATCGGTCGAGGCCCGGGCGCCCTACCTCGACCGTGACGTGACCGCCTTCGCCCTCGCCCTGCCGATCGAGGAGAAGATCCGCGGCCTCACCGGCAAGCGGGTCCTCAAGCGGGCGGCCCGGGCCTGGCTGCCGCGCGCCGTCGTCGAGCGCCGCAAGCGCGGGCTCTCGGTGCCGGTGGCGGGCTGGATCAACAACGGCCTGGGGCCGGAGGTCGACCGCCTGCTCGCCCCCGAGCGCCTGCGGCGCCAGGAGATCCTCGACGCTGGAAGAATCGGCCAGCTCCTCGCCGAGCACCGCGCCGGCCGCGCCAACCACGCCCGGCCGTTGTGGGCGGCTTTGGTGCTGGAGCGCTGGCTGGAACGCTGGCTGCCGGAACGGGCGTGAGGAGCGTCCGATTCCTGTCCCGATTGGCCCTGCGGTGTGGGGGCGCTCGCAGGGATTCGACCAACGTTTCGGCGAAGGCGTAGAGACGTCCCAGGTCCTGAACGATACCCTTCGCAGTCCACGGGGACCGCGGGACGTCTCCGCATAGGGTTGTCGCCCCCTACGCGCGTCATTCCCTCTCTGGGCGGCCCCGCAAGTCGCGATCCCAAACAACGCCGCGAGCGATGCTTTCGCGGATCGTATTCATGTCGTGTCGCGTCACGGCATGAGCGGTTTTTCCCAGGATCCCAAACCAGGAAGGAATCGGTCTGAGCTCATCTGGAACTTCGATCGTCGCCTTCATAGAGCCAATAAACCGTATTACCGGCTTCCCGTCAAGTCACCGGCCGTCCGCGGTAGACCGGCGGCGTTGCCGGAACCGACCGCAGGCCGAGCTTGGTCGCCACCTGTGGCAAGCCCACGGCGAGGCGGGGAAACCTTGCCAGAGAAGCAGCCTCCAAGACCGGCACAGCGCCTCCTACCGCGTCCCTCCCCCCGGGGCGGGGGAGGGTTGGGCCTGGGGGGAGGACAGGAGGGGGGGATCGCGTGGGAGGCGGGAGAGGCGGGAGGTCCAGCGGAGTTCTCCTGGTCCGCGGCTCCACCTCCCTTGCGCGGTGAGCGTGTGCCTGCGCGCAGTGACCGCGTACCTGTACGCGATAGCCGTGTGCCTGCGCGCGACGATCGCGCGCCTGTACACAGTGACCGTGTGCAGACACGCAATCACCGAGCGCCTGCACGCGTTGACCGCGCGCCTGTACGCAGTGACTGTGTGCCAGCACGCGATGACTGCGCGACTGTACGCGATCACCGTGTGCCTGCGCGCCGTGATCGCGTACCTGCGCGTGATGACCGCGCGCCTGTACGCAGAGGCCGCGTGCAGGGCTCCTTCCCGCGCACCCGCATACCCTGGAGACGTCCTGGTGTCTTAGACCCTACCACGTCGAGAAGGGGTGACTGCGCCCGAACAGCTGCCCGGAGAGAGACCGGGCCCCCCTGCGGTACAATCCCCGGACCGCTATGAATCCACCCTTTGCCTGGCCCGAACCCAGAAGTGCCGCTCACGACAAGCTCCTCTCCGACGTCCAGGGAACAGCGCGTGAGCTGAAGGAGGACGATCATGAAGGATATCGTTTTCTCCAGCACCCTCCAGCTGGCCGCCGCCCTCCGGGCCGGGCGTGTTTCCGCCCGGGAAGCGCTGGACGCACACCTGGCGCAGATCGAGCGGCACAACCCGGTTTTGAACGCTGTCATCACTCTGGATGCGGAGCGGGCGCAAAACCGGGCGCGGGAAGCGGATGCAGCCTTGGCGCGCGGTGAGATCTGGGGGCCGCTCCATGGCGTGCCCTTCACGCTGAAGGATGCCCATGCGACGGCGGGCGTACGCACCACGACCGGGTCCCCAGAGCTCGCCGACCAGGTGCCGCAAGAGGATGGCACCGTGGCCTCTCGCCTCAAGGCGGCGGGCGGCATTCTCGTCGGCAAGACGAACGTGCCTTCCATGCTGGCCGATTTTCAGTCCAGCAATCCCATCTTTGGCCGCACGAACAACCCTTGGAACGTCCTGCGCACGCCGGGGGGTTCGAGCGGCGGCGCCGCCGCGGCGCTGGCGGCCGGGATGACGCCGTTTGAAGTGGGCACCGACCTCTCCGGTTCGCTCCGTCTCCCGGCTCACTTCTGTGGTCTGTTCGGGCTGAAGCCCACCGAGCACCGGGTGTCCCTGGTCGGACTGATCCCGGGTCTTCCCGGGCCGCGGAGCGTCCGCATCATGTCCTGTATCGGTCCGCTGGCCCGCACCGTCGAGGATCTGGCGCTCCTCTACCCGATCCTGGCGGGGCCGGATGGACGCGACAC
This sequence comes from Thermoanaerobaculia bacterium, assembly GCA_035644215.1. Lineage (GTDB taxonomy): Bacteria > Acidobacteriota > Thermoanaerobaculia > Multivoradales > UBA5704 > DASQPA01. The sequence continues at coordinate 27,768 of DASQPA010000125.1, forward strand.
CGACGTTCCTCCCGTGCCTGTCGACGAGGTACCGAGGCTCGCGCTCAGCGACCTGCGGATCGCTTTTTCTCCGACCTTTCCGGGATTTCCGGTCGCGGCAGACGTTCGCGAGGCGGTGGAACGGCTGGCCCGGCAACTCCAACCCTTGTGCGCAGCCGTTGCAGAAGCGACCCTGCCAGGGCTGGATTTCCAGCGGGATCTCTCGGACGCCGGTGCGCTCATCGGGATGGCGATCGGAGCCTTCCAGCCGGAAAAGTCTGGAAAGCCTGCGACTCTCGCGCAGTATCTGGAAGCGCTCGACCGCCGGGACCGGTCCATTCTCGCGTGGGAGGAGCTCTTCCAGTCCTGGGACGTCCTTCTCTGCCCTCCGTCCATGGTCACCGCGTTTCCACACTGTGAAGCCGGAACGCCCCTCTGCGTCGATGGCCAGGACGTCGAGTATGGGAAGGTCAGCGCCCACTGCGCCTTGTTCAATTATTCGGGCCACCCCGGAGTCGTGCTGCCGTATGGGCTCGATCGAGAGGGCTTGCCCGTGGGGGTGCAGCTGGTCGGGAAACGCTGGGGCGAATCGCGGCTGCTGGCGATCGCCCAGGCCGTCTCGGAAGTGAGCGGCGAATTCCGACGGCCGCCGGGCTATTGACCGATTTCGTCCTCGCCGCGGGTCTGCCGCGAGTCCCGCCACCGTTCCCCGGGTCGAGCGCTCGGCGCGGGTCGCCGGGGGGGGAGAGCGGTCGCTCTCCGGCCTGGGGGACGTGACGGTCACCGCTGGAATGCCCGGATCGAGGCACGGTATGCCTTTTAACTGATGTAGAATAGCTTTCCTTCATGACCCTGCTCTGGCGTCGGCTGGGCCGGCTCGCGGTGATCCTACCTCTCACCGCGACGTTGGGCGTCTCCGTCCTCCTGTTTGTGTATGCAAGCCGGCAGGAGGAGGAGACTGTGCGCAAAGCCTTCGAGGACCGCGCCCGGACCCTGGCCTCAGCCATCCGGGAGAGCTGTGACAGTCACCTGGAGGTCCTGCGCTCCCTGAACGCGCTGTTCTCGAGCGTCCCCAAGATCCGCCGAGAAGAGTTCGTCGGGTTCGTGGCCAAGCCTTTGCGCCTGCACCCGGGCATCCGGGGCCTGTCGTGGGACCCCGTCGTCAAGGCCGCCGACCGCGCGCGCTTCGAGGCCGAGGTCGGAGTTCCCATCACCCAGGTCGATCCGCAGGGACGGCGCATACCGGCGGCGCCGACGGCAGAGTATGTGGTGGTGCACTATATCGCGCCGGCCTCGGACCTCCCGGCCCTGGCCTTCGACGTGGCTTCGGAGCCCGTGCGGCGCGAAGCCCAATTCAAGGCCCGCGACACGGGAGAGATTGCGGCGACGGGGCCGATCCGCCTGATCAACGATAGCAGCGAGCAGCGCTCCGTCCTCCTTTTCGCTCCCGTCTACGGTGTCGGCACGGTGCCTGCGACCCTCGAACGCCGCCGCCAGGAGATCCGCGGCTACGCCACCGGAGCTTTCCGCTTGAGCGACCTGGTGGAAACCGCGATCCGGAGCCTGCCACGGAAAGACCTGACGGTCGCCCTCTTCGACAACCGAAACCCGGCGGCCCCCGAGCGGCTGTACAACGATGCCGAATGGGCACACCAGAGTGACGAGGCCGCCGGGGGCCTGGTGCAGCGGGAGCCTTTCGTCTTCGGAGGGCGCCCGTATGAGGTGCGCGTGGCGACGACCCACGCCTTCCAGGGCGACTATCGGTCGGGGTACGCCTGGCTGATCCTCCTGGGCGGTGTCCTGTTCACCGGGTTGGTCGGCGCCCTCCTCCTCGTCGTCACCTCGCGGGCGGCCAAGGTCGAGGAGCTGGTGGTCCACCGCACCGCCGAGCTCGAGAACGAGCTCAAAGAGCGGCAGCGGGCCGAGGCTGTCGTGCGGGTGAGCGAGGCGCGGAACCGGGACCTCCTGGAGCACATGCTGGGAGGGATGATCACCTTCAACGAGCGGAGCCAGATCGAGTCGGTGAATCCGGCCGCCGAGCGGATGTTCGGCTATCTGGAGGACGAGCTGCTCGGTCAGAACGTGGCCCTCCTCCTCGCCGACGCTCCAGACTCCGGCGCGGAGTCGTACCTCAAGAAAGCTCACCGGGATTCGATCGGCCGGGTGACGGAGACCTGGGGACGCCGCAAGAACGGCGAGCTCTTCTGCGTCGACGCGGCGCTGTTCGAGTTCGCCGCTCCCGAGGGCCGCCGGTTCGCCTGCAATTTCCAGGACATCACGGAACGGCGGGAGATGGACCGGCTGAAGTCGGAATTCGTCTCCACGGTAAGCCACGAGCTGCGCACGCCGCTGACCTCGATCCGTGGCTCCCTGGGCCTCCTCTCGGCCGGGGTGCTGGGGGACCTCTCACCCGAGGTGCAGGAGATGCTCCGCCTGGCCGAGCGCAATTCGGTCCGACTCACCGCCCTGATCAACGACATCCTCGATTTCGAGCGCCTGGACAGCGGCCGGATCACCCTGCAGATCGCCGACGTCGACCTCCAGCCGCTGTTCGAGCAGTCGCTGGAGGCGGTGCGCCCGGTGGCCGACGGGCAGCAGATCGCCCTCGTCGCCGTGCCGACGGCGCTGCGGGTGCGGGCGGATGGGACGCGCATCGTCCAGGTCCTCATCAACCTGCTCTCGAACGCCATCAAATTCTCGCCCGCGGGGCGGGAGGTCCGGGTGTGGGCCTTGGAGACGGAGAACGGCTGGGTGCGGAGCCTGGTGGAAGACCAGGGACAGGGCGTCCCCGCCAGCTACCAACAGAAGATCTTCGAACGCTTCGTCCACGTCGAGACCGCGGACAAACGCGACACGGCAGGGACCGGGCTCGGCCTCGCGATCTGCAAGGCGATCGTGGAGCACCACGGAGGGTCCATCGACGTCGACAGCGAGCCCGGGGTGGGAAGCACCTTCTGGTTCGACCTCCCCCGGGCGGCCGGGCCAAGCGCGGCGCCGTAGCGGACGGTCAGGCGTTTTAGGAAAGTACGCCCTCTTCGCAGGGGTCCGCCCCGCAAGGGCGAAGGTTTGTAGCCTCGCTCTCGCGACGGTTCACGAACTCGTCATGCACCTGTCGCATCATCTGGGGCTCGAACTCGCAGGCGGCGATGACGTCGTTGTCGCGGCACGGTCCTTCCTCGTCACGCACGGAGTTGCGCAGGGACCAGGAGACGACGTACCGCGAGTCCAGTGTCGCGCGGATCCCTTGCTTGCGCAGCTCGTTGGCGGCCCATCGGTCCTCGGCGACGTCGCGATCCCAAGGCACGTCCAACAGGGCCTCGATCGCTCGCCGGCTCATCCAATAGCAGAAGCCGGAGTTGTAGCGTGCCGGCTTGTTGCCGCTCGGTCCACGGGTACGACCGACGTAGTCGAGGCCGACCGGCACCGCGGCGAGAAGACGCTCGGGTCGTACGTAGCAGTCGTCGTCGATTTTGCACACCGCCTCGTAACCGCGGTCGTAGGCCCAGCGCCGCATGGCTTGGACCTTCAAAGTGAAGTGGCGATAATCGTCCGGCACGTCGAGCACGATCGTGTCGGCCGCAGCCGGTCCGCCCTGGCCGACGAAGAACCTGTAGCCCTGACCGGCCGGGATGTCCTTCACCCAGGTCGCACGCTGCGCATCCGCCCGATCGCGGTACGCGGCGCAGGTCATGACGGCGATGAGCGTCTCCATGGGCTGGCGGATCGTGTCACAAGCCGACGAGTGGCGTCGATCCAGCGGGCCGGGTCTGACCCGGCGAGGCGGTCGTCCTTGATGCCTTTTTCGCTGATGTCGCGGCCGATCAGGAGAGCTCGGATCGGCGCCTGGAGGTTCCCTGCTGGCTGCCGAGAACCTCAGCGAGCACTTCAACTGGGCAGATTGAAAATCCAGTTTTGAATCTGCCCATCTCCTGCTATCCTGGCCCCCATGATCGAGCGGCTCCTCCAGCCCCGCCTCATGGACCTCGCGACGCGCTACCCGGTTCTCACCCTGACCGGACCGCGCCAGTCCGGCAAGACGACCTTGAGCCGGATGGCGTTTCCCGATCACCCGTACGTGTCGCTGGAGAACCCGGCGCAGCGGGGGTTCGCTGAGGAAGACCCCCTCGCCTTCCTCGCTCGCTACCCACACGGCGCCATCCTCGACGAGGTGCAGCGGGTGCCGCAGATCTTCTCCTATCTCCAGGGCCTGGTGGACGAGGACCCCCGGCCCGGCCGCTTTCTGCTCACCGGCTCCCAGAACCTGGCCCTGGTCGGCGCCGTGACCCAATCGCTGGCCGGCCGTACCACCCTGACCGAGCTCCTGCCGCTCTCGCTGGCGGAGATCCGCCGCTTTCCCGAGCCACCGGCGGATCTCGACACGCTGTTGTGGCAGGGCGGCTATCCGCGGATCTACGAGCGGCACCTCCCGGCGCACGAATGGCTCGCCGACTACACCGCCACCTATGTCGAGCGCGACGTGCGGCAGCTCATCAAGGTCGGCGACCTCCTGCTCTTCCAGACCTTCCTCCGCCTCTGTGCCAGCCGCACCGGACAGATCCTGAACCTCTCATCCCTGGCCAACGATTGCGGCGTCTCGCAACCCACGGCGCGCTCCTGGCTGTCGGTCCTGGAGGCGAGCTATATCGTCTTCCGGCTGCCGCCGTTTTTCGCCAACCTGGGCAAGCGGCTCATCAAAGCGCCCAAGCTCTACTTCTACGACGCGGGCCTGGCCGCCAGCCTCCTCAACCTCGAGAGCCCGGGCCAGCTCGCGACCCACCCCCTACGGGGTGCCCTTTTCGAGACCTGGGTCGTCGCCGAGGTAACCAAGGCGCACCTCCATCGCGGGCACCGGCCGCGGCTCTCCTACTATCGCGACCGGAGCGGCCTGGAAATCGACCTGATCCTGGAGAAGGGGAGCGATCTCGTGCTGGTCGAGATCAAGTCCGCCCAGACCCCGTCGAGCTATCCGTTTGCCGCCTTCGAGCGTTTCGGCGCGGCCCTGGCCGGGGAGGAGGCGCCGCGGATCGCCGGTCGCATCGTGGTCTACGGCGGCGAGGAATCGCAGGAGCGCAGCCACGGCCAACTCCTCTCCTGGCGGGACCTCGACCGCTACGATTGGGAGGCGGGCGGGGGCGGCGGGGGCTGAGGGGCCAGCCCCAGGGGCCGGCCCCCCTCTCCCGCCCTGTGCTATCCTCGCGGCGTCGGGAGGGACGCCATGGCCGTAGATCCTGAGCTCCTGGAAATCCTGGTCTGTCCCAAGACCAAGGGCGAGCTGACGCTCATCGAGCTGCCGGGGGAGATCCGTTCGACCCTGGCCGAGAAGTACCGTGAACACTTCCGGGACGAAGAGCCGGTGGTCGAGCAGGGGCTCTACTGCGCCGACTCGGGGCTCGTCTATCCGATCGTCTCGGACATCCCCATCATGCTCATCGAGGAGGCGCTTCCGGCATCGGCCGTGGGGCGCTGACCGTAAGCCCGCGAGGCTTGGGGTGCGCGTCCTTGCGCCTTGACCAGCTGCTGGTCGAGCGCGGCCTCTTCGCCAGCCGGGAACAGGCGCGGCGTGCCGTCATGGCGGGGATCGTGGAGGTCGACGGCCGACGGGTGGACAAGGCGGGGACCGCGGTGCCCGAGGCGGCCCGGCTCGCCGTCCTGGCGCCGCGCGAGCCGTTCGTCTCCCGCGCCGGCCGCAAGCTCGCCGCGGCGCTCGACCATTTCGGCGTCGATCCGGCGGGCCGGGTCTGCCTCGACGTGGGGGCCTCGACCGGCGGCTTCACCGACTGCCTGCTGCAACGCGGCGCCGCCCGGGTCTATGCCCTGGACGTCGGCTATGGCCAGCTCGACGCCCGCCTGCGCCAGGACCCGCGCGTGGTGGTCCTGGAACGGGTCAACGCCCGCCACCTGTCGCCGGGAGACCTGCCGGAGCCCATGCACCTCATGACCGTCGACGTCTCCTTCATCTCGCTCGCCAAGGTGGTGCCGGCGCTCCTGCCCCACCTCGCGCCGGGCGGCCGGCTGCTGCCGATGATCAAGCCGCAGTTCGAGGCCGGCCGCGGGCAGGTCGGCAAGGGGGGGATCCTGCGCGACGAGGCCCGCCGCGAGCAGGTCATCCAGGCCGCGGCGGAGAGCCTGACCGGGCTCGGCCTGACCCTCCTCGGCCGCTTCGACTCGCCGGTCGCCGGGATGGGCGGCAACCGCGAGGCCTTCGTGCTCCTCTGCCGGCCGGAGGGGCACCCGGAATGAGCCGCAAGCGCCAGCGCTGGCAGCGCATCGGGGTGGTCGCCAAGGTGGCGAGCCGGGAGGCCGTCCATACCGCCCACGAGCTGGCCGAATGGCTCCGCCGGCGCGGCCTTGAGGCGGTGCTCGACGAGGCCACCCTGCGCGCCCGGGGGATGACCGGCGAGCCCCCCTTCCGCCCGGAGGAGCCCTACGACCTGGTGATCGCCCTCGGCGGCGACGGGACGCTCCTCGCCACCGCCCGCCACCTGGCCCCCGGCACCCCGATCATGGGCGTCAACCTGGGGAATCTGGGCTTCCTCACTGAGGTCGGCCGCGGCGGCCTCTACCCGGCCCTGGTGCAGGTGCTGGCCGGAAATTTCGCGACCGAGGAGCGCTCGCTGCTGGACGTCGAGCTGCGGCGGAGCGGCGGCGGCGTCCTCTCCTTCAAGGTGCTGAACGACGCGGTGGTCACCAAGAGCGCCCTGGCGCGGATCATCGAGCTGACCCTCCAGGTCGACGGCCACCTGATCGCCCGCTACCGCTCGGACGGCGTCATCATCTCGACCCCCACCGGCTCGACGGCCTACAACCTCTCGGCCGGCGGCCCCATCGTCCACCCCCTCCTGCCGGTCATCGTGCTCACCCCGATCTGCCCGCACACCCTGTCGCTGCGCCCCATCGTGGTGCCCGACAGCGGCTCGATCGAGGTGACGCTCGAAACCCAGCGCGAGGAGGTCTACCTGACCTGCGACGGCCAGGAGGGGACCTCGCTCGGCCACCGCGACACCGTGCGGGTGACGCGGAGCTCCGCCGTCGTCCGCCTGGTCAAGGTCCTGACCCCGAGCTTCTACGACAACCTGCGGGCCAAGCTGCGCTGGGGCGGCCTGGAGAGCCGGCCGCCGGACGAGACGACGTGAGCGCCCCCGAGCCTCCCCCGCCTCCGGCACCGCCGGCGTCCCCGTCCGGGCCGGCCCGGCCGGGCCGGCTGCGCCGCTTCGTGGTGCGGCCGTTCGTCTGGGGCCTCGTCCTCCTGGTGGCCCTCGTCGTCGGCCTCTACTATCTGATCGGCAGCCGGCTCATCCAGGAGCGCTTCACCGCCTTCGCCATCGCCCAGGCCACGGACTTCTTCAATCGCCCGGTGAAGGTCGCGGGCCTCGAATACAGCCTCTTCCCCTTGGCCGTCGAGCTGCGCGGCGTGGTCATCCCCGGCCCCACCCCCAAGGACCCGCCCTTCGCCACCGCCGAGCTGCTCCGCATCCAGATCCCCTGGGGCTATCTGCGCCAGCGGATCGTGCGGCTCGACCAGGTGGACGCCATCCATCCCACCCTGTTCCTCGAATTCCGGCCCGACGGCAGCACCAACCTGCCCCACTTCCGCAGCCAGGGGGGCGGCGGCCAGAGCCGCTTCCAGCTGCAGATCGGCCGGCTCCTCGTGCAGCGCGGCGAGTTTCGCCTGAACCAGCGCCGGGTGGCCTTCGACCTCGCCGCCCGCTCGATCTGGGGGCGCCTCAACGGGCCGCGCCCGACCCATCTGGACGGCCTGGTCACCGCCCAGGAGGTCGTCACCTCGCTCCCCGACGGCCATCCCTACCCGGCGACGGTCTCGGGCAAGGTGATCCTCCTCGCCGACCGCGGTCTCCTGCGCATCCCCGCCGTCCGGCTGGCCGGGGCCGACCTCAAGGCGAACGCCAGCGGCTGGGTGAGCTGGAAGGGCGCCACCCGGGTCGAGATCCAGTTCGACGCCACCGGCGACGCCCGGCTGGTCAACCACCTGGGCTACCTGGACGCGCCGCTCGTCGGCCCTTTCCAGGTCGCCGGCGGCCGTTTCTCGCTGACCAACGAGGACTGGAGCTTCGCCGGGACGGCGACCGCCCCGCGGGTCGACTTCCTCGGCCGCACCGCCACCGCCGTCGCCGGCCGCGCCCGGGGCGACGCCAAGCGGGTGCACGTCGACGTCCAGCGGGCGACCTATGCCGGCGGGGCGGCCCAGGGGACGGTCGAGGTGGACCTGGCGACGGTGGCGACCCCCACCCATCCCGGACGGCCGGTCGACCTCGCCTTCGACTTCCGCGGGGTGTCGATCGAGACGGCCTTGGCCGCCGAGCAGGTGCCCATCGCCGGCCTGTCGGGCGAGGGGAGCGGCCGCTTCACCTATCGCTTCAATTCCGCCGCCCCGCTCGCCGGCAGCGGCCGGGCGAACGTCACCCTGGCCGGCCGCTACCCGGCGACCGGCCTGCCCCTCTCGGGCGAGGTCCCCCTGGTCTTCGAGCGCGGGGTGCTGACCAGCCCGGCGATCCAGCTCACCGCCCCCGGCCAGAACGCCACCGGCACCCTCTCGGTCGACGTCGCGGCGAAGACCGGCCGCATCGATTTCCAGCTCGCCAGCCAGGACGCCGGGCCGGTGATGCGGATGATCCCGGCCGATCCGGGACCGCCCGCCTTCTGGCGGGTGACCGCCGGCCACGGCCAGGCCACCGGGAGCTTCGGCTTCTCGCCCGCCGGCCTGGTCATCGACCTCGGGCTCGACCTGGCGGACGTCCGGAGCCCCGACCCGGCGATCGTCGCCGACACCGTGCGCGGCACTCTGCGGGTGGCGCCGCGGGCGGTCGAGAACCTGAGGCTCGAGCTGACCCAAGGCCGCGGCCGGCTCGCCGTGGCGGGCCGGGTCCCGATCCCCGGCGACCGGCCGAAGGTCCCCCTGGACGACCCGCTCACCCTGGTCGTCGACACCGTGGACTGGCCGGCGGCGAGCATCGCCGGCTACCTCTACCCCGGCCTGCCGCTCTCCATCTCCGGCCTCGTGACCTGCCGGATCGACCTGAGTGGCTCGGCCAAGAGCTTGAGCAGCGACCACACCGCCCGGGTCACCGACCTTGTCCTCGGTGGTTTCCCCCTGGGCCAGGCGAGAACCGACGTGATCTTCGACGGCACCGTCGTCCGGCTCGAAAACGGTGTGGTCGAGACGCCGGCCGGCAAGGCCCTGGTCCAGGGGACCTTCGACACCGCGGCCAAGGCCTTCTCCTTCACCCTCGACGCCCCGGCCCTTTCGCTCACCGCCCCGCCACTCCGCGACCTGCTGCCGGGTATCGGCGGCGAGGTCTCGCTCGCCGCCTCGCTCGACGGCAGCCCCGACCACCCGCAGGCGATGGTCTCGGCGCGCGGCCAGGGGCTGGAAATCGCCGGGCGCACCCTGGGCGACGAGGGGCGGGCTGAGCTCTCCGCCACCTGGGACTTCGCCGCGGTGCGCGCCGCCGGCTCGCTCCTCGGCCTCGTCACCTTCGACGGCGGCGGCCGGCTCGACTCCGACGGCGCCGCCGTCTCCTTCAACCTGAAGAGCGACAACCTCCCGGGCCTCGCCCAGCTCGCCGCGCAACGCCCGCTCCCCGCCTTCACCGGCGCCCTCGCCGGGCAGGTGACGGCGGCGGCCGACTTCGCGGCGAAGAGCTACCGGGCGGAGCTCACCCTCTCCGACCTCACGGCCCGGATGGAAGGCCATGAGATCAAGAACGTCGAGCCGGTCGTCGTCGTCCTCGATCCCGAGCGGATCACCCTGCGCTCCTTCTACCTGCGCGAGGCCGATCACGGGACCGAGCTCTTCGCCGGCGGCACCGTCGGCCTCGCCGGCCGGCGTCCGCTCGACCTCCACCTGCAGAGCACGATCTGGGCGGGCTGGAGCAAGCTCTTCAGCTCCGACTTCGACCTCGACGGCTATGTCGACACCCTGGTCACCGTGCGCGGCACCCTCGCCGACCCGGCGGCCTCCGGCGAGGCGGTGCTGCGCGACGCCCGGCTGATCGTGCCGGGGCTCCCCTCCACCTTCGACCACCTGGAGGGCGAGGCCCGCTTCTCCGGCGACCGGATCGAGCTGGAGACCTTGACCGCCACCTTCGCCGGCGGAACGGTGCGCGCCAGCGGCTGGATGAACCTGCCGGAGCCCCGGAAGCCCTTGGACTACAATGCCTCGCTCTTTGCGCGCGGCGTCTCGATCCGCTACCCCGAGGGGTTCGTCAACCACGGCAACGCCGACCTCTTCCTGGCCCCCACGGAAGGGGGCGGGCGGAGCCTGCGCGGCTCGGTCGACCTCGACCGCATCTACTACCTGGAAGACGTGCAGGTCGAGACCCTGGACCTGGTCAAGAAGCTCTTCCAGCGCAGCCGGCTGCAGGTGACGCCGACCAACGGCTTCCTCGCCGCAACCCAGGTCAACGTCGCGGTCAACGGCAAGGGCGCCCTGCGCGTCCACGACAACGTCGCCGACCTCCACGGCGACGTCGGCCTGACCGTGCGCGGCAGCCTCGCCCGGCCGGTGGTTCTGGGCAGCGTCCAGATCGATACCGGCGGCAAGCTGGTCTATGCCGACAACCAGTACCGGGTCGAGCGCGGCCAGCTGACCTTCGACAACGCCTACAAGATCGACCCGGTGCTCGACTTCGTGGTGCGCACGAGGGTGCGCGACTTCGAGATCACGGTCAACTTCTCGGGCACCCTGGAGCGCCCGGTCGCCAATTTCTCGTCGAACGCCAACCTGGCCGACCTGGAGATCGTGGCCCTCCTCGCCACCGGCCAGGAGCTGCGCGAGGAGGACCGGCTGCGGGCGCTCACCGCCGCCCCGGGGCAGATCCCGCAGTCGACTCAGCCCAACGTCTCGGCCGGCTCCATTTTAGCCGGCCAGGCGGCCTCGGCTCTCGGCCAGCGGGTGAGCACCCTCTTCGGCTTCGACCGCTTCCGGATCAACCCGATCGCCGCCGAGACCGGCCAGTCGGTGGGCGGCGTCGGCGTCACCGTCGGCAAGCGCCTGTCGAAGGACGTCTTCGTCACCTATTCGACCGATCCCACCGCCAGCCGGCAGAACGTGCTCCAGGTCGAGTGGCAGGTGGCGAGCAACGTCACCCTCCTGCTCACCCAGACCACCAACAAGGGCTATGCCGTGGACGCGCGCTGGGAGCGGCGCTTTTGAGGTACGGGCGGGTCCTGCTCGCCGGGCTGTGGATCGCGTTCTCGGCGAGCACGCGTGCCGCTTGGCCGCAGCCGCCGACCCCGACGCCGGCGATCGACGCCGAGGAGCCGCCGCCCAGCGCCCTGGAGGCCGCGGCGGCCCCCATCGTCGCCGCGATCGAGGTGCGGAGCGACGCGCCGCTCGCCGACGATCGGGATTTCGACTCGCTCTTGGACTTCACCGTCGGCGAGCCGCTCACCGACCTCCGGGTGCGGCGCACCCTGCGCAACCTCCAGGCGAGCGGCCGCGGCACCGAGGTCGAGCTCTACACCCGGCCGGCCGGCGAAACGGGGGTGGTGGCCGTCATCGTGCTGCGCGCCGCCGTCCAGGTCGCCGCGGTCGAGATCGTCGGGATGGCCGCCCCCACCGCCGCCAATACCGCCAATACCGCCACTGCCCCAACCCCCGCCGCCGGCTCGCTCGGCCTGTCCAGGGACGACCTCTACGACGCCCTCGCCCAGCGCGCCGGCCAGCCGCTCTCGGAGGACCAGGTGCTCTCCGGCGTCCACAACCTGGAGAAGCTCTACGACGAGCGCGGCTTCCTGGACGCCAAGGTGCGGGTGCAGGTCGCGGTCGATCCGGCGACCCGGCGGGCGACGGTCACCTACCAGGTCGACAGCGGCCCCCAGGCGGTCGTCGACCGCATCGAGTTCGCGGGAGCGATCGCCCCCTTCCCCCCCCAGGACCTGGAAAAGGCGCTGGCCCTGAAGAAGGGCTCGACCTTCACCCGTGGCAGCGCCGAGGGGAGCGCCGAAAAGCTCCAGCGCTGGCTCATCTCCCAGCACTACAACCTGGCCCGGGTCCAGCCGCCGCGGGTCGACTCCGCGTCGGCCGGCAAGGTCCACCTCACCTATCCGGTCGATCTCGGCGCCCGCCTGGAGGTCGAGGTCAAGGGCGCCGCGTTCGACCGGCTGCAGAAGGACGGCCTCCTCTCCTTCCTGGGACCCGAGGGTTACGACGAGGCCCTGGTGCAGCAGGCGCTGGGCAAGATCAAGGACGCCTACCAGAAGGACGGCTACTATTACGTCCAGGCCGACGCGGTGAAGACCCTGGCGGGCGGCGTCCTCCACCTGACCCTGACTGTTCAGCCGGGGGGGCGCTACACCCTGGAGGGCATCCACTTCCAGGGCAACCAGGGGGTCTCCGACAACGACCTCGCCCATCTCATGGCGGTCTCCGAGAAGCGGCTCCTCTCGCTGGGGAGCGGCCGGCTGGTGGACTCGGTGCTCGTCCAGGACCTCGACAACATCCGCTCCTACTACGCGAGCCAGGGCTACACCGAGGCCAAGGTCGGCCCGCCGCGGGTCGAGGAAAAGGGCGACCGGCTGGACCTCACCATCCCGATCGTCGAGGGGGCGCGCCAGCAGGTGGGGCAGATGAAGTTCGAAGGCATCGACGCCCTCGATCTCAATGCGCTCAAGGCCCAGCTGCCGCTCCACGCCGGCGGCCCCTTCCACCCCGCGCTCCTGGACCTCACCCTGGACGCCGTGCGCTCGGCCTACGCCGACCGCGGCTTCGACGCCGCCCAGGTCTCGGCGACGCCCGACTGGGATTCGGCCCACACCCGGGTCGACCTCACCATCTCGGTCATCGAGGGGCCGCAGGCGGTGGTCGACCGCATCATCGTGCGCGGCAACCAGCGCACCCACACCGACGTCATCGTGCGCACCGCCGGCCTGGCGCGTGGCAAGCCGGTCTCCCGGAGCCGCCTCCTGGAGGCCGAGCGCAGCCTCTATCGCCTGGGGATCTTCTCGCGCGTCAGCGTCGATCTGACCCGTGCCGGGCTCGGGGTTTCGGGGCGCGACGTGATCATCCGGGTCGAGGAGGGCAAGTCGAAGACCCTGACCTACGGCCTCGGCTATGCCACCGACGAAGGGATCCGCGCCACCGTCGGCTACACCTACGGCAACGTCGGCGGCCTGGCCTACAGCCTGTCGACCGACCTCCGCTACTCCCAGCGCCAGGACCGGATCGCCCGCATCCTCTTCGACCAGCCCACCTTCTTCCAGTTCCCGGTCCCGGTCACCTCGTCGCTCTTCTACATCGTGACCGACGACCCGAACAAGGGTTTCACGGTGACCAAGTACGGGGCGCGCACCCAGGCGAACAAGAGGATCGGCCACTTGCACTACAGCCTGGGCCTCGACTACCGGGTGGACAAGGTGAAGCTGGACCAGGGCGTGCCGTTGAACAACCTGGAGCGGCAGGACCGCCCGTACTCCATCGCGAGCGTCATCCCGAGCGTCCTCCTCGACTACCGCGACGACCCGCTGGTGCCGACCCGCGGCTGGAGCTCGCTCCTCCAGCCCCAGTTCTCGGGCCCCATCCTGGGCTCGGACGCCAAGTTCCTGAAGGTCTTCTTCCAGCAGACGCAGCTCGTGAACCTCGGCCGGCCGGGGGTGCTCGCGGGGGGCCTGCGGCTGGGGGCGATCGAGCCCTTCCGCACCCTGCCGACCTCCGATCCGGAAGTCGCGGGGCTGCCGTCGAGCAACGTCTTCGTCGACGAGCGCTTCTTCGCCGGTGGCCCGACCACCCACCGAGCCTACGACCCGGACCTCCTGGGCCTCCTGGGCAAGACTCTCTTCCCCACTCCCGGCAAGACCAACCAGTTTTCGCCGGTGGGCGGCGACGGGCTGATGCTGGTCAACCTCGACTACCGTTTCCCCATCGCCGGCAGCTTCGGTGGCACCCTCTTCTTCGACAGCGGCAACGTCTGGGCCGACTGGCGGGACATCAACACCCGCGACCTGAAATCCGGGGTCGGCATCGGCGCGCGCTACGTCTCCCCCATCGGCCCCCTGCGCTTCGACATCGGCTGGAAGCTCAACCGCGAGCGCGGCGAGAAGGCCTCGCCGGTGCTTTCGTTCTCGTTCGGGAATCCATTCTAGGGCAGGAGGGGGCCAGCAGGGCCGGCACCCGATCCGCGGGCGCCTCGGCGGCAGCGGTTCCAGGGTTTTCGTGCACGGGTAGGATCGATCTACCCCGTCCGAAGCTCTTCCCGGATCACTCGCCGCAGAGTCTCTTCCAGCGGCTCGCGCTCCTTCTTGACGTACTCCTGGAGCGCAGCGTTGATCAAGGTCTGGTAGTTGCCGCCGCCAGCAGCATGTACCTTGTCCTTGAACCACTGCAGCACCTCGTCATCGAGGCGAATGGTGATCCGCGTTTTCCCTGGAGTGGGCGAAACGACGGGGCCGCGCTTTGCCTTGCTGAAGTCGTATTCTTTCCTCATCTGCCTACCTCATACTCTCGGCGTTCCCGGCTGGTGGCATTCCGGGGTATAGACCGAACCACCGCCGGCACCCGATCCGCGAGACAGGCTACAACTCGTCGCCGGGGTCCGGAGCGATATCGGGCACCTTTGCGAGCGCGGCCAAGAATTTCTCGCGGCTGCCTTGTCGGGCCCTCTCCTCGAGGTAGTCGACGGTCATCAAGGCCGCCATCTTCTCCGCGACGGCCGAACTGATGAACTGATTGATCGAGATACCCTCATGCTGGGCGAGATCCCGAACCCGCTTATGCAAAGAGTCCGGCAACCTGAGACTGAGAGTGCTCATCGCTGCTCCTCTACCTCCTCTTCACGCTGCTTCAGATTGGTTTCGACGGCAACCGTCTCAAAAGCATCCAAGTAATCCGCAGTACCGTGTGTCTCCCAGAATTCGGCCGCCTCTCCGTAACTGGCGAATTCATCCGGCAGCGGTTCAACCTGCTTTTTCTTGCTCAAGGCGCGCTCTCCCTCTTCCATTAACGCCCCACTTCTGCTACTCTTTCCCACCTTGGGAGGAGCGTCCTCCCAACCCAATCAAGCGGGGCCGGCCCGAGCTCGCAACTCGAACCGACCCCTGACCACGCAGAGGAGGCAACCTCATGCGCAGCTCCCACGATGTTACCAGTGTCCCCGCCCCACCCCTCGACAACGCCTTCGCCCCTGCCTACCTGGCCCGCCTGCGCGAGCAGGACGACGTCCTGACCGCCGCCGAGGCCGAGCTTGCCGGTCCCTGGAAGATCGAGCCTGTCCCCGGCAAACCGGGAGCGGTCGCCATTCTTCGTCTGTGGGAGGACCTGGCAATCGGCGATGCTCCCGTCGCCGTCCTCTGGCACCTGGAGACGGCGCGACTTCTCTCCGTGCTCCTCCCGGTGCTCGACCGTGAGCCGCTCTTCTATATAGAGGAAGGGGCGGCTTCGGAGGGCTACCCCCTGGTCGCGGTGTTCGGCGAGCAGGGTCCCCAGGTCGCCGGCTGGCTCGACCGCCACGAGCCGCGGTGGTCCGAGGGACTCCACCTGCTGGAGGCGATCGTCCGCTCGCCTCTCGCCCTCGCCACCCTGCTCGAAGCGGCCGGGCCGGGCGCCGAGGAGCAGGTCGGGCGCATCCGTGCTCGGCGGCAACGAGCGTAAGGTCGCTGGAAGCGATTCGAGAAACAGGGGCGGCGCTCCAAACGCCGCCCCATCGCATTCCTGGCAAGTTGCAGACGGCGGAAGCCGTTCCGCAACCGTCGCGGACATCGCCGCAGCCCCCGAGAACCCTCCCGCAGTGACCGCCGAACCCTCCAGGATCCTTGGGAAGCCTGATTTCGCGCCCGCGGAGCCCGGCGCGAGCGTCGCGGAGCGCGCCGAGCGGCCGGAGAGTCGTCCCCAGGGCTTCGGGAACGATGGGGAAGACTCCCCTCAAATTGGGGAAGCGTCGCCTGATTTTGGGGAAGGGCTGCCCAATTTCGGGGGAGTGTTCCCCAATTTCGGGGAACCGCTCCCCGAAGTTGGGGAAGAGTTCCCCAAGATTGGGGAAGTGTTCCCCGAAATCGGGGAGGTCTTCCCCAATTTCGGGGAGAGGCTGCCCAATTTGGGGGAAGGCTTCCCTCAAATTGGGGAAGCGTCGCCCAATTTCGGGGAACCCTTCCCCGATTTGGGGGGAGACTTCCCCAATTTCGGGGGAGGTTTCCCCCGGCTCGCGGCGACACTCCAGCGGTGGGGGTGGACCGGCAAGCATCCGGCGTCCCTCGGAACCGCCCGCCGACGGTAGCACAGCCGGTGCCGTCCGGTGCCGACCCCTTATATAGTATTGGGCAGGTCCATCCCGGCGACAGGAGAGAGTGCCCATGCGTGCCCAGAAGCAGGCTCAACTCCAGGAATCCTCGGCCTCCCCGCTGAAGCCGAGCGCCCCGGCCGCGGGGACGAGCCGGGACGAGCACCCGATCCTCAGCCTGCAGCGCACGGTGGGGAACCAGGCCGTGCAGCGGCGGCTCCAGATCCGCCAGCCCCTCCCCGCCACCACGCTCGCCCGGGACGACCCCAAGCCGGCGACGCCGGCCAAGCCGACGACGCCGACGGATACCGAGCTGTGCAAGAACCCCTTCACCATCGACGAGAAGATCCGCTGCGAGCTCTTGAAGAAGCCGCCGGAGACCGACGCGGCGGCGACCGAGACGTGGAAGCAGAACCTGCGCGACCTGTTCAAGAGCGCCTCCCCGGCCCAGACCGCGCAGGACCTCCATACCCGGCTGACCGCCAAGCTCGACGACGCGTTCACCCTCTACTTCCGGGAGCAGTTCGGCCTCGCCGACCGGACCGAGATGCTGACCCTCCTGGCCGCCAACTTCCTCCCCGCGCCGGGGACCAAGCCGAAGGCCGTCACCAGCGAGACGATCGGCGACAAGACCGCCGCGGCCGCCGGGTCGTTCCCCCCCAGCATCCAGTTCGGGGTGGCGATGGGGAACGACCTCCAGGGGGACGGCGTGCTGTTCAACCCGGAATTCTGGGTCGTCGAGTACATCGCGAAGTTCGGGCAGCAGGAGAAGGTGTTCCGCTCGTCGAAGAGTCAGGCCGCGGTCCTCCCCCAGCTGCACGACTTCATCGAGAAGAACCCGACCTGGGGCACCGCGGACACCTCGGTGTGGATCCGGGTGAAGGTCGGCGGGCACGGGGCGTCGGCGGCGATCGAGGACCTGTGGAACCCCGGCTCCACCCAGCACTATGCCTTCGAGTGCTACACGGCGGCCACCCTCATCCAGCTGCGCGGGTTCTACCTCTCCTATACCAGCGCGGCGAGCGAGGTCACGATCGGCCGGGCGGCCTTCAACCGGGATTACGATGCCTTCCAGCTCGAGCGGCAGCCCAACCTACCTCCCACCAGCAGCCTGAACCCCAAGCTGGAGATCAAGAAGCTCAGCCGGAAGTACCTCATCTCGGAGACCAGCGCCTTCCAGGGCGAGCTCAAGAAAGGGGACGAGGTCCCTATCCAGAACCCCTACCTGGGCTCGCCTTGGGGGGTGGAGAACTCGATCTACCTGGGCGGCGACGAGTTCTTCGCCTTCCCGAAGGGGAAGCTCACGGTCGACGAGTACGTCAACTGGGTCGCCAACATCGCCCCCTCCTATGTCACCGCCGCCGCGGCGAAGGAGCTGCCGAAGGACCTGGAGGCGCGCAAGGAGTACGTCCGCAAAAACTCCTATCTCGAGACCTGCAGCCGGCCCAAGGCGCAGAACGTCGACCTCCCGTAAGCCGGCGGTCGACCCGGCTCGCTACGGCAGAAACGGCCGCGTCACCCCCGGCCGGGCCTGCCGCCGGATCTCCTCCTCCACCCGCTTGCGGCCGTGGAGGCCGACCTCGCGCAGGTCGGCGCGCGGGTGGGCGGCGAGGGCGGCGTAGGCGCGGTCCCGCTCCTGCCAGCGGTCGGTCCCGACGGTGCTGCGGAAGAGCGAGGCCTCGGCCACCTCGCGCGGCCCGTGGCCGCTGTCCAAGGCGGCCAGGGCCAGCTCCTCCCAGATCGCCTCGGGGGTGCGGCGCAGGGGGGCCAGGTGGTAGGCCGCGAGGGCCGGCAGGGCGAGGAGCCGGCGGAAGAGGTCGGCGTCCCCCCCCACCAGGTGCGGCAGGAGCGACTGGAGGAAGGGGGCCTCGTGGAGAACCCCGAGGAGCCGCTCCCGGCGCTCGCGGTCGAGCGCCTCGACCGCCTTGGCGAAAGGGCTGTCGGCGGAGAAGTAGACCGGCAGATCGGCGTCGGCGAGCCGGGCGGTGAGCCAGGCGTAGGCGAGGTCCGGATTCCCGCCGAGGACGAGCCGCAGGCCGAACTGGAGACCGACCGTCTCCGGCGTCTCCTCGTACTCGGCGGTGCGCGCCCGCAAGACCGCGGCGGTCCAGTCGTCCTCGAGCTCCGGGCGCACCTCCCCCTGCGGCAGCGAGCTCCACTCGCCCAAGGCGGCGGCGAGCGCCGTCTGCCAGCGCCGGCTGGCGAGGAGCGCCCGCAGGCTGGGCAGGGGGAGCGACCGGCGGAGGGCCAGGGCCTCGGCCAGGAGGGGGGTGCGGGCCGCCTCCTCCAGGGCGCGTTCGAGCAGGTTGGGCGGCGCCGCCGCGAGCTCCAGGACCAGGGTCGCCGCTGTCTCGGCCAGGGGGTCCAGGGCCATCGCGCTCTCCAGCCGCCGCTCCCAGCCCGACCGCCGGCGCGCCACGTCCGCGGCGAGGAAGGCGGTCGCCGGTTCGTAGAGGCCCTGGGTGAGGAAGGCGTCGAGCCAGGCCTCCGGCCGTTCGACGGCGTCCGCCAGGGCCTGGGCGAACGCGCTGCGCTGGCGGCTCCCCGGCCGGCCCCAGAGCGCCGCCTTCTGGGCGTAGCCGGCAAGCCGGGTGGCGACCTCCTGGGGCGAGCGCTGGGCCCAGGCCGCCGCCAGCTCCGGCAGCGGCGCGGCGCCGGTCGGCGAGGCCGGCGCGGCCGGCGTGGCCGCACCCGCCCGCTCCTGGCCCGGCGGGTAGAGCAGATCGAAGACGGTATCCTCAGACGGTTTCAGATCGTTCCCTTCTGGTGGGGCGGACATTCTAACTCCGCGTCGAGTCGGCTAAGCTACGCCCTCAACGCTCTCGACCAGGAGCGCCGCGAGGATATGCCATGACCGAACCGAATTCGAATCGTCCCTGGCGCCCGCTGTTGACCGGCGAGGCGGCCCGGGCGGCGAACGCCGCCGTCGACGCCATCGCGGCGGGGATCGCCGCCCACCCGGCGGCTGCCGCCATCCGTCCGGAAGCGGGCGGCGGACACTTCTCCCTGGCCGGCGGCCAGGCCGGCCTCGCCCTCTTCTTCTCCTACCTCCATTTCGCCCGTCCCGACGGTGGGCACGACGAAACCGCCATGGGTTTCCTCGAACAGGCGATCGAGGGCACCGGCGAGATGGCGGTCAGCGCCGGCCTCTACAGCGGCTTCGCCGGCGTCGCCTGGACCCTGGAGCACCTCCTGGGGCGGCTCTTCGATCCCGACGGCGAGGACCCCGGCGAGGAGATCGCGACGGCGCTCCAGGGCCTCCTCGCGCGCTCTCCCTGGCAGGGCGACTACGACCTCATCAGCGGCCTCGTGGGATTCGGGGCCTACGCCCTGGAGCGGCTGCCGCGGCCGGGCGGCCGGGAGTGCCTGGAGCAGATCGTCGCCCGCCTGTCCGAGACCGCCGAGCCGGGGGCGGCCGGGATCACCTGGCACACGCCGCCCGAGCGGGTGGGGCCGGTCCAGGCCGAGCAGTTCCCCGCCGGCTACTACAACCTCGGGGTGGCCCACGGCGTGCCGGGGGTGATCGCCCTCCTCGGCGAGGCGGAGGTCGCCGGGCTGGCGGCGGAGGTGGCCGCCGAGGCACGCCGGCTGCGGCAGGGCGCCGCGGCCTGGATCGCCACCCAGCAGCTCCCCCCCGGGGCCCCTTCGCTCTTCCCCTACAACACCGCCCCCGGCATCCCCCCCAGCCCCTCTCGCCTCGCCTGGTGCTACGGCGACCTCGGGATCGCGGCGGCGCTCCTCGCCGCCGCCCGCACCGTCGCCGACCCCGGCCTGGAGGCGACAGCCCGGACCGTCGCCGGGCACGCCGCGGCCCGCCCGGCCGAGGGCGCCGGGGTGGTCGACGCCGGCCTCTGCCACGGCGCCGCCGGGGTGGCCCACCTCTTCAACCGCCTCTACCAGGCGAGCGGCGAGGCCGCCGTGGGCGAGGCCGCCCGCAGCTGGTTCGAGCGCGCCCTCGCCCTCCGCGGGCCGGAGGGGATCGGCGGCTTCCGCGCCTGGCTTCCCCAGGGGAACGACGGGATGAGCGGCGAGCTCGGCTGGGCGGACGACCCCGGCTTCCTCACCGGCTCGGCCGGCATCGGCCTCGCCCTCCTGGCCGCCACGACCCCGGTCGAGCCCAACTGGGACCGCGTCCTCCTTACCGCCATCCGCGGCGCCTCGGGCCGCAGGGAGCCCTGATGCCCACTCCGCCCGACCCGGCCTGGAGCCCGCTCCTCGCAGGCGACGCCGCCAGCGCCGCCGCGGCCGCCGTCGACGCCATCGCCGCCGGCCTCCAGGTTTTCGCCGAAGAGCCCCCGGGCGGGCCCTCGGGCGGCAGCGGCCGGGACCTCTCGCTCGCCGGTGGCCAGGCCGGCATCGCCCTCTTCTTCTCCTATCTCCACTTCGCCCGGCCCGGAGAGGGGCACGACGACACCGCCATGACCTTCCTCGAACGGGCGATCGAGGGCACCTCCGAGCTGCCGGTGGGCTCCGGGCTCTACGGCGGCTTTCCCGGCGTTGCCTGGACCCTGGAGCACCTCGCCGGGCGCCTCTTCGATCCCGAGGGGGAGGACCCGGGGGAGGAGATCGCGACCGTCCTCGCGGAGTTCCTCGCGCGTTCCCCCTGGCAGGGCGACTACGACCTGATCAGCGGCCTGGTGGGCTTCGCGGTCTACGCCCTCGAACGGCTGCCGCGGCCGGGCGGCCGGGAGTGCCTGGAGGGGGCCATCGCCCGCCTCGCCGAGACCGCCCAGGCCATGGGGGCGGGGCCGAAGCCGGAGGAGCTGCTCTCCTGGCACACCCCTTCGGAGCGGGTGGGGGCGCTCCAGGCGGCCACCTACCCCGAGGGGCACTACAACCTGGGCGTCGCCCACGGCGTGCCGGCGGTGATCGGCGTCCTCGGCGAGGCCCTGGCGGCCGGCGTGGCGGAGCCGGAGGCCCGCCGTCTGCTCGACGGCGCCGCCGGCTGGGTCCTCGCCCAGCGCCTGCCCGCGGGCGCCGACTCGCTCTTCCCCTACAATACCGCCCCCGGCATCGCGCCCAACCCCACCCGCCTGGCCTGGTGCTACGGCGACCTCGGGATCGCGGCGTCCCTACTCGCCGCCGCCCGGACCGCCGGCGACCCGCGCCTGGAGGCGGAGGCCCTGGCCATCGCCCGGCACGCCGCGGAGCGGGCCATCGCCGGCTCGGGAGTGCAGGACTGCGGCCTCTGCCATGGCGCCGCCGGGGTGGCGCACCTGTTCAACCGCCTCTACCAGGCGACCGGCGAGCCGGCTCTCGGCGCCGCCGCCCGGACCTGGTACGACCAGGCGCTCGCCCGGCGGGGGACGGCGGGGATCGGCGGCTACCAGGCCTGGCTCCCGTCGAGCGCCGACCGGATGGGCGATCTCGCCTGGATGGACGATCCCGGCTTCCTCACCGGCTCGGCGGGGATCGGCCTCGCCCTCCTGGCCGCCACCAGCGCGGTCGAACCGGGGTGGGACCGCGTTCTGCTCACCGCGATCCAGGGCAGCGCTCCAATGCATAGAAAGTAAGCGATATATCTGGACGCGACCGGAGTTTGACAGCCTCGGGGCGGAGGGCTACACTCGGGCCTCGTAGGGTCCTCGTCCAGGGTCCAGGGATGACAAGCCACCCGCACAAGAGTCCCCCCCTTCTCGCCGCGCTCCTCCTGCTCGGTTTGGCGGGGAGCGCCGCGGCCCAGCGGCCCCCCCTGCCGTCCAACCCGCCGAACGCGCCCAACCCGCAGGGCGTCGCCGGGCGGGTGACCGGGGAGCGCTCGCCGCTGGCCTCGGCCGGGGTCTACGCCTTCCAGCTCGCCGAGTCGAAGCTCCACAAGGTCCTCACCGATCCGCAGGGCAACTTCCTCTTCCAGGACCTGCCGGCCGGCCTCTACAAGGTCATCGCGCACAAGGCCGGCTTCGCGCCGGTGGTGATCCTGCTCACCCGCACGACCGCCCAGGCCTACCAGTTCCTGGAGCTCCAGCTGTCGCAGAGCGCGGCCCCCGCCAACGGGGCTGCCCCCGCCCAGGGCGGCAACGACGACTTCTGGTCGCTGCGCGCCGCCATCCCGCCCGACGTGCTGCGCGACATCGAGCAGGCGAGCGAGGGCGAGCTGCCGCGCTTCGCCGACGAGCGCCGCCCGCAGCTCGCCTTGAGCACCCTGTCGCAGTTCCACACCGACATCCAGGCGATGAAGGGGGTGGACAACCTGGCTGCCGCGGGGAGCGGGCAGATGGCGGGCGGCCGGGTGGGCATCGAGGGCAAGGTAGGAGAGATGCAGGTGGGGCTGCGCGGCCGCTTCTGGCAGTTCGAGCCGCTGCCCGCCTTCGGCGCCTCGGGGGCGCCCGCGGCGGCGCTCGGCGGGCAGACCAGCGCCGTTTCGCTCGACCTGGAGAACGGCCCCCGCAGCCGGCTGAACGTCACCTCGCTCAGCAACCGTCTGATGACCCGCGGCAGCGACGGCCTGGTGCCAGTCGACTTCGAGCACTACCGGGTGAGCTACTCGCAGGCGGTGGGCGAGAACAGCCGCTCGGAGCTCTCCGCCCAGTACACCAGCGAGAACAACTTCCACCGCCAGGGCTCCTTCGACCCGGTGGAGATCCCCGGCGCCTCGCGCACCTGGCGGGTCGACGGCTCGTACTCGACCGAGCTGGGGCCGAGCTCGACCATCCAGGGCGGCATCCGCTACCGCGCCCTCCAGTACGGGCTTGCCGGCCCCGGCGGCCAGGGCCAGGCTCAGCAGCCGCCGGGACCGGTCCTGCCGGGGCAGGACAGCCTCGAAGTGTTCGGCCGCGGCGGCATCCGACTGCAGCCGGCCTTCCTCGTCGAGTACGGCCTCTACAGCACCATGGCGGACGGCAGCCTGGCGGTGCGGCCGGAGGGCGGCGTCGTCTTCCGCCTGGACGACCACTGGCAGCTGCAGGGCTCGGCCAGCCGCCGGGCCTACGAGCGGACGGCGGTGAACGCGCCGCAGTTCCTGCCCACCCTCTACCAGGAGGCCGACCTCTGCGAGGAGGGCGGCAAGTCCTGCTACGAGCTGCGCCTGGCGCGCAAGCAGGGGGATGACGACACCTTCTCCCTCGCCGCGACCGACCGTACTTTCGGCAAGACCCTGCGGCTCTACTTCAGCGACGACTTCTTCGATCGCCTGGAGAGCCTCTACCTGGTGCCGGGCGACCGGCTGCCCGAGGTCAAGCTCTCGATCGGCCACCGGCTCACCCCCGGCATCACGACGAAGATCGAAGCCAGCCTGGCGCACGGCGGTGGCGGCGCCTTCTACTCCCCGCTCGGCGCGGCCTACGAGAACCGGGTGCAGTACTTCGTCACCTCGATCGACACCCGCTTCCAGGCCACCTCGACCGGCGTCTTCCTCGCCTTCCACCGGCTGAGCCAGGAGCTCGACCCGCTGGGGCAGGCCGGCCCGGCGACCTCCCAGGTCGACCTCGAGCGGCTGCAGCTGATGCTCTCCCAGGACTTGAATTTCCTGATGAACCTGGCGGGCGACTGGACGGTACAGCTCAACATGGAGCTCTCCCGCGGCAGCTCCCCCCTGGCCAGCAACGGCAGCAGCGACGAGCTGCGCAAGCGCTTCCTCGGCGGCATCGCGGTCAAGTTCTAGTCTCGGTCTGCCTCCAGGTGGCGTTCGTAGAGACGCCCAGCCGCTTACCACAAACCCTGGCATCCACCACCATCGCCAGGGCGTCTCCGCAGGCCGCAGACGCCCGTGGTCCTGTCAGCGTTGGAGACGCCCTGGCGGCAGTGGTTCCTTGCAAGGATGGTGGTAGCGGCTGGGCGTCTCTACGACATCGCCTCGCCCTTCTACGCGTCCTCCCCCCAATCGCTTGGATTCAGCCCCTTGGATAACATCCGTTTTTTTGGATCTTGCGAGCAAAAAGCTCTATAATTCAGCAGTTTGAAGGCGATTCAAAAAAACGTGACGCTGGCATGGAAGCTGCTATCCAGGCTGTCGGCCAGGTCTCATCCATGAAGCGGTCCCGTACCCTGAAGCTCACCCTCTCGCTCCTTCTGGCAGCGGCGGCGGTCGCGTTTGGCGGCCTGTCGTTCTACCGCAAGGTGCAGTCCTTCCAGCCGCTGGGCTTCGTCGCCCGGATGGAGGCGAGCGGCGCCGCCCGGGTGGTCGCGGTCGACGACCCGCGGACCGGCCTGATCGCCGGCGACCAGCTGTTCCTCGCCACCCTCCCCGAGGCCGGCACGGAAGCCGACCTCGTCCACGTCCTGAAGAGCCAGCCCGAGAGCCGGATCGCCGTCCTCCGCGGCGACCAGGTGATCAAGGTCCTCTACCACCGGCCGCCGCTCGCCATCGACTTCCCCTACCTGCTCGTCGCCCTCATCGGCGTCGGCTACCTGCTGATCGGCCTCTACACGCTGCTCAAGCACGGGGAGCGCCCGGGGTTCCTCTTCTATCTCTGGTGCCTGGCCTCGGCGGTCTTCTACCTGCTCTCGGCGGTGCCGCCGGCGGACCTGCTGTACCGCATCGTCTTTACCGGCGACGAGCTGGCCCGGATCTTCCTCCCGGCGCTCACCCTCCACCTCTTCCTCGTCTTCCCGGCGCCGCCCGAGGAAGCCGACGCGACGGTCGTGCGGACCGTATATCGTCGCTACCGGCGCTGGACTCCGTTCCTCTACCTGCCGGCGGCCGTCCTCCTCGCCCTGCAGCTCGACCTCGCCCTGGGCCTCCACCGGCTCTTCGTTCATCCCACGGCCGCGGCGATCGTCACCCTGGACCACCTGGAGGTCTACCACCTCATGGTCTACGCCCTGGCCGCCGTGGGCCTCCTCGCCTGGCGGATCGGGCACGGGCGGACCTGGGAGCAGCAGCGCCAGCTGCAGTGGGTGGCCTTCGGCCTCGCCGGCGGCTACCTGCCGTTCTTCCTCCTCTACGTCGTCCCTCTGGCCCTCGGGCTCCACCGGCCGCAGCTCCTCACCGTCCTCGCCGTCCTGCCGCTGGGGCTGGTGCCGGTCGCCTTCGCCTATTCCATCCTGCGCTACAAGCTATGGGACATCGAGATCATCGTCCGCGACACGATCTCGGCGACCCTCACCCTGCTCCTGGGGATCATCGGCTTCTCGCTGGTCAACCTGGCGATCCTCCGCGGGGTGCCGCAGGACCTCTCGCTCACCCGGAACCTCCTCTCCTTCGCCGCCGGGCTCGCCATCGCCGGCCTCCTGGTGCCCACCCGCCGCTCCATTTCCGGCACCCTGGAGCGCTTCCACTACCGGCGCTCCTTCGGCAAGCGCCGGGCGCTCTCCGACCTCGGCCAGGAGCTGCTCCACGAGCGCGACCTGGGGCGCCTCTGCTCCGCCCTCCTGCGGCAGATCGAAGAAGGGGTCGAGATCGAGCGCGCCAACCTCTACCTGGTCCAGGGTGGGACGCTCTACCCGGTGCGGTCCGAGCCCGGCCTGCCCGAGCGGCTCTCCCCCGAGGCGCTGGGCGACGGGCTGTGGGAGGAGAACTACCTCTACCTCTCCGGGGTGTCGCTCTCCACCGAGCCCACGGCGCCCGCCCAGCGGCTGTTCATCGGCGGCTACCGCTACGCCTTCCCCCTCGCCGTCCTCGGCAGCCGGGTGGGCATCGTCCTGACCGGCTACAAGAAGGACAGGGACCCGCTCAACAGCGAGGACGTGGAGCTCATCCGCCATCTCTTGAACCAGGCCGCCCTGGCGATCGAGAACGCCCAGCTCCTGGGGCAGCTCCACCAGCAGCTCGACGAGGTCCTCCGTCTCAAGCGCTACAACGAGGGGATCTTCGAGTCCTCCCCGGCCGGCATCGCGGTCCTCGACCCGGCGGGGCGGGTGGTGTCGGTCAACGCCGCCTTCGTCCAGCTCGCCGGCCGCGAGCGCGCCGCCCTGCTCGGCCGGCCGCTCGCCGCGTCGCTCCCCGTCCAGCCGCTCCCCCGCCCCGGCGAAGCGCCGGTCGAGGTGAGCTACTGCGACCCCACCGGCCGCGAGCGCTACCTCCAGCTGTCGCTCGCCGACTTCGCCGGGACAGGCGAGGCGACCGGCGCGGGGGGGCTGGGCGAGAACCTCTCGGTGCTCGTCGTCCACGACGTCTCCGAGCGGGTGGCGATGGAGCACGCGCTCCAGGAGAAGGACCGCCTGGCGGCCCTGGGGATGCTGGCGGCCGGCGTGGCGCACGAGGTCAACACTCCGATCACCGGCATTTCGAGCTACGCCCAGATGCTGCTCTCGGAGACCGCGGAGAACGACCCCCACTACGACATCCTGAAGAAGGTCGAGCGCCAGACCTTCCGCGCCGCCCGCATCGTCAACAACCTGCTGGAGTTCGCCAAGAACCGGCAGAACGAGCGCCGGCCGGTGGCCTTGGCGCCGCTGATCACCGAGTCGCTCGACCTCATGGGCGACCGGCCGGGCCGGCGGCGGATCGAGGTCGACTGGCAGCCGCCATCTTTGGACCTGCCGGAGATCCGCGTCTTCGGTTGCGACGGCGAGCTGCAGCAGGTGCTGACCAACCTGCTCTTGAATGCCTTGCAGGCGATGGCCGAGCAGGGAGGACGGTTGACCGTCCGCTTGGAGGCCGACGCGGCGAACGCCCGGGTGCACGTCGACGACACCGGCCCGGGAATCCCCGCCGAACGCCTGGCCCGGATCTTCGAGCCGTTCTACTCGACCAAGCTGGCGAGCGGCGGCACTGGCTTAGGTCTCGCCATCAGTTACGATATCGTACGCCGCCACGGCGGGAGCCTCGCGGCGGCGAGCGAGCCCGGCCGCGGCACCCGCTTCACGGTCGAGCTCCCCCGGCTGGCTCGACCGCTATGAGCATCCTGATCGTCGACGACGAGGAGGTCCTCCAGGACGTCCTCACCTCGCTTCTGAGGCGGGAGGGGCACGCCACCCTCTCCGCCTACACGGGCGAGGAGGCGCTGGAGATCCTCGACCGCGAGGAGGTCGACCTCGTCCTCCTCGACCTCATGCTCCCCGGCCTCTCCGGCCAGCAGGTGCTGCGCCGCATCCGCCAGCGCGACCCCGGGCAGGTGGTGATCGTCATCACCGCCTTCTCCTCGATCGAGAGCGCCATCGACGCCATGCGCGAGGGGGCCTTCCACTACATCCCCAAGCCGTTCAAGAACGAGGAGGTGCTGCTCACCATCCGCAAGGGGCTGGAGCAGCGCCGTCTGGCGGACGAGAACCGCGACCTGAAAGAGCAGCTGCGGCAGCGGTTCGGGCTCGACAACCTGGTCGGCAAAAGCAAGCCCATGCAGCAGGTCTACGACCTCATCCAGCTCGCCGCGCCGGCGAAGAGCAACATCCTGATCCTGGGCGAGAGCGGCACCGGCAAGGAGCTGGTGGCGAAGGCCATCCACCACCACTCGCGCCGGGCGAGCGGCCCCTTCGTCACCGTCAACTCGGGCTCGATGCCCGCCGACCTCCTGGAGAGCAACCTCTTCGGCCACGTCAAGGGCGCCTTCACCGGCGCCATCGCGAGCAAGAAGGGGCTCTTCGAGATGGCCGCGAACGGCTCGATCTTCTTCGACGAGATCGGGAACATCCCGATCGACACCCAGTCGAAGCTGCTGCGCGTCATCCAGGAAAAGGAGTTCATGCGCTTAGGCGGGGTCGACACGGTCAAGGCCGACGTGCGGATCATCGCCGCCACCAACGCCGATCTAGAAGGCGCGGTGGCCCAGGGGCTCTTCCGCGAGGACCTCTACTACCGGCTGAACGTCATCACCGTGAGCCTGCCGCCCCTGCGCAAGCGGACCGAGGACATCCCGCTCCTCGCCCAGCACTTCCTCGCCAAGTGCGCGCAGGAGAACGAGAAGGCGATCGCCGAGATCTCCCCCGCCGCCATGCAGCACCTCCTCGACTATCACTGGCCGGGCAACGTTCGGGAGCTGGAGAACGTCATCGAGCGCGCCGTGGTGCTGTCGACCGGGACGGTGCTCGGGGTCGACCTCCTGCCGCAGTCGGTGCGGCAGCCGGACGCGGTGATGCTCCCGCCGTCCTCCGTCGCCTCCGCCGGCGTCGCCTTCAAGGAGGCGGTCTCCGAGTACGAGCGCCAGCTGGTGATCAAGGCCCTCCAGGCGACCGGCGGCGTGCAGAAGCGGGCCGCCGAGCTGCTGCAGGTCAAGCCCACCACTCTCCACGAGATGATGAAACGCCTGAACATCTCCTCCGAAAGCATCGCTTCTTCCTGATCACGGAAAATCTCATGCGCCGTAGGGTCCCCCTGCTCGTCCTCCTGGCCTGTCTGGCCGGGTTCCCTCTCCGTCTCTCCGCGGCATCCGCCGCCGCCATGCCCGAACCGTCCGCGGCCGGCGAGGTCTCTGCCGCCGCCGCCAAAACACCGCGGCTCCTCGCCCCACTCTCCTTCGGCGAGCTCCCCGAGCTGCCTCCCTTAGACGAGCGCCTGCCGCGGCCGGAGGCCTTCCTCGGCTACCCCCTGGGCGAGCGTTTCACCTCGTGGGACCGCATCCAGGCCTACCTCGACGCCCTGGCCGCCGCCTCGAACCGGGTCAAGGTCGTAAGCTACGGCGAGACCTACGAGGGGCGGCCGCTCAAGCTGGTGGCGATCAGCTCGCCCGACAACCTGGCGCACCTCGACGCGCTGCGCCAGGAGCACCTCCGGCTGGCCGACCCCGGTACCCTCTCCCGCGGCGACCGCGAGCGGCTGGTCGAGCGCCAGCCGCTGGTCGTCTGGCTGGCCTACGGCATCCACGGCAACGAGTCCTCCTCCTCCGAGGCGGCGATGGCCGTCGCCTACGTGCTGGCGGCCGGCCAGGGCGAGATCCCCGGCCTCCTGCGCAACACCATCCTCCTCATCGATCCGCTGGTCAATCCGGACGGCCGGGAGCGCTACGTCCACGCCTTCGAGGAGCGGCGGGGGGGCGAGCCCAACCCGCGGAGCGCCGCCGCCGAGCACTGGGAGCCCTGGCCCGGCGGGCGGCAGAACCACTACCTGGTCGACCTCAACCGCGACTGGGCCTGGGTCTCCCAGCAGGAGACCCGACAGCGCCTGGTCGCCTACCGCGCCTGGGAGCCGCAGGTCTACGTCGACTTCCACGAGATGGGGACCGAGGCGAGCTACTTCTTTCCGCCGCCGGCCGAGCCGGTCCACCCGCAGATCGCCCATCGCGTCGTCTCCTGGCTCGACACCTTCGGCCGGGCCAACGCCCAGGCCTTCGACCACCAGGGCTGGGTCTATTTCAAGGGGCAGAACTACGACCTCTTCTATCCCGGCTACGGCGATTCCTATCCCAGCTTGCGCGGCGCGGTGGGGATGACCTACGAGATGGCGGGCGGCGGGCGCGGCGGCCTCTCCCTCACCTTGGCCGACGGCAGCCCGCTCACCCTGCCCGACCGCATCGCCCGGCACTTCACCACCTCGCTCACCACGGTGCGGACGGCGGTGGCCCACAGCCGGAAGCTCCTCGCCGATTTCGCCGAGACCCGCGAGGGCCCCCCGGGGCCGGGGCGCACCTACCTCTGGCCGGCCGACCGGCAGGAGGCGAAGGCCCTGGCCGACCTCCTCACCCTCCACGGCATTCGCGTCCGCCAGCTCGGGGAGACGGCGACGGTCAAGGCGCGGCGGCTCGCCCACACCCCCGGCACCGAGGAGGAGCGGCGTTTCCCGGCCGGCACCTACGCGGTGTCGACCACCCAGCCGCTGGGCACTCTCGCCCAGGTCCTCCTCGACTACGACGCCCCGATGAGCGAGGCGTTTCTGAACCGCCAGCGCCGGCGCCTGGAGGACAACCTGGCGGGCGAGTTCTACGACATCACCGCCTGGTCGCTCCCCCTGGCCTTCAACCTCGACACCTGGGTGGTGGCCGGGGAGCCCGGCGGCCTGAAAGCCCCGGCGCCGCCAGCCCCCGGGATGCACGGCGCGTCCACCTTGGGCTTC
This sequence comes from Thermoanaerobaculia bacterium, assembly GCA_035644215.1. GTDB lineage: Bacteria > Acidobacteriota > Thermoanaerobaculia > Multivoradales > UBA5704 > DASQPA01. The sequence continues at coordinate 57,840 of DASQPA010000125.1, forward strand.
CTCGTTCGCCCGCAGGGGCTCGGCAGCTACCGCCTCGCCGCGGCCCTCCAGAAGCGGGGGTTCCACTACCGGTTGGCCCTCACCGGCTTTTCGGCGGAGGGGGTGGACTACCCCTCCGGCACCCTCTTCATCCCCCGCCACGCCAACCCGGCGGAGCTCGACAAGACCCTCTCCGGCCTGCTCGCCGAGGACGGCCTCACGGCCCAGGGGCTCGCCGCCTCCTACGAGATCAAGGGGGTCTCCCTGGGCTCGCGGGACATGGCGGCGGTCCGCCCGGTGCAGGTCGGCCTGGTGAGCGGCGAAGGCGTCGATCCCACCTCCTTCGGCTTCCTCTGGTCGCTCCTCGACCGCCAGATCGGGGTGCGCCACGACCGGCTCGACCTGGCGCGCCTGGCCGACGTCGACCTGGGAGAGATCGACGTCCTGCTCCTCCCGGACGGCGACTACGACCGGGTGCCGGACAAGACCCGCGAGGCCCTGGACGCCTGGATCAAGGCGGGCGGCGAGCTGGTGGCGATCGGCGACGCGACGGTCTGGCTCTCGGCGCACGAGATGACGACGATCAAGAAGTGGGAGCCGCCCAAGGAGGGAGGGGACCCGGAGATCTCCGTCGCCGATCAGCCGCCCCCATCCGGGCTCGCCCTGCGCCCGATCGTCACCCCCGGGGCTGCCGTGGCGACCCGAATGCAGCCCAATCACCCGCTGACCGTGGGGCTGGAGTCCTCCCCGGCGGTGCTGGTCGAGGGCTCGCTCGTCTTGAAGACCACCGGCGATCCCCGAAAAGACGTCCTCGTCGCCGCCACCGAGCATCCGGTGGTGGCCGGCTTCGCCTTCCCCGAAGCCGAGGAGCGCCTCGCCGGCTCGCTCCTGGTGGGCGCCGAGACCCGCGGCAAGGGGAGCGTCATCCTCTTCGCCCACGACCCCGCCTTCCGCCTCTTCTGGCGGGCGACGACGCCGATCCTGCTGAACGCGATCCTCTACGGGCCGAGCGCGGGGATGGGGGGGCGGTAGGGGGGACGTGTCACGGCAGGGCCTTCGTAGTCTCTGTAGGCCGGAAGCGCCTGTGGTTCTGGTGACGTTGGAGGCGCCTGGGTGTCAACGACGGTCCGACGCGCGGCGTTGCGCATCGCCTGCGGCGACGGAGCGTCCCGGGACTCAGGGAGGAGCAAGCGGAGTCAGCCCGGGGTCCCGAGACTCTGGTCCGAGTCACGGAACTCTGGCCAGAGGAAGCGGACTCCAGCTCGGTGCCCCGGGCCCCACCCGGAAAGTTGCGTCTCCAGCTATGTTCTGCAACAATTAGCGCTGAACCGCAACGTGCATCGAGGTCGCCGTACGGACGTGCCCATTCTCCGGTCCGAAGTAGCTCTATCTCCGCCAGATCTCTTTGATTTGGACCTGACGTCGCCCTGGCGCGTGGCCTATGTGCGCAGCCGCCAGGAGAAGGAGCTGGCGCGCCACCTCCTCCAGCACAGGGTGCCGTTCTACCTGCCCCTGGCGGAGAAGCGGGTGCGCCGGGCCGGACGGCAGTTCGTGTCGCACCTGCCGCTCTTCCCCGGCTACGTCTTCTTCCGCGGCGCCGCCGGGGAGCGCCGGACGGCCGTCGAGAGCGACCGCGTCGTCTCCATCCTGGAGGTCGCCGATCAGCCGCTCCTCGCAGCCGAGCTCGCGAGCCTCTGGCGGTTGCAGGAGAGCGGCGCCCCCTTGGTCCCCGTTCCTTACCTGGGACCGGGAGATGCGGTCAAGGTGACCGAGGGGCCGTTCCGGGGATTCTCCGGGACGGTCCTGCGCGAGAAGGGCCGGACGCGGCTGGTGGTCTCGGTGACCTTCCTGCGCCAGTCGGTGGCCGCGGAGATCGAACGCGAGGCGCTCGCTCCGCTGGCGAGGCCGCAGCAGGCGCGGCGGGCGGTCTAAGAAGGCGCTTCCGCAAGGAGCGCCAGAGCCCCCTTTCGTCGGTGCATGTACACCGAAGGGGGCGGAGCCCGCCCGGACCCTCCCACCACCATGCGCGACCTGATCTTCGTCTCCGCCGGTTTCGAGCTCACGGGCGGCGGCCGTGCGGCCGCGGCGCGGCTGTTCGCCGCGAGCTGCGCCGCCTACGCCGAGGAACGCCGGATCGGCTTCTCGCTCCTGTCGCTGGGCAGCAACGGCGTCCCGGCCGGGGGCGTCCCGGTCCGCAGCTTCGGCGGCCGGCAGGGGGCGATGGCGCTCGCCGTCTGGCGGCGGCAGCTCGCGAGGCCGCCGGCCGCCTATGTCTACGATCTTCTGGGGCTTGCCCGGATCGCCGCCTGGCTGCCGGGGCCGCTCCGCGCCCCCTACCTCGTCCCCCTCTATGGGATCGAGGGCTGGCAGCCCTTGCGCGGCGACCGCTTCCGGGCTCTGCGCAACGCGACCGTGCGGCTCGCCATCTCCACCTATACCGCCGAGCGGACGCGGGAGGTCAATCCCGGCCTCGGGGAGATCGCCGTCCTCCCCCTCTGCCTGGAGGAGCGGCAGGCCGCCGGGATCGTCGACCTGGAGATCCTCGCCCGCGCCGGAGAGGGCTACGTCCTGATCGTCGGGCGGATGGCGGCGAGCGAGCGTTACAAGGGACACGACCAGCTTCTGGCCGCGATCGCAGGCCGGCCGGATCTCCGGCTGGTCGTGGTCGGCGACGGCGACGACCGGCCCCGTCTCGAACGGGCGGCCGCGGCCCTGGGGCTCTCGCCGGAGCGGGCGTTCTTCACCGGCTTCGTGAGCGAGGCGACCCGGGCCGAGCTCTACCGGCGGGCCGCCCTCTTCGCCATGCCCAGCCGCGGCGAGGGGTTCGGGCTCGTCTACCTGGAGGCCATGCGGGCCGGCAAGCCCTGTCTCGCGGCCCGCGGCGGCGCCGCGGCGGAGGTGGTGGCGGACGGCGAGACCGGTCTCCTCGTCGATCCCGACGACCCCGCGGAGCTCGCCGCCGCCCTCTCCCGCCTGCTCGACGACCCGGAGGTCGCCCGGCGGCTGGGCGAGGCCGGCCGGCGGCGCTGCGAGACCGTCTTCACCCCGGAGTGCTTCCGCGCCGGCCTCAGGCCCTACCTCGACCAGCTGACCGGCGCCGACACCAGCGATCCCCATGTGCGGCATTAACGGCATCGTGAGCCTCGGCCCCGAGGCAGGTCCGATCGACCGCGAGGAGCTTCTGCGGACGCGGGAGGCCATGGCCCTGCGCGGCCCGGACGGGGCGGGGACCTGGGTCGCGGACGACGGCCGGGCCGGCCTCGCCAGCCGCCGGCTCGCCATCCTCGACCTCTCGCCGGCCGGCGCCCAGCCGATGGCCGATCCGAACGATGGCGCGGTCCAGATCGTCATCAACGGCGAGATCTACAACTTCCGCGCCCTGCGGGCCGGGCTCGAAGCGGCAGGGCAACGCTTCCGGAGCGACAGCGACACCGAGGTCGTCCTCGCCCTCTATCTGCGGCATGGGGAAGCCTTCCTCCCCCTCCTCCGCGGCATGTTCGGCCTGGCGATCTGGGATGGGCGCGCCCGCTGCCTCCTCCTCGCCCGTGATCCGCTGGGAATCAAGCCGCTCTACTACGCGGAAGGCGGCGGCCACCTCCGTTTCGCCTCCCAGGTGAAAGCGCTCGAAGCCGGAGGGACAATCTCCCCCGAGGTCGACCCGGCCGGGCTCGCCGGCTTCCTCCTCTGGGGATCGGTGCCCGAGCCGTGGACGATCCGCCGCGCCATCCGCGCCCTCCCCGCCGGGCACCTGCTGACCGTCGAGGACGGCCGCCCGAGCGCGCCGCGGCCCTTCGCCGCGCCCGAGCCCGCGCCCCTATCTCCGGAATTGGCGATCGAGGAATCGGTCGCGGCCCACCTGGTCTCCGACGTGCCGGTCGCCGTCTTCCTCTCGGCGGGGCTCGACTCGGGGCTGATCGCGGCCCTCGCCCGCCGCCACCTGCCCGAGCCGCCGGCCACCTTCACCCTGGGCTTCGACCTCTTCGCCGGCACCGCGGCGGACGAGGCGCCGCTCGCCGCCCAGGTGGCGCGGACCCTGGGCACCCGGCACGTCGAGCGCCGGCTGGGTCGGGACGACTTCGCCCGTCTCTGGCCGGCCGCCCTCGCCGCCATGGACCAACCCTCGATCGACGGCTTCAACACCTTCGTGGTCAGCCGCGCGGCGCACGAGGCGGGGCTCAAGGTGGTCCTCTCCGGCCTGGGCGGGGACGAGATCTTCGGCAGCTACCCCTCCTTCCGCGACGTGCCGAAGGGTGTCCGGGCGGCGCGCTGGGGTCGCCTCCTGCCCGGGCTCCAGGCGGCCTGGCCGGCCCTCGCCGCGCGCCTCGTTCCGGGGCGGCCCAAGCTCCCGGGGCTCCTCGCCCACGGCGCCACCCTCCCCGGCAGCTACTTCCTGCGCCGCGGCCTCTTCCTGCCCGCCGAGCTGCCGGGCCTCCTGGGGAAGGAACGGGCGGCCGAGGCCCTCGCCCTCTACGACCCGATCGCCGACGCGGCGAAAAGCCTCGCCCCCTGCTCCGGCAATGGCCACGGCCGGCTCGACCCCTGGGTCGCCGTCCACGCCATGGAAACGGCGCAATACATGCGGAACCAGCTCCTCCGCGACTCCGACTGGGCCTCCATGGCCAGCTCGGTCGAGCTGCGCGTCCCCCTGGTCGACGCCTGGCTCTGCCATCACCTGGCGGCGCACGGCTTCGCGCCCGCCCGCGGCGAGGGCAAGGCCGCCCTCGTCCGCCGGCTCGCCCCCGAGCTGCCGGAGGCTCTCTTCCGCCGGAAGAAAAGCGGCTTCTATATTCCTGTCGCCGAATGGATGCTCCCCGGCACGGCGGCGGTCCCCCCCGCCGGTCGCTCCCGCGCCCTCGCCCGCCGGGTGCTCCAGGAGATCGGGATTGAGCTCACGGGCACCTGAACGATATGGACCCTCTTCCCCAGCCCATTCCGACTCCGGACACCCTCGGGACGGCCGTTCCCGCCCTCCTGCCACACCTCAAGGGCTGGGCCAAGATCCTCTCCGCCTACTTCTCGACACAGAGTCTCACCCAGCTCGCCGGGATCGGCGCCGGCCTCCTGTTCATCAACTTCATGCCGGTGCGGGAGTTCGCGCTCTATACCCTGGCCTTCTCGGTCATCACCTTCTTCACCTTCCTCTCGGATCTGGGCAGCACCAGCTCGCTCCTCCACTTCTTCCGCCGCTCGGCGACCGAGGATGGCGACTTCGCGAGCTACTTCGCGGCGGTCCTCTCCCTGCGGCGGGCGGTCTTCCTGCTCGGTGCGGCGAGCGTCGCCGTGATCTTTCCCGTGATTGCCGCCGCCAAGGGGTTCGCGTGGACCGAGTCGCTACCGGCCACCGCCGGCATCGTTCTCTGCGTCTGGTTCCAGATCAACTCGTCCCTCCGGGTTTTGGCCCTGCGGCTCCACAACCGTTACGGCCAGTCCTACCGGGCGGAGATCGCGGGTGGTCTGTCGCGGCTTCTCCTCGCTCTGGGTATCGTCGTCTCCGGCCTGCTCAAGGCCTGGCTCGGGGTGCTCACCTCAGCCTTTGCCGCGGCCTTGACGACCCGGTTGGCGCGCGACCCGAAAGCGCCGCCAGGGCCTGGGGTCCATCCCCGTTTCGACCTCCGGCCCTACCGACAGAGGGTCGTGCGCTACCTCCTGCCGACCCTGCCGAGCGCCCTCTACTTCTCGATCCAGGGTCCGCTCGTCATCTGGCTCTCCGCCACCTTCGGCTCGACCCGGACCATCGCGGAAGTCGGCGCGCTCGGCCGTCTGAGCCTGGTCGTCGGCATGTTTTCGAGCCTGACTGGCGTGGTGTTCCTCCCCCGCCTTGCCCGCATCACCGACGACCGCCGGTACCGCGCACGCTACCTCCAGTGCTTCGCCTTCCTGGTGCTCATCGTCGCCGCTCTGCTCGCCGCCGCGGCCCTCCTCCCCGGCGCCTTTCTATTCGTCCTGGGGCCCAAATACCACGGCCTCCACCGCGAGCTCTTCCTGATCGTCCTTTCCTCCGGGCTCGCCCTGCTCGACGGGTACGCGTTGGGCATCAACACCGCCCGTTCGTGGAACCGGTGGCAGGCGGCGGCCCTGGTCTCGCTCTTCGCCGTCCAGGCGCTCGCCATCGCCTTCCTCCCGCTGTCGACGACCTGGAACGTCCTCCTCTTCAACGTCTTCACCGCTGCGGTCGGCCTGCTCTCCCAGGCGGTGATGAATCTCCTCGGTTTCTTGCGGCCACAATGGGTGCACTGGGCATGAGCAGCGAGAAACTCGTTTCACCCCGGGTCGCCGTGGTCTATCCCACCCCCTTCGGGGAGGATGGAATTTTCGGTGGCGGCGAGCGCTATGCCCTGGAGCTCGCGAGGGCGCTCTCCCGGCGGGTGCCCACCCGACTCGTTACCTTCGGAAGCCACCCCAGGACGCGATTCGAGGGCGAGCTCGAGATCCGCACTTTTGAGGCGATGACCTATCTACGCGAGGAGCGGAACAACCCCCTCTCCTTCGAGCTATTCGGCGACCTCCGGGACGTTGACGTGATCCACTGCGTTTCCTGGAACACTCTGGTCACAGATTTCTCCATCCTCGCCGCCAGGGTTTTCGGCAAGCGTGTCTTCATCACCGATGTGGGCGGAGGGGCGAGCCTGACGCTGTCCGGCCGGTTGCCCCTCGCCCGCTGGGTCGACGGCTTCCTGCTGATCGCAGCGCAGGGAGGCACTCAGTTCAGGGCTTTCCAGGAGAAGTGGAGCATCCTCTACGCTGGCATCGACGTCGACCGCTACCGTCCCGCGCCCGAGGTGTCGCGCCGGGGCGTGCTCTTCGTCGGCCGGCTCCTGCCCCACAAGGGGATCAACTACCTGGTCGAGGCGGTCGACCCCGGGATCCCGCTGCGCATCGTCGGCCGTCCTTATCACGAGGAGTACCTGAGGCTGCTCCATCAGCTGGCTCAGGGCAAGGACGTGACCTTCGTCACCGATGCCTCCGACGACGACATCCTCCGCGAGTACCGCTCCGCTGAGATATCGGTTCTACCTTCGGTCAACACCACCGTCTACGGCGAGACCACGGCGCTGCCGGAGCTCCTCGGCTTCACCGCCATGGAGGCGATGGCGTGCGGCACCCCGGTCCTCTGCAGCGACGTGGGCGCCCTTTCCGAGGTCGTCGTCGACGGTGTCACCGGCTTTCTCGTTCCGCCGAACGACCCCGAAGCCCTGCGCGCCCGTATCCGCCTCCTTCTGGACGACCCCGACCACGCGGCGCAACTCGGCGCCGCGGCCCGAAAGCGGATCGTCGAGCGCTTCACCTGGGGTGCCGTCGCCGAACGCTGCCTTGCGGCCTACGGGAAGGCGGCCCGGCGATGAGGAGCGCAGGGGCGAGAGGGAAAACCGTGGTGATCGGCGGTGGCGGACATGCCAAGGTGGTGATCGACGTGCTGCTCGCCGCCGGTTGGGAAGTCGCCGGCTACACAGATCCCTCCCCGGTCGCAGGTGCCACGATCGCCGGCACTCCCTGTCTGGGAGACGATGCGGTCCTCTCCGGCCTCTACACCGCCGGCATCCGCTGGGCGATCGTCGCCCTGGGCGACAACGTACGGCGCACCCGGATGGCGGAGAGCGCGCGCGCCCTGGGGTTCACCCTGGCGAGCGCCGTCCACCCCTCAGCCCAGATTTCGCCCCACGCTCGCCTCGGCCAGGGGGTGGCGATCATGCCCTGCGCCGTGGTCAACGCCGGCACTGTGATCGGCGATAATACGATCCTCAATACGTCCGCCACCGTCGATCACGACTGCGTCATCGGTCGCAGTGTGCACATCGCGCCCGGCGCCCATCTCGCGGGCTATGTCACAGTGGAAGACGAGGCGCTCGTCGGCGTCGGCTCGATCGTGGGGAGAGGGCGGCCGCTCCGGATCGGACGGGGGGCGGTGGTCGGCATCGGGTCGGTCGTCTTTCGCGACGTGGAGCCCGGCTCGACCGTTGCCGGCAACCCCGCGCGCCTTTTGGAACCCGGACACCGCCAACGTTCCGGGAGGGAGAACCCTGATGGATGAGTTCATCCCCGTCGCCGCTCCGGCGCTGTCGGGCAACGAGAAACGCTACGTCAACGAATGCCTCGACACGACCTGGATCTCCTCGATCGGTTCGTTCATCAGCCGCTTCGAGGAGCAGTTCGCGGCCTCTGCCGGAGTGGGCTATGCGGTGAGCTGCAACAACGGCACGTCCGCCCTCCACCTCGCCCTGCTCGGCCTCGGCGTGGGCCCCGGCGACGAGGTGCTGGTCCCGTCGCTGACCTACATCGCCACCGCCAACGCGGTGCGCTACTGCGGCGCCCTACCGGTCTTCGTCGACTCCGACCGGGAGACCTGGAACCTGACGGCCGAGGACCTGCGCGCCAAGCTGACCCCCCGTACCCGGGCGGTGATTGCCGTCCACCTCTACGGCAGGCCCGCGCCGATGCGCGAGATCCTGATCGTGGCCCGGGAGGCGGGCATCAAGGTGATCGAGGACGCGGCGGAGGCAGTCGGCGCGACCTATCAGGGTCGCCCCGTGGGATCGCTGGCGGACGTCGCCGCCTTCAGCTTCTTCGGCAACAAGATCATCACCTGCGGCGAGGGTGGGATGATCACCACCGACGACGAGGCTCTGGGCCGCAAGATCCGCCAATTGAAAGGCCAGGGCCAGGACTTCGAGCGCCGCTATTTCTTCCCCGTCGTGGGCTACAACTATCGGATGACCAACATCCAGGCGGCGCTCGGCCTGGCGCAGCTCGAGCAGATCGACGCCTATCTCGCGCAGCGCGACGAGATCGCGGCCTGGTACCGGTCCGAGCTTGCGGGTGTGCCCGGGCTCCACCTGCCCGCCCCGGACAGGGAGGAGCGCAGCGTCTGCTGGCTGTGGAGCGTGGTGCTCACGCACCACGCGGGAGACCGCCGGGACGCGGTGATGGCCCATCTCAAGGAAGCAGGGATCGAGACCCGGCCGTTCTTCTACCCCTGCCATATCATGCCGCCCTATGCCGCGACCGGTCGCGAAGCCCGCTGCCCGGAGGCCGAGTGGCTGAGCGAGCGCGGCCTGAGCCTGCCGACTTGGATCGGGATGACGCGCCAGCACGTGTGCCGCATCGCGGCCGCCCTGGTCGCGGCGCTCGATGCGGTTGCGGTCTCGCCGGTGAGGTCCGTCCAGGTATCCTCCTAGTGCGCATTCTCGTCGTCACGCACGCCCCGCTCCAGCCCGAGTATGGAGCAGCCCAGATGGCGCTCAACCTGGCGGCCGCCCTGCGCGACCGCGGCCACGATGCCCTCGCCTGGTCGACCGAGCCGCTTCAGGGGAGGTCCCGGTTCTGGAATGCCTGGTATTTGCAGCGGCGACGGCTCGAGTCCTTCCTCGCGGAGAGCCCGCCTTTCGACGTCATCGATCTGCCCGCGGTCTCGATCAGTCGCAAGGTGCAAACTCACGGGTGCATCGTGGCGCGCAGCATCCAGCCCGACCTGCGCTACTTCAGCTGCGCTCTTCGGGCCGAGGTGCGGCGTTTGCCCATCTCGATCCTCCACCTCGTGCTCAACCTGCTCCACATGCTGCGGGTCTCCGTCGCCATCGTGGCCGGCTGGCGCCGCGCCGAGACCATCCTCTGTCTGGGCTCCCATGAATTCGATTGGATGCGGCGGCGGTTCCCCTGGACGCGGAACAAGCTCGAACGTTACCTCGACGCACCGTCACCGGCTGATCAGGCGCTGCTCGCGGATCTGCGGGCTCGCCGCGCGGCCAGGGGGACGCGCCCTGGCCTGCGCTTCCTCTGGATCGGGCGATGGGTGCCCCAGAAGGGCACGCGCCTCCTCCTGCGCTTCATCGCCGAACGGGCACAGACACACCCCAAGGATGTCTTTACCTTGGCCGGATGCGGAGACCAGGCGGCCCGGGATTGCCCGCCGGACCTGATCGCGGCAGGCCGCCTGCGGCTCCTCCCCGGCTTTCCGCGCGGAGAGCTACCGAAACTCCTCGCCGAGCACGACATCGGCCTCTTTACCAGCGTTGTCGAGGGGTGGGGCCTCTCGCTCAACGAGATGCTGGAATCCGGGATGCCGGTTTTCGCCACCCGCGCAGGCGGAGTTGAAGACCTCGCACCCTATTTTCCCGAAACCTTGCGTCCCTTCCCTCCGTCGCCAGATTTCGAGGCTCCACCGCCGACGGAAAATCTGACCGCCACCGGCTACCTGCGGCACTTCACCTGGGAGAGCATTGCGGCGCTCTACGAGGATCGGGTGCTCGCCCGACAGCTGCGATGAATGACCTCGACGCAGCGGTCTCGAACCAGGGCTCGCTCGCCCTCCATCTCGGGCGTCTCCGCGCCTGGCTTTGGCGGTTCCACACCTTGGGGCTCGCCAACCGGCTGTTCGCGGACGCGCCCCAGCCCTCCGTGTTCGAGCGCCCTTTTTTCGGCTATCACCTGCTGGTCGACGTCTCCCGGTCCAACGCTCAACGGCTCCTCTATCTCGAAGGGGAGCGTTTCATGGCCGAGCGATTCCTCTTGCGCCGTCTGCTGCGTCCTGGCCTCAGGGTGGTGGATGTGGGAGCGAATATCGGCTACTACCTGCTCTTGACCTCCCGTCTCATCGGACCGCAAGGGAGTATTTCCTGCTTCGAGCCGGAGCCCGAGAACGTCATCGAGCTGGAGCGCAACATGGAGCGCAACCGCCTGAACAACGTGCAAGTTTTTCCCGTCGCTGCCGGCGATGCGGATGGCGAGGTCTCGCTGCATCCCGGGATCAATGGCAAGGTCGCCGCGGATGGTTCCGGCAGCCTGACCGTCTCTCTGAGGCGGCTGGATTCGGTCTTGTCGGGCCCGGTGGACCTGGTCAAGGTTGACGTCGAGGGATACGAGGGGCATGTGCTCGCAGGAGCCGAACGGCTGCTTGCCGAGCACCGGCCGGTCCTCTTCGTGGAAATCCACCCCACCTTCCTGGCGCCACCGACGTCGCTCGACGAGCTCTTCGCGCAGCTCACCACCCAATATCCGCACGTCCAAGCGTACACTCGTGCCGCTCACCGCAGCTTCCGCGATCTGACGTCGAGGTATCTGCCCGGTGCGGGAGTAGCGCGAGTGCCCGATCTCGCCGCTCTTCTCGATGCCTGTAGAGCCGGCCACCCGATCGAGCCTTTCTGGGTCGTCTGCAGTCCGCGGCCGATCCCCGGGTGAACCCTTGGGCACCTTTGCCTCCTCACCCATCGTTCACACCCTGCGCGCGGTCCGACAACGCGGCCGAAAGAGTGTGGCCGAGGCGCTGGTCTTCACTCTCAGCAGGTTGTTTCCCCCTGCCCCGCGGAAGCTGCCGGAAGTGCCTTCGATCCTGGTCCTGCGCAACAACGACCTTGGCGACCTCCTCGTGGTGACCCCTCTCTTCGAGGCCTTGAGGCGGCGTTTCCCGGCGGCCGAGATCGTGGCCGCAGTGGGGCGCTGGAATGTTGCCACCCTGCGGAACAACCCTCATCTGTCGGGCGTGATGGTGGTCGATGCCCCATGGTTCAACAAGTTCGTGCCGCGCAAGATCTGGCCGCGCATCCTCTCCTACGTCGCCTTCTCAGCCCAGGCCAGGGAGCTCGCCCGGCGCCGCTTCGACATCGGGATCGACGTTCTCGGCAGCCCCTGGGGGTCGCTTCTCCTGTTACGGGCGCGGATTCCGCTGCGGCTCGGCGTTCGCGGCTACGCCGGCGGCCACACCGGAGTCCAACGCTCTGTGCAGTTCGACCCCCAGGAACAGGTGGGTAGGAGCGCCCTGCGCTTCGCCGAGCTCCTCGGGGCGACCGACCTTCCCGCCTGCCGGCCGCAGATCTTCCTCTCCGCGGACGAGCGATGGACTGGCGAGCAGGTCTGGTGCTCGGCTTTCAGCCCCGAACGCCTGCGGGTGATCATCGCCCCGGCTGGAGGGCTCGCGGCCAAGTGCTGGCCGCCCGCGAGCTTCGCCGATCTCGCCGCACATCTGGCGGCGGAGGGCGGGATGGCGATTGCCGTGGCCGGCGGACCCCGGGATGGCGCCCTGGGCGACCAGATCGCCGCCGCCGCGCCCGGAGCATTGAATCTCGCAGGCGCGTTGAGCTTACGGGAGACCTTTGCGCTGGTCGCCGCCGCCGATCTCGTCCTCTGCAACTCAAGCGTTCTGATGCACGCCGCCGCCGCCTTCGGCAAACCGACCTTCGCCCTCCTGGGGCGATCCTTCCTCTCAGCACGGCAGCACGACGCCCAGTGGGGGTATCCGGGACTCTGCCGCAGTCTCGGCAGAGAGGCTGGGGAGCGGGAGGAGATCTACACCCCTGCCGAGGTGCTGGCTGTCCTCCGGGACTACCTCACCATCGTGGAGCGCGAGCGGGCATGAGGATCGTCCAGATCGTTCCCGCAGGCGATCCAGCGCTGGGCGGTGTCCATGGGTACGCCGAGGCGTTGGCCGGCGAGCTCTCCCGCCGGCATAGCATCGAGAGCGACCTGGTGTCATCGGGCGGCAGGGGCGGCGCGGGCGGCGAGCTCGCCGGGGCGCTGCCCGGAGCCTCGACCTGCCTCCTCCACTATGTCAACTATGCCTATCACCGGCGCGGCTGCCCGGTCGGGCTGGTGCGCGACCTCCGTCGCTGGCGGGAGGGAGCGCCGGGGCGGCGGCTGGTGACCTTCTTCCACGAGGTCTATGCCACCGGCCCTTTCTGGCGCAGCTCCTTCTGGCTCGCTCCCGTGCAGCGGCGGTTGGCGGCGATCCTGGCGCGCGCCAGCGATCGCATCGCCACCAGCCTGGAGCTTTACGGCCGGATGCTGGCGCGCCTGGGACCGCGGGTGGAGCCGGTGGTGACCCCCGTCTTCTCGACCGTGGGCGAGCCGGAGGAAGTGCCGGGGCTGGCGACGCGAGCGCCGCGGCTCCTGGTCTTCGGCGGCCGCGGCGTTCGCGCCCGCGCCTACGGGCCGGAGCGGGAGGCGCTGGCGGCGGCCTGCGGCGCCCTGGGCGCCGAGGAGATCGTCGACCTCGGTCCCGCCATCGCCACCCCGGCCCGGGTGGACGGGGTCCCTGTGCGGGCGTTGGGTCCGCTCCCCGCCTCCGCGGTGCGCGAGCAGCTGCTCGGCACCCGCGCCGGGTTCCTCGTCTACCCGCCCGCCTTCCTGCCCAAATCGACGATCTTCGCCGCCTACTGCGCGCACGGCCTCCTGCCCGTCTGCGCCAGGCCGAGGACCGAGAGGTCGGCCGACGACGGAGACCCGCTCTATTGGGTTCCCGGCTCGCCGCTCCCTTCCGCGGACGGCCTCCAGGCACTCGCCAGCGCGGCGCGCTCCTGGTACCTTCCGCACTCGCTCGCCCGCCAGGCGGAGGGATTCCGCGACCTCCTCCTCACCACGGGAGCCCCGCGATGAAGCTCCTCGTCTACTCGCCCGCCTTCCTGCCCAAGATCGGCGGCCTGGAGATCAACGTCGCCCAGTTCGCGACCGAGATGGTACGGCTGGGCTGCGAAGTCGTCGTGGTGACCGAGACCCCGGGGGAGGACCCCGACGAATTCTCCTACCCCGTCGTCCGGCACCCCGGCGCGCGCCAGCTCCTGCGCTGGACCCGCTGGTGCGACCTCTACTATCAGGCCAACGTCAGCCTGCGGGGGCTCTGGCCGCTCCTCCACGTGCGCCGGCCCTGGGCCGTATCGCACCACAGCTGGTATCGCCGGGGGGACGGCCGCATCGCCTGGCAGGACCGCCTGAAGCGCTTCCTCCTGCGCTTCGCCGCGATCTCGATCTCCGTCTCGCAGGGGATCGCCAACGACCTCGAAACCCCCTCGATCGTCATCCCCAACCCCTATCGGGACCACCTGTTCCGCATCCTGCCGGACGAGCCGCGCGAGCGCGACCTCGTCTTCCTCGGCCGGCTGGTCTCCGACAAGGGGGTGGACGTCCTGATCGAGGCCCTTCGGCACCTCGCCGATCGAGGCCTGCGGCCGGCTCTCACCATCATCGGCGCCGGTCCCGAGGCGCCGCGCCTCGCCGAACAGGCGGTGCGCTCAGGGCTCGGCGAGCAGGTCGAGCTCCTCGGCGCTCGCACTGGGGAGGAGCTGGTGCGTCGGCTCAACCGGCATCGCATCCTCGTCGTCCCCTCGCGCTACAACGAGCCGTTCGGCATCGTCGCCCTGGAGGGAATCGCCTGCGGCTGCGCGGTCGTCGGCTCCCGGGGTGGCGGCCTGCCGGAGGCGATCGGCCCCTGCGGCCGGACCTTCAGGAACGGCGACGCGGAGCACCTGGCGGCCGTCCTCGCCGAGGTGCTTGCCGACCCGGCGCAGCAGAAAACCTTCCAGGAGCAGGCGCCCCGCCACCTGGCGGAACATGCGTCGGAGCGGATCGCCCGGCTCTATTTCGAGGCGCTGTCGGGAGGGATGGCCTAGGGGCCCTCGCGCATGGACTTCCGGGTCGTCCTCATCGTCTGCGGCATCGGGGCCGTGTTCTGGGCCATGGCCCGCTGGCGGCAGGCGCTCCAGGTCGCCCTCGTCCTCGTCGTCGTCGAGGGGGCCATCCGCAAGTGGCTGTTCCCGGGCGCGCAGGACCTCGTCTACTTCGCCAAGGACGCCATCCTCCTCGGCGTCTACGCCGGCTTCCTGCGCAGCCGGGAGCGGATGCGCTACCAGCCGCCGCCGATGCCGGCGCTCCGCATCGCCATCGTGGCGGGAGCCGGCCTCGGCCTGCTCGAAGTGTTCAACCCCAACCTGCCCAACCTGCTGGTCGGCATCCTGGGGTTCAAGGCCTACTTCTTCTACGTCCCGCTCCTCTACGTCATGCCGACGGCCTTCGCCTCGGATGTCGAGCTCGGCCGCTTCCTGCGCCGCTACGCCCTGCTCTCGGTTCCTGTCGGGCTCCTCGCCCTGGCGCAGTTCTTCAGCCCTCCCTCCTCCATCCTCAACACCTACGCCCGCGGCGAGGTCGAAGGGACCTATGCCACGACGTTCGGCAGCTCGACGTTCGTGCGCGTGACCGGCACCTTCTCCTACATCTCCGGCTACTCCTCCTACCTGTTCGCCACCGCGATCCTGATCCTCGCGCTCTTGAGCGCCACCCAATGGCGCTTCCGGGGACACCTCAAGACCTATCTCGCCCTGGGCATGACCTTCTTCGGCATGCTGATGACCGGATCGCGCGGGCCGGTCTTCACCCTTGCCCTGCTCTTCCCCCTCTACTGGTACCTCGCGGTGGTGCGCGAACGCCAGGGGGGTGCGACCTTCGGCCGGCTGCTGCTCGGGCTCGCCCTGGTCGCGGCCTTCCTCAACAACGCCGGGCAGCAGGCGCTCGGCGCCTTCGAAGGCCGGGCCCGCGGCTCCGAGGACGTCGCCTCCCGCTTCACCGCCCCGTTCATCGCTCCTTTTGCGATTCTTTCCGACGCCGGCCTCTTCGGCTACGGCATCGGAGCGACGCACCAGACCGCCGCGGCGGTCACCAAGGGGATCGTCCCCTACAGCTGGCTCCACGGTCTTGTCACCGAGGTCGAGTCCGGCCGGATCATGCTCGAGCTGGGCCCCCTGGGCTTCCTCCTCGTCTACTGGATCCGCTTCTACCTCGTCTTCTTCGCCCTGCTCCAGGTCTTCAAGCTGCGCACGGTCTTCCACCGCGGGGTCGCGATCTCCGCCTTTCTCTTCTTCCTCGCCCAGCTGCCCGGCGGCATGGTGTTCGACGTCACCGCGGACGTCTATTACTGGTTCTTCGCCGGCCTCCTGATGACGGTGATGCGGCTCGACGTGCCGGCGGGCGTGGTGGCGCCCCGCGCCGTCCGTCCGGCGCGGACCGCGATCCCCCGCCGGCCGGCCGTTCCCGCTCTGCCAAGCCGATGAAAGTCCTCGTGACCCATCCCGGCCGCCAGCATTCGCACCAGGCCGCCTTAGCCCTCGACGCGGCGGGTCTGCTCGCCGGCTACTGGGCCGGCGTCCCCGCGCTGGCGGAACAGGTGGCACGGGTTCCCACCTTCCTGCGCCGGCGCCTCGGCCGCTACGATCCCGTGCCGCTCGATCCCGCCCGGGTGGTCTGGCACCCCGAGACCCCGGCCCTGCGCCGGCTCGGCGACCGGCTCCTGCCCCAGCGCGGCGCGGCCCGGGTCGACCTCTGGGCCTGCCGGCGGTTCGATCGCTGGGCGGCGCGGCGGCTGGCGCACCGCCCGGCGGAATCTCCCGAGGCTCCGGACGCCGTCCTCGCCTGCGAGATCTCGGCCCTGACCACCTTCGCCGCCGCGCGCCGGCTGGGGATGACGACGATCCTCGATGCTCCCTCGCTCCACCACCGCGCCCAGGACCGACTGCACGGCACCACCGACTCGCCCTCCCTGCATCGCCGGGTGACCCGGGTCAAGGACCTGGAGATCGAGCTCGCCGATCACATCCTCACCGTCTCCGAGCTGGCGCGGGAAACCTACCTGGAAGCCGGGGTGGCGCCCGAGCGGGTGCATGCCGTGATGCTGGGGGCCGACATCGGTCTGTTCACCCCGGCCCCGCCGGGAACGGCGGAGAAGAGAGGCGACCTCGTCTTTCTCTTCTGCGGCGCGACGATCCACCGCAAGGGTTTCGATCTCCTGCTCGACGCCTTCGAGCGGGTGCGCGCGGCGGAACCCGGAGTGCGCTTGCGGATCGTCGGCCCGCGCGGCGACGCCTTCGGCCGGCTCGCAGGGAGAACGGCGGGGATCTCGGTCACCGGGCCGGTCGCCCAGCGCGAGCTGGCCGACGAGCTCCGCCAGGCCGACTGCCTGGTCCTCCCGTCGCGCAACGACTCTTACGGTATGGTGGTGGCCGAGGCCCTGGCCTCTGGAATCCCGGTGCTGATCTCGGACATGGTGGGCGCCAAGGCCCTGGTCGAACCGGGGAGGAACGGTTGGATCGTCCCCGCCGGGGATGCCACCGCCCTCGCCGAGCGGATGCTCGGATGCGCCCGAAACCGCGATGCCGTGCGCGGAATGCGCGAGGCCTGCCGGCGCTCGGCCGAGGCGGCGACCTGGCCGGCCTACCGCCGCCGCTTCGTCGAGCTGGTCCGCGGGCTCGTCCCGGAGAGGGAGCGGTGAGGGTCCTCCACGTCGTCCCCACCTACCTGCCGGCCTGGCGCCATGGCGGGCCGATCCTCGCCGTCCACGGCCTGGCGAAAGCGCTCGCGGCACGCGGTCACGCGGTCACCGTCTTCACCACCGACGTCCATGGGGCCGAGCGGCTGGACGTCCCCCTCGCCACGCCGGTTCCGATCGACGGGGTCTCCGTTCAATACTTCCCCGTGCGCTTACCCCGCCGGCTCTATCGGTCACCTGCCCTGGCAGCCGCCCTCGCCCGCCAGC
Organism: Thermoanaerobaculia bacterium; assembly: GCA_035644215.1. Taxonomy (GTDB): domain Bacteria; phylum Acidobacteriota; class Thermoanaerobaculia; order Multivoradales; family UBA5704; genus DASQPA01. Next base: position 75,103 of record DASQPA010000125.1, read on the forward strand.
TGCCGGAGATCGATCTCGTGCACCTGCATTCAGTCTTCCTCTGGCCGACCTTCACCGCCGCCCGCGCCGCCTGCCGCGCCGGGGTGCCCTATCTCCTGGCACCGCGCGGCATGTTGGTCGGCGACCTGCTGCGCCGCCGCGGCCGGCTGCGCAAACGCCTGTGGATCGAGCTCGTCGAGCGGCGCACGATCGCGCGGGCGGCGGGGCTTCATGTCACCAGCGAGCTGGAGGCGGCGGAGGTCGCCCGGCTCGGCCTCTCCCTCCCCCCCCTCCACCTCGTGCCCAACGGGGTCGAGCCCGCGAACCTGCCGGCGAACGCCGTTCTCTCCCCCGCCGTTCGTGCGGCGCTCGCCCGGCCTCCCCTCCTCCTCTACCTCGGGCGGGTGAGCTGGAAGAAGGGGCTCGATCGCCTGCTCCCGGCCCTCGCCCAGGTCCCCGGGGCGACCCTGGCCATCGCCGGCAACGACGAGGAGGATTACCAGGGTCGGCTGGAGCGGCTCGCCCAGGAGGCCGGAGTAACGGAACGGGTGCTTTTCCTGGGCGGCGTGCACGGCGCGGACAAGGCCGCCCTCCTCCACGGTGCCGCCGCGCTCGTCCTCCCCTCCTACTCGGAGAACTTCGGCAACGCCGTCCTGGAGGCGATGGCCGCGGGCCGCCCCGTCGTCGTCACCTCGGAGGTGGGGCTCGCCGGGGTGGTCGAGGAGACCGGGGCCGGCCTCGTCGCGGCCGGCGATCCCGCCGTGCTGGGGGCCGCCCTGCGGGAGCTGCTGGCCGATCCCGAACGCTGCCGGGAGATGGGCCGGCGGGGAGCGGAAGCGGCCGAGCAACGCTTCGGCTGGGGAGGGATCGCAGCCCGGATGGAGGAGGTCTACTCCGCCGTCCTCGCCGGCCGGAGGGCAGCGCCGTGAGGATCACCTTCCTGGTCGAGCGGCCGACCCAGTTCGAGGCCCCGTTCTTCCGTTACGTGGCGCAGGCGGCGGGTACCTCCGGGGACGAGCACGAGCTGCGCGTCCTCTTCACCGGCGAGGAGGTCGGCCGCCCGGTCTTCGACCCCGAGCTGGGGCAAGAAATCGCCTGGGGATTCGACCTCCTCGCCGGCTACCCCCACGCGATCGTCCCGGCGCGCGGCCGGGGCCGCTGGCTCGCCCGCGCGATCTCCCGCGAGAGCTGCGACCTGCTGATCGTCAACGGCTATACCCGATGGGTTTACCTGCTCGCGGCGGCCCTCGCCCGGCGCGCCGGGGTCCCCACGGCCCTGCGCCTCGACTCCGTCCTCTGGGACGCCGCCGCCGGCCCGGGGAGGGGCAAGCCGCTCCTCTTCTCGCTCCTGCTGCTCCCTCTCTTCGACCTCTTCCTGGGGGTGGGGACCCTGACCCTCGACTACCTCACCGCCTGCGGTGTCCCGGCCGAGCGGAGGGGCCTCTTCCCCTACGCGGTGGACGTCGAACACTTCCGCGCCGCCTCCCATCTGGGTGCCGACGAACGAGCAGCGGCCCGCGAGCGGCTCGGGATGCCCGCCGGCTCGAACGGCGCGAAGGCCGTGCTCGCCGTCGCCAAGCTCGCCCCGCGCGAGGCGCCGTGGGATCTTCTCCGCGCCCTCCCGTTCCTTCCAGGCGACGTACGCCTGCTCCTGGCCGGGGATGGCCCGGCGCGGGCCGATCTCGAGAGACTGGCCGCCGAGCTCGGCCCAGACCGGGTCCGCTTCCTGGGCTATGTCCCGTATGGCGAGCTCCCCGCGCTCTACGCCGCCGCCGACCTCTTCGTCCATCCGGTCCGCGAGGAGCGCTGGGGCGTCTCGGTCGCCGAGGCGCTCGCCTGCGGCCTGCCGGTCGTCACCTCCTCGCGGGTCGGGGCCGCCCACGACCTCGTGATCCCGGGGGGAAACGGCGCGGTCTACCCGGCCGGCGAGCCGCGACAGCTGGCGCAGTGCATCGCGGAGGCCCTCGCCCTCGACCCCGGGCGGATCGCGGCGACGAGCCGCGCGGTCCTCGCCCGCTGGGACTACCCCGCCGCCTGGCGGTCGCTCGCCGAGGCCACCGCCCGCGCCTTGGGCCCCCTCTCAGGAGACCTCGCTGGATGATCCCCCTGACCGTTCTCGTCGTCACCCGCAACGAGGAGCGAAACGTCGAGCGCTGCCTGCTTTCCGTCCACGGCTTCGCCGACCAGATCTTCGTCCTCGATTCAGAGAGCGGCGACCGGACCAGGAACCTCGCCTGCCGCTACGCCGACTCGATCGTCGAGCTGCTTTACGACCACACCCGCATCATCCCCTGGATCTTCCAGTGGGGGTTGGATCACCTGCCCATCAAGAACGAGTGGGTGCTGATCCTGGAAGCCGATCAGGCGCTGCCGCCGGACCTCCGCGCCGAGATCGCGGCGCTCCTCGACCGCGGGCGGAGCGGAGATATTGCCGAGGACGGCTTCTACATCCGCCGCCGCCAGATCTTCCGCGGCCATCCCATCCGCTTCGGCGGCTACGGCAGCAAGTACCTCCTGAAGCTGTTCCGGCGCAGCCGCTCCTCTCTCGATCCGGTCGAGCAGGACACCCGCGTCTACGTGCGCGGCAAGGTCGGCCGGCTGCGGAGGCCGCTCGAAGAATGGAACAAGAAAGAAGACGAGATCCTCTTCTACCTGGAAAAACACCTGCGCTACGCCGAGGCTTTCGCCCGCGAGGAGCTCCTCAGGCGGCGGACGAGCTTACCCTGGAAGCTCACCCCGCGCTTTTTCGGCACCGCGGACGAGAGGACCCTGTGGCTCAAAACCCGCTACTACCGAATACCACTCTTCCTGCGGCCGGCGCTCTACTTCCTCTATCGTTACTTCTTCCTGCTCGGGATTCTGGACGGCGGCACCGGCTTCCTCTTCCACTTCCTCCAGGCCTTCTGGTTCCGGCTGATCGTCGACGTTCGGCTGGCGGAGCTGCTGCGCGAGGAGACGAGGTGAGATGAGGCGCATCCTCGGTCTTTCCGCCTTCCATGCCGACGCCTCGGCCGCCGCCGTCCAAGACGGCCGCTTCGTCGCCGGAGTCGAGGAGGAGCGTTTCCGCCGGATCAAGCACTGGGCCGGCTTCCCCGAACAAGCCCTCCGTTTCTGCCTCTCCGAGCTGGGGGGAGACCTGGCCGCGGTCTCCGACCTTGCCGTGTCGCGCCAGCCGCGCGCCTACCTTCTGCGCAAGGTAGCCCTCGCCCTCACCCACCCACGGAGCCTCGGCCGCGTCGCCTCGCGGGTGAAGAACCTGGCACAGATCGGCTCGCTCGAAGAGCGCATCGCCCGCACCCTGGGGAATGGCAACCCGGGGCCTGCGCCGCGCCTCCACAGCGTCGAGCACCACCTGGCCCACATCGGCTCGGCCTTCTTCTGCTCCCCTTTCGAAGAGGCCCTCTGTCTCACCGTGGACGGCTTCGGCGACTTCGTTTCCACCATGCTGGCAGTGGGCCGGGGAAGCTCGGTCGAGGTCCTGCAGCGGGTCTGCTTCCCGCACTCGCTGGGGCTCTTCTACACCGCCCTCACCCAGTTCCTCGGCTTCCTCCATTTCGGCGACGAGTACAAGGTGATGGGGCTCGCGGCCTACGGCGAGCCCTCCTTCGCCGCCCCGCTCCGGCAGGTCGTGCCGGCGCGCCCCGACGGCACCTTCCGGCTCGACCTGCGCTACTTCCGCCACCTCTCGGAAGGGGTCGAAATGAGTTGGGAGGATGGCGCGCCGACCCAGGGGATCGTCTTCACTCCCGCGCTCGAGGCGCTGCTCGGGCCGCGGCGCCGGCCGGACGAGGCGCTCACCCAGCGGCACAAGGACCTTGCCGCCTCCCTGCAGCAGGTCTATGAGGAACGCTTCTTCGCCCTCGTGCGGGCGCTCCAGAAACGGGTGGGGTTGAAGCGGCTCACCCTGGCCGGCGGCTGCGCCATGAACTCTCTGGCGAATGGTAAGCTCTTCGGCGAGACCGACATCGAAGAGGTTTACATCCAGGCCGCGGCCGGCGACGCGGGAACGGCCCTGGGCGCCGCCCTCTACGTTCACCACGCCGTACTCGGCGGGCGCCGGGATTTCGTGATGGATCACTGCTACTGGGGGCCACGCTATGGCACGGAGGCGATCCGGCAGGCCCTCGCCGAACGGCTGCCGGAGTCCGCAGGCCGCGACGGCACCTACGGCGAGATCCGAGTGGAGACCCTGGCCGACGAGGATCGCCTGACGGCGACCACTGCCCGGGCGCTCGCCGCCGGCGCGGTCGTCGGGTGGTACCAGGGGCGTTCGGAGTGGGGGCCGCGCGCCCTGGGGAACCGCTCGATCCTCGCCGATCCAAGGCGGAGTGACATGAAAGATCTCCTGAACCTCAAGATCAAGCGCCGCGAGTCATTCCGTCCCTTCGCCCCCTCGATCCTCGAAGAGCGCACGGCGGAGTGGTTCACGATCGATTACCCCGACCCTTTCATGATCAAGGTCTATCCCATCCGCCCGGAAAAGCGGCCGCTCCTCCCGGCAGTCACCCACGTCGACGGCACCGGCCGCCTGCAGACGGTCTCGGCGCGCACCAACCCGCGCTACTGGAAGCTGATCCATGCCTTCGAGCGGGAGACCGGGGTGCCGATGCTCCTCAACACCTCCTTCAACGAAAACGAGCCGATCGTCAACACCCCCGGGGAGGCGCTCGACTGCTTCCTGCGAACCCGCATGGACCGCTTGGTCCTTGGCAACGTCGTGATCGCTCGCTTCTGAGGTGAAGCCATGGTGAAACGTCTGCTGCGCGTCGTGGGCGGTTCGCTCCTCGGGTTCTTCGTCGTCTGGATCCTCGTCGAGGGTTTGAGCAGCATTGCCTATTTCACCATCCGCCTGATCCGCGATCGCGCCATCGCCGAGGAGCGGCACACCCGCTACGACCCCGACCTCGGTTGGATCAACCTCCCCAACCTCCACGTCGCGGACATGTACGGGCCGGGCATCGATCTCCAGACGAACGCCCAGTCCTTCCGCAACCGTCAGGACATTCCAGCCCAAGCCCCGCCGGGCACGCTGCGGTTCCTCTGCTCCGGTGACTCCTTTACCCTGGGCTACGGCGTGAGCAACGATCACACCTGGTGCCAGGCTCTCGCCAGCTATGACCGGCGCTTCGAAGCGGTCAACATGGGGCAGGGAGGGTACGGCTTCGATCAGGCGTTCCTCTGGTTCCGGCGCGACGGGGCTCGCCTCGACCACCAGCTCCATCTCTTCGCCTTCATCACGGAAGACTTCCAGCGCATGCGGAGCGATCGTTTCATCGGCTACGGCAAACCGCTCCTGCATCTGGACGGCGGAGAGCTGGTGGTCGGCAACGTGCCGGTACCGCGGCGCATCCCTGTCTTTTCCTGGCTGGCCGCCCACCGTGGACATCTCGCCAACCTGGCCTCGGTGCACCTCGGCCAAGCCGTCGCCGGCAAATTAGGCACGAACCGGCAGAGCCTGCCGGCGGCCGACGACCGCACATGGCAGCCGGTGGTGCGGAAAATCGTCGAGGAGCTCGTCGCGCTCAACCGCGCCAAGGGCAGCCGCCTCGTCCTCGTCCACCTGCCCACCCGGCAGGACTATCGCACCTGCGGCTCCGCGGGGTGGCAAGACTTCCTGGCCGAAACGTCGCGCCAGCTCGACGTGCCTCTCTTCGACCTGATTCCGGACCTGGGCGCGCTGCCTCCCGGAGAGGTCGACGGGATGTTCCTCGCGCCCGGCCAGGTGCAGTACTTCGGCGCCGCGGGGCACTACACCGAGCGGGGCAACGCCTGGGTCGCGAGCCTCCTCTACGCCCGGTTGAAGGCTCTCCCGGGAGGGATCTGAAGCCGTGGAGACCGCGTCGTGATCGCCCACCTGCTGCACCGCCTGGCCAAAGCCCAGATGAATTACCAGCACCCGTTCGGCCTCCTGGCCCAGCGCCTCCTCGGCCGCCGGATCGTCACCGTCACCGACCGGGCGACGGGCCTCCGTTTCCGCTGCCGGCGGGGCGCCGACCGGATGCTCGGCGAGATCTTCCACTCCCAGATCTACGACATCCCGACCGCGCCGGTCGAGAGCGGCGACGTGGTGGTCGACGTGGGCGCCAACCACGGTTTCACCAGCTGCTACTTCGCGCAGCGCGGTGCGACGGTGATCGCCTTCGAGCCCGATCCCGCCACCTACGGCTTTCTCGAGGCCAACGTCGCGGCCAACCGGCTGACCGACCGGATCCGCACCTTCCCCTCTGCCGTGGCCGGGCAGGAAGGGATCGCCCGGCTGCAGACAGCGGACGAGTTGGGGGGCGGCATGAGCACCCTCAACGATCAATTCGCCAACGCCCACGGATTGACGATCACGGGCACCGTCTCCGTGCGCACCGAGAGCCTCCCTGCGATCTTCTCCCGCCTGGAGCTCGATCGGGTCCGGCTCTTGAAGCTCGACTGCGAGGGCAGCGAGCTCGACATCCTGCGCTCGCTCGACCCCGCCACCCGGGAGAAGATCGATTCGCTGGCGATCGAGTACCACCCGGAAGCCTACCCGCTGACCGAGCTCGTCGATGTCCTGCTCGGCTGGACCGGCTTCCAGCTGTCGAAAGTGGTGACCCAGGAGGTCACGAACGCCAACCTGAACGTCGTCAGCGAACGGGCCATGCGGGAGTGGGCGCGCGGGACTCGAACGGGGATGGGATGCTCCACCTGAAGGCCCGTCTCCGCCGGCTCCTCACGGCACTCCACCTCACCGGCCTCTACTCCCTCTGGCACCGGCTTCTCGCCTGGGACCCCCGGCGCCTCCGGCGCGCCGCCCGCTTCCGGCGCTGCAACCGCGCTGCCGGGGCGGACGAAATCGTCCTCCGGCCCGGCCTCCGCCTCTCGATCGACCCGCGGTCGCGCGAGCCCTTCGAATGGTTCTGCTTTCGCTCGCTCGAAATGGCCGCGGAGCTCGACGCCTTCGTCCGGGAGATGGAGAAGCGCCGCCGCTTTCTCGACATTGGCGCCTGTCACGGCGTCTTCGCGCTCGCCTTCGCCCAAGGCCGGCCCGAGGCCCGCGCGCTGGCGCTCGAACCCTCCCCGCCGGCCCACGAGATCCTCGCCGGCAACGTCCTGCGCAACCATCTAAACAACGTCACCGTTCAGCAGGTAGCGGCCGGTGCCGCGCCCGGCCGGGTCCGCATGCGGCAGGTCTGGCACCACCTGGAGGCGATGCCGGCCATGCAGGAGGGACTGGCGGGACCCGCGGAGCCGGACGCGGCAGGGATCATCGAGCTGCCGGTGACGACCGTGGACGATCTCTGCGCCGGGCTCGGCTTTGCGCCAGACCTGATGAAGATTGACGTCGAGGGCTACGAGCTGGCGGTGCTCGCAGGCGCCCGGCAGACGCTGGCGCGCAACCGTCCCCGGCTCTTCCTGGAGCTCCATCCCGATCGCTTGCGCGAGCTGGGCGGCTCGGCGCGGGAGGTCGTCGGCCTGCTCGAAAGCCTCGGCTACCGCTTCCTGAGCCTCACCGGCACGCCGCTCCGCCCGGCGGCGGTGGCGGCGCGCGAGTCGGTCTCGCGGATCGTCTGCGCGGCGGACTAGCGGCCGAAGAGCCGGGCGAGGCGGCGGCGAGCCTCGGTCCTGGCGAGCCCCCAGGGGGTCAGGCGCGAAGCCGGGAAACTCGCCATCGCGACCGGCTCGGCCGGCACCGGCCGGTCGCCCAGGGTCCGGACGAGCGGCCCGAGCAGCGCCCGCCGCGGGCTGACGAAATGGAGGGCGACCGCCCCCGCGTCCGGCTCCCGGCCGGGGACGGGAAAGCTCGCCAGCCGGGGATCGAGCAGCCGGCAGCCGGCCGTCCCGCCGAGGAGCGCCCAGGCGGTCTGTTCCACCCAGACCGGCGCGAAGCGGTACTCCGGGCGCCCGAGGAACCATTCGACGAGATCGGGATCGAAGCGATCCGTGCGGAAGCCGACGATCCCGGAATTGACCCGGGCGGCGAGGCGCAGGCGCGGCTCCCCGAGCAGGTGCCAGGAGCGGACCGAGTAGGCGTTCTGCGGATCGCTCATGAAGAGGGCGCCGGCACCCTCCGGCCATGCGAAGAGGCCGGAGAACGGGCGCAGGAAAAGGATGTCCGAATCGCAGTAGGCGAGCTCTCCGCCCGGGGCGAGGAGGGCGACGTCCAGGAGCTTCAGGCCCAGCGGGTTGTCGCGGCGGAAGGCGCGCGCGGCAGGGCGGGTGGCGAGGAGGTCGGCCAGCCGCTCGTCGGCTTCCGAACGCGACACCAGGGCCGGCTCGGCCAATCCCGCCGCCAGGCGCTCCCGGTCCTCCGCGGTCAGCGAGCCGTCGTCGTGCACCGTCAGGCGGAGCGGCTCGGCCGAGTACCGCAGGAGGCTCCCCAGGCAGAGGAGGGCCATCTCCACGTGGGCGTGGCCCAGGAGGGTGCTGACCTCGCGTGGTGCCGTCCTTGGAACCATTCCGCTGATTCTATGCCCTTCGCCATGTTAGACTTCCGTCACCCGCTCACCCCGTGATCGAGCCGCATCTAGGGAGATTTGGTCCATGGATTGGAAGCAAAAGAGGGTCCTCGTCACCGGTGGAGCCTCGTTCATCAGCTCGCACCTGATCGACCTCCTGGTCGAGAAGGGGACACGGCACATCCGGGTGGTCGACGACCTGTCGAGCGGCCACCTCGCCAATATTCAGCCGCACCTCGACTCGGGAGTGGTCGAGATGCTGGAGGCCGACCTCCTGACCCCCGGCGTGCCCCAGCGGGCGGTCGAGGGCATGCAGGTCGTCTTCCACCTGGCGGCCATCCATGGCGGCCGCGGCTTCGTCGACCTGCACCAGGCCGCCTGCGCCCAGAACCTCGCCCTGGACGGCATGCTGATCAAGGCCGCCCATGAGGCCAAAGTCGAAAAGTTCGTCTTCGCCTCCTCGGGCTGCGTCTACCCCAACTACCTGCAGGGGGACGTGACGCAGGAGCTGTACTTGAAGGAGGAGATGGTCGGTCCGCCCTACGAGGCCGACAACCTCTACGGCTGGGCCAAGCTGATGACCGAGATGACGCTCGCCGCCTACTACCGGGACCTCGGCTTCAAGTCGGCCTCCTGCCGTTTCTTCACCGTCTACGGCGAGCGCGGGGTGGAGAACCACGCCGTCATCGCCATGATCGCCCGCGCCTTCGTGCGCCAGGACCCCTTCGAGGTCTGGGGGGACGGCACCCAGATCCGCAACTGGACCTACGTCGGCGACATCGTCCGCGGCATGGTCCTGGCGGCCGAGACGATCGACGACGGCACCGCGATCAACCTGGGGACCGAGGAGCGGACGCGGGTGATCGACGCCGTCCGCGAGGTGCTGCGCTACACCGGCCACAGCGCCGAAATTAAATTCCTGCCTCACATGCCCACCGGCCCGCTCAACCGGGTGGCGAGCAATCGGCTGGCCAAAGAGCTCCTCGGCTGGGAGCCGCGGATGCGGTTCATGGACGGCCTGCACACGACGATCGACTGGTACTTCGCCACCCGGGAGCGCGAGACGGTCGGCGGCTACCTGGCCGAGATGCTCACCGAGCGGTAGGAGAGCGGTTGAGCGCCGGCGATCCCGCGAGGGTCCACTTCCAGGGCTTGAACAGCCTGCGGTTCCTCGCCGCCTTCTTCGTCGTCCTCGGCCACGTCCCGCTCAACCAGGAGAGCGTCGGGCTCCCCCATCCCAACAGCGCGGCCTTCTTCTATCGCGGCGCCTTCGCCGTCTCCTTCTTCTTCGCCCTCTCCGGCTTCCTCATCACCTATCTGCTCCTCGACGAGAGGCGGCGGACCGGCGACGTCCACGTCCGCCGCTTCTACCTGCGCCGGGTCTGCCGCATCTGGCCGCTCTACTTCGCCGTCGTCTTCTTCGGCCTCTTCTTCTACAACGGCCTGCTGCCCCTCCTCGGGATGCCCTACCGGGTCGAGTACCGGCTGGGGACCGCTCTCGTCCTCTACAGCCTGCTCCTCCCCAACCTGATGAACAGCCTCTATACCGTGGGCGGCATCCTGAATCCCAGCTGGTCGATCGGGGTCGAGGAACAGTTCTACCTGCTCTGGGCGCCGGCGGTGAAACGGGTGCGGGAGCACCTCCCCGCCCTCTGCTGGGCGATCTTCGGCCTCTCCTTCGTCCTCTTCTGTCTCAACCATTACGACGCCTTCGGCCCCTACGAGTGGAAGAAGTTCGTCGGCCAACTCAAATTCCACTTCATGGCGGCGGGGGCGCTCGCGGCCTGGTTCCTCGACCGGCGGCGGGCGGCCCTCCTGCGCTTACCACCCTTCGCCAGCCGTCTCCTCCAACTCGTCCTCTTCGCCCTGCTCGCCGACTACTACCTGGTGAATGTCATCCCCTGGGGCTGGCTGGGCGAGGAGGTCCTGCAGATCGTCCTCTACACCTGGATCATCGTCGACCTCGCCGCCAACCCGAGAAACGTCCTGCCGATCGACAACAAGGTCTTCGACTACCTGGGGACGATCTCCTACGGGATCTACATGCTCCACATGCCCGCCATCTACGCCACCTCGACCCTTTTCAAGGTCACGGCATGGTGGCACGGTCACCTGGTGCTCTACTGTCTCGGCTACTACGGGCTCGTCTTCACCCTGACCTTCCTCCTCGCCCACCTCTCCTATCGCTGGTTCGAGCTCCCCTTCCTGCGCCTCAAAGACCGACGGTTCTCGCTCCTTCCGCCGGCGCCCGCGCCCCCCGCGAGCACCCCCATGGCGACCTCGGTCTAGGGGCGGTAGGCGACCGTGCACCGGCTGGTCTACCTCTGCGACTGGCTCCCCCCGGACTTCGGCGCCGTGGGCCAGTACAGCCTCCTCTTCGCCCGCCAGCGGGCCGCGGCGGGTGAGGACGTGGTGCTCGCCGGCCTCTCCTCCACCGCCGGTAGGGCGACCGAGGAGACGGTGGGGACCGGGCGCCTGCGCATCGTGCGGCGGCAGGCTCCCGCCTACGATCGGGCGAACCTCCGCGCCCGCGCCCTGTGGACCGCCCGCACCAACCTCGGGCTCCTGTGGGGCGTGCGCCGCGAGCTGATCGCTGCCGACGAGATCCTCTTCACCGGCAGCCCGCCGTTTCTGCTTCAGCTCGTGGCGCCGCTCAATTTCTTCCTGCGCAAACGGCTGGTCTATCGGATTACCGATTTCCATCCCGAGTGTCTGATGGCGGAAATCGCGGAACGGGGCCGGGTGCCCTGGGGCCTTTCCACCTTCTACCGGCTGACCGTGCGGTTGAGGAGGCGGGTCGACCGCTTCGAGGTCCTCGGTGAGGACCAGCGGCGGCGCCTGCACGAGATCGGGATTCCGGACGAGCGGATCGTCCTCACGCGCGATCCCTCACCGGTCGAGATCCCCCCCGGCACCGAACCGCTCGACCGGCCGCCCGAGCTCGCCGGCCGCTGTCTGCTCCTCTACTCCGGCAATTTCGGGGTCGCCCACGACCACGAGACCTTCGTCGCCGGCTATCGCCTCCACCACCGCCAGGGCTCCGGCCGGGTCGGGCTCTGGCTGAACGCTACCGGCGCGAAGGCTGATCTCGTCGAGAGCGCCCTCCGCCAGGAGGGGCTCCCGGTCCACCGCAGCCGCCCCCTCCCCCTGGATCTCCTGCCGCGCCTCCTCGTCACTCCGGACGCCCACCTCATCACCCTGCGCGACGCCTTCGTCGGCTACGTCCTGCCGTCCAAGGTCTACGGCTGCCTGGCCTCGGGCCGGGACGTCCTCTACGTCGGCAGCCCCGGCTCGGACGTCCATCTGCTCAGCTCCGAGGCCCTGCCGAAGGAGGAGGGCTACTTCCGGGTCGACACCGGGGACGCCGAGGGGGTGGCCCGCGCGCTGGAGGCGATCGCCGACCGGGTGGGGATCTCAGCCCCGAAGGGGCGACGGTAGACCAGGATGACCGTCGCCCCTTCGGGGCTTT
>DASQPA010000126.1:0-8220 GCA_035644215.1 Thermoanaerobaculia bacterium
GTGTCACCGGAAAAAGGCAGGAACCTTAACCCGGCTACGGAGAACGCCCGGCATCTCAATCCGGAGGGCCGTGCGCGTCTGCGATAGACAGCTCCGTAGCTTACTCCGAGCAAAGGAGAAGCACAATGAGCACGACTGGAAGCACTGAAACCACCCCGTCCGTAACCCCGTCCGGCAACCCGCCGGCCAACCCCGCCAAGGGCAACCAGCGTGGCCAGACCACCCTGGCCGCCGAGATCAACCGCTGGGAGGCGCTGGCCGAGAGCCTGGCGCCGCAGGTCGACCAGGTGGCGGGGATCAAGGAGCCGTTCGAGCAGTTCCAGGCCCTGCTCGCCGAGGCGAAGTCTCTCCGCAAGCAGCTCAATGGGCTGCAGGCGAGCGCCTCGACCGCCATGACCCGGCGCGAGCAGGTGCTCCTGGACGGTGGGGACCTCTTTTCGCGGCTGCACCACGCCCTGCAGTTCGTCCATGGGCCGCGGAGTCCCCAGCTGAAGGAGTTCGGCCTGAAACCGCTGCGGGCGCGCAAGGCGCGCCGGACCACGCCGGCGATGCCGGCGACGAACCCGGCGCCGCCCCCGGTCGAGGTGGGCACCGGCCACGCACCGACCGCGGAGCCCAGGACGACGGCCGTCCGGGAGGGCGTGGGCACGTAGCAGCGGAAGCAAATCGGAGGCGGGGCTCTCCCGCCGCACCTGCGAGGGGGGCCATCCGGCCCCCCTCGTTCCCTTCTCGCCGGGGAGGGCGCCCCAGACGAGGCCGACGCTCACAGATCCGTGGTATCGGCGGCGGTCAGCTTGTCGTTCAACAGGTAATCGTCGCTCAGGTACTTGAGGATGACGCGGCCGATCTGCGGATCGAACCGTTCTTTGACCGGCCGGACCACGACCCCCTCGCGGATGTGCTGGTCGGGCAGGGTGGTCTGGCCGCGGGAGAGCGCGGCGACCCGTTCGAGGGAGAACGGTCCGCGCTCGAGCAGCGGCACGGTGGCGACGCCGTGGCGCGCGCAGAGGGCCAGGAAGTCGTCGTAGTCCAGATAATGCTCGCCGACCAGGACGTCGAAGGCGGCGAAGCCCAGCCCGTCGCGCCGGCCGTAGGAGAGGCTCTGGACGCGGCTGCCGTAGATCTCGCCGTAGAGGATCGCGACCTCATGGCCCTGCTGGCGCAGCTCGTCGAGCAGGTTGCGCACCGGTTCCAGAGTGGCGGGGAACCAGTAGGTGTTGGTGCCCATCGTCTCGGGCTCCGGACGCTTGCGCTGCAGGCCGTGCGAGCCGGCGAGGAGCGTCCCCTCGACCCAGCCGATGCGGGCGTTGGTGCCGTGGATCTTCTCAGTCACCACCACCTCTTCGCCGGACGCCAGGACGTCGGGGAAGTTGCGCAGGTTCTCGATCTCGGTGTAGCGCTGGAAGAGCGGATGGTGGGGCTCGGAATCGCCGGCCGAGAACTTGACCGGCGGTCGGTACTTGCCGATCCCGTAGTGCTCGCGCACGTCGGTCCCCACCGGCCAACTCGGATCGTCGGGCCGCACCACCAGCCCGAAGGAGGGCTCGCCGCGCAGGCGCACCCGGCGGACGACGAGCTCGCGCTCGCCCTCGACGTTGGTGCGCTCGCTCAGGTAGCTCACGACGCCCAGGCGCTCGGCCATCTCCCGCGGCAGGGTGCTGTCGGGCGGGATGAAGACCACCCGCTCGCCGGGCGCGAATTCAGGGCTGCCGTCCTCGCGCTTGCGGATCACCGCCTGCCAGCCCTTGATGCGGGCGAGGAAGAGCCGGTCGGCGTTGGGATGGGGCTGGACGGCTTCGATTTCGACGACGTTGGCGATGACGGACGACATGGGAGCCTCCCTCTCGGGCTCACACTATCGTATCGACCGCCCCTGTGCGAAGGGGGGCCTTCCGGCCCCCCTTTCCGCGCTCCGCCGAGCCTTCCCTCACCCCGCCCGCAAGACCCTGGCCGGATCGACCTGCGTCGCTTTCCGGGCGGGCAGGAAACAGGTCAGGGCGCCGATCGCCAGGAGCACGAGGAGGGCGCCGACCAGGGCCAGGGGGTCCGACGGCTTGACGTCGTAGAGCAGGGCGGCGAGGAGCCGGGTGACCAGGAATTCGGCGAGGAAACCCAGGACGAGCCCGGCGAGCACCGGTCCCATCGCCCGCTTGAAGAGCAGCGAGAGGACGCTCCCGCCGTCGGCCCCCAGGGCCATGCGGATCGCCATCTCCTGGAGCCGCTCGGCGACCGAGAACGACACCGCGGCGCCGATGCCGATGCCGGTGATGGCCAGGGCGAGGGCGGCGAAGAGGGAGAGGAGGATGGCGGTCAGGCGGGTTGGCGCCAGCGCCGTGCTGCGCACCTCCTCCAGGGTCTTGACGTCCGCCACCGGCTGGTCGCGGTCGATCGCCGCCACCGCGCCGCGCAGGTCGGCGAGGAAGGCCGCCGGGTCCGTCCGCGTGCGCACGAAGAGCTGCGTGCCGCCTCCCGGACGCTGCAGGAAGGGCACGTAGAGGGTGGCGCGCGGCGGGGTGGTCAGGTTCTGGTTCCGCACGTCGGTCGCCACCCCGACCACCGTCCGCCATTCCGGCCCGCGCGGCGTATCGATGGCAACCCGACGGCCGAGCGCGCTCTGGTGGGGCCACCACTGCTCCGCCAGGCCTTTGTTGACCACCACCACCGGGGGAGTATGCGCATCGTCCTGCCGGGTGAAGGCACGGCCGTCGAGGAGCGGGATGCCGAGGGTTTTGAAGTAGTCCTCGCTCGCCACGTGGAGCTCGCAGCGCGGCGCCGGTTGGCCGTGCGGCGTGGGCTGGCCCTCCACCTGGAAGGAGGGGGTCAGCAGGTCGGAGTCCCCCATCGGCACGTCGGAGGACACCGCCGCCGAGACGACCCCCGGCAGGGCGGAGAGGTCGGTGAGCAGCCGCTGGTAGAAGGCCGCGACCTGCGGCGGGGCGGGATACTTCGAGAACGGCAGATCGAGAGTCGCGGTCAGCACCTTCTCGGGGCGCAGACCGGGATCGACCTGGATCAGGTGCACCAGGCTGCGGACCATGAGCGCGGCGCCGATCAAGAGGAGGAAGGACATCCCGACCTGGACCGTCACCATGAGGTCGCGGAAGCGGCGCTTGCCGGCGGAGCCGGTGGCGCGGCCCGCCCCCTCTTTCAGGGCGGCGGCCATGTTGTGGCGCAGGGCCTGGGCGGCGGGCAGCCAGCCGGAGGCGAGGCCGACGACCAGGGAGAGGGCCAGCGAGAAGAGGAGCACCAGGGCGTCGATGTGGATGTCGCCGGCGCGCGGGGTGAAGCGCGCCGCGAAGGCGACCAGCACGCGCAGACCCAGGAATGCCAGGAGGCAGCCCAGGGCGCCACCCAGGAGCGCGGTGATCACGCTCTCGGTCAGCAGCTGGCGGATGAGGCGGCCGCGCGAGGCGCCGAGGGCGGCCCGCACGACGACCTCCTTCTCGCGCGACAGGAGCCGGGCGAAGGTCAGGTTGGCGGCGTTGGCGCAGGCGAGGAGGAGGACCAGGCCGACGGTGCCGAAGAGGATCAGGAGGGTCGGGCGGAAACGGCCCACCAGCTCCTCGCGTACCGGCTTCAGGGAGACCGTCATGCCGGCGATGGCCGCCGCCGGATATTCCTTCTGGAGGCGGGAGGCGATGGTCTCGGTGTCGGCCTGCGCCTTCTCCAGGCTCGCCCCGGGCTTGAGCCGGCCCCACAGGCTCACCAGCCGGAAGGTCCGGCTCGCCTTGTTGCTCTCCTTGGAGCGGTAGGGACAGGCCGCGGTGGGCATGAACACCCGGTCCTTGCCGGGATAGGCGGGGAGCGAGGGGAGGACGCCGATGACCAGGATCGGCTTGTCGTTCATCCGCAGGCGCTGGCCGATGATGCCGCGATCGCCGCCGAAGTGGTCGCGCCAGTAATCGTAGGTGAGGATCAGCACCGGATCGGCGCCCACCGCCTCGTCCTCCGGCCGGAAGTCGCGGCCGACGAGCGGCCGGACCCCCAGGTCATGGAAGAAGTTGGACGACACGACGCCGGTCTGCACCCGGTCGGGCTCGCCCTCGCCCAGCAGGTTGAAGGCCATGGAGTGATACTCCAGGACCCCCTCGAGCGTCTTGCTCTGGGCGCGGTAGTCGAGCACCTCCGGGACCGGGAAGCCGAGATCCTCCCCGGCCCCGGCGGAGCTGGCGGCGCTCGGCACGATGTGCACCAGCGCGCCGCCGTGGGAGTAGGGGAGGGGGCGCAGGAGGACGCCTCTGGCGACGCTGAAGATGGCGGTGTTGGCGCCGATCCCCAGGGCGAGGGTCAGCACCGTGACCAGCGTGAAGCCCGGGTGGGCCGCAATCTGGCGAAAGGCCTGTTTCAGATCCTGGATCATCTCTGTCTCCTTCGTCGTTCGTCACCAGGGGCGCCGGCGCGGGGTCAGACCTCGGCGACCTCGGCCAGGGCCTGCTGCTCCGCCAGGATCTCCTGCCGTGGCGGGCGGACCTTGCGGTCGCGGAAGACTTTATCGTAATTGAGGGAGAGTTCCATCGCCACGTCGCCCAGCGGATTCGAGGTCTCGGGGTTGCCGAAGAGGATCTGGCTTCCCCAGATCCCCTGCTGCCGCCGCGAGCTCAAGATGAACCGGATGTACTTCCGGGCACAGGCCAGCCGCTCGCGCCATCCCGCCCACTGGATGTTCTTCCACAGGTAGAGGAAGTTGTAGTTGGCGTAGTCGAGCCTGCAGAGGTAGAAGAGGTAGACCAGCATCGAGTTGATCCGGTAGTAGCGGTTGAGCGCCGCGTCGTAGCGCTGCAAGCGGGAGAGGTCCGGCTCCTTCTGGTCGAGCAGCTCGAGGAGCGGGTCGATCAGGGAGTAGGCGCTGTTGAACGCCACCTGGAGGCCGGTCGAGAAGATCGGATCGATGAAGCCCGCGCTGTCGCCGACGATCACCCAGTGGTCGCCGTAGTAGCGCTTCGAGCGGTAGGAGTAGTCCTTGACGAGACGGAACTTCTCGACCGTCTTCAGGGTCGGGTTCTTCAGGATGTCGCTGATGTAGGGGATGTCGGTGGCATAGTTGTAGAAGATCTCCTCCAGCGACTTGGTCTTCGCCTCTTCCTTGACCGTCTGCTGCGAGAGGACGACGCCCAGGGAGAGGGTGTCCTTGGCGATCGGGATGTACCAGGCCCAGTCGCGCCGGTTCCTGTGCACGCAGAGCTTGAAGTTGAGCTCGTCGTCGGTGTTCTTGATCTCGAAGTCGCCCTTCCACTGGGAGAAGACGGCCATCTTGTTCTCGAGCAGCGGATCGTTGTACCAGTTGTCCTTCAGCTGGTGATTGATCAGGGCTCCCTGGCCCGAGGCGTCGACGATCCACTTGGCATAGGCGGTATGGGTCTCCTCGGAGGGGCCCTTCGAGTAGTCCTTGTACTCGACGCCCACCGCGCGCTCGCCGTCGAAGATCACGCGCTTGACCAGGTGCTCCTCGCGCACGTCGACGCCGTGGCGCCGCGCGGCGTCCAGGAGGACCTTGTCCAGCTTGCCGCGGGCCATCTGGAAAGCCCACTTGCGCTCCGTGTCGCCCTTGTCCTTGGCAAAGTAGGCCTTGAACGTCTTCTCGTGGAGCACGAATTCGAGCCCCTTCTTCTTCACGTCGTTCATGGCGTTGAGCTCGTCCCAGACGCCCAAGTCCTGGAACACGGTGAAGCCGAAGGCGGTGATCGACTCGCCGATGTGGAAGCGGGGGAACTTCTCGCGCTCGAGGACGAGGACCTTGCGCCCCCGCTGGACGAGCTTGGTGCTGACGGTGGTCCCCGCCGGGCCCGCTCCGATGATGATGACGTCGAACTGTTCGCTCATGAGGTCTTCCTTTTCTTAGCTGAGGTTCTTGGTGCCGCAGGCCGCGCGGGCGGCGGTGAGAGCGTCGCATCCGGCTTCGATGCCTTCGAAATAGGGTCGGTCCAGGCCGCGGAGGCGCTGCCCCGGGGGGACGGCCACGGGTCCGGAGGGCCAGTCGCCGGGCGCCAGGTCGGCGGCGAAGCCCAGCTCCGACCAGAGGCGGGCGCCGAAGCCGGGCAGGATGGGGGAGGCGAGCACCGCCAGGGTGGCCGCGGCGGAGAGCTCCAGGGCGGCCGCGGTGCGCCGCTGGGGGACGCCGTAGCGCCAGTGGCTTTCGGCAGCGGCGAAGTCGTGGGCGGCGCGCACCAGGCGGTTGAGCGCCGTCGCCACCCGGTGGGGGGAGAAGGTCGCCTTCTGGTAGGCCTGGGTCGCCGTCCGCACCAGCTCGGAGAGCTCGGCCGCGAACCGTGTCTGGCTCCCGGTCTCGCCGATCCCGCGCTCCGGCGCCGCTCCGCCGTGCTCCTCGCGCAGCTTGCGCCCGAGGTCGAAGAGCCAGGGCTCCCAGCGCCCGGCGAGCTCCCGCACGGTGGTGGCGCGGAAGTCGTCGAGGAGGAAGTTGGTGCGCTCGGCCTCCGGCCGGTCGAGACAGAGGTAGTAGCGCAGGACGTCCACAGGCAGGTGGTCGAGCGCCTCCCTGCCCCAGATGGCGTGCACCCGGCTGGTCGAGAACTTCTGTCCGTCCAGGCGGTAGAACTCGTTGGTGACGAAGGCCGAGGGCAGGCGGATGGCGGGATCGTAGGCCATCATCTCGGCGGTGAAGAGGATGGCGTGGAAGTAGCTGTTGTCGTAGCCGAAGAACTGCACCACCTCGGCGTCGTCGGAGCGCCAGAAGCTCTCCCAGCTCGGGTCCTCTCCCCGGTCGGCCCGCATCTCGGCGGTGGCGGAGAGATAGCCCGGCGCCATCTCGAACCAGGCGTAGATCGTCTGCCCGGGAAAGCCCGGCACGGGCACCGGGATCCCCCAGTCGGCGGGATTGCTGACCGGGATGTCGGGGAGGCCCTGGGCGAGCATGGTGTCGCAGAGGGCCGCCAGGTGGGCGCCCATGTCGGCGCGGGTGAAGTAGTCGGCGAGCCGCTCGGCGTAGGGGGCGAGGGGGAAGAAGAGGCGCTTCACCGGCCGCCGCCCGGCCGGTCCCCCGCAGTGCTTGCAGGTGGCGTCGATCAGGTCGATGCACTGGTTGGGCTGGGCGCACACCTCGCAGACGCTGCCGTCCGAGCCCACGCCGCAGTGCGGGCAGCCCCCCGAGAGGTGGGCCTCGAAGAGGAACCGCTGGCAGTTGCCGCACCACGCCGCGTCGGCTTCCCGGGCGACCAGGCTGCCGTTGTCGTAGAGGCGGCGGAAGAAGTCGGCGACGAAGCGCCCGTGCCGCGGCGAGCGCAGCGGCCGGACGTAGACGTCGGTCTCGATCCGTGCCCGCCGCAAGGTCTCGACGATCGCGTCGTCGAAGCGGTCGGCCACGGCGGCGGGCGTCGTCCCCAGCTGCTTCGCCTTGGTGGCGACGTAGGTCTGGTTGTCGTCGCCGCCGGTGACGAAGAAGGCCTCGCGGCCGGTGAGCCGGCAGAAGCGTTTGTAGACGTCTCCCGCCAGGTAGGGGCCCGAGAGATGGCCGACGTGGAGGTCGCCGTTGGGCGTCGGCGGCGTCGCGGTGATCAGTGTTCGTTTCATCACAGTCCTCCCGAGGGCCTGGAAGCCGGTTGGGGAAGCGCGGTCTCGCCGACCACGGCGAGGCCGTCGAGATAGCTTTCGAAGCGTTGCGCCAGGAGGCCCACGGCCGGTCGGCGGAGGATCGAGTAGTGGTCTCCCACGAGGGGGTGCACCTCGACGCCTCCCGCGGCGAGCGTCTCCCATCCCAGGTTCGGGCCGGCCTGGGAGGCGAAGCGGCGCAGGGTCTCGGAGGAGGGCACGAGGACCACCGTTCCAGGGTAGGGCTCCGGCACGTAGCTCCGCAGGGCGTGCATGTTGGCACGGAAGACCTGCCACATGCGTTCGACGTGGTCGCGCCCGCCCTCGATCCCCGGCGGCAGGGCGCCGGCGCTCTTCAAGAGCTGCATCAGCCTCTCCAGCCGCTCCTCCCGGCGGAAGCGGGAGATCTCGGCCGCCGTCAGCTGCAGGTCCTTGCCCGCCTGGCCGAGGAGGTCGCGCACGAGGTCGGCGAGGAGGTCGTTCTCGTCGAAGTCCTCGGGGAGCGGCGGCAGCACCTCGGCGGTCAGGCTGTCGACCAGGAGGAGAGCGGCGATCTCCTCCCCCTGGGTGGCGAGCCGGCGGGCCATCTCGAAGGCGATGACGCCGCCCAGCGACCAGCCGCCCAGCCGGTAGGGGCCCCGGGGCTGCGCCGCGCGGAGCGCCGCGAGGTAGGCTTCG
>DASQPA010000127.1:0-5070 GCA_035644215.1 Thermoanaerobaculia bacterium
GGCGACCGAAGGGGCCTCCTCGACCACCTTCTGGTGCCGACGCTGGAGCGAGCATTCGCGCTCGCCCAACGACACCACCCGGCCGTGGAGGTCGCCCAGGATCTGGATCTCCACGTGGCGGGGGTCGACGAGGAGCTTCTCCATGTAGACCGCGTCGTCGCCGAAGCTCGCCGCGGCCTCGGAGCGGGCGGACCGGTAGGCGGAGGCGAGCTCGGCCGCGGCGGGGATCATCCGCATCCCCTTGCCGCCGCCACCCGAGGCCGCCTTGAGCATGACCGGATAGCCGATCGCCTCCGCGGCGGCGGCCGCGGCCGCGAGGTCGGGCAGCGGGTCCTTGCCGCCGGGGACGACCGGCACCCCCGCCGCCATCATGAGCCGCCGGCTCTCGACCTTCGAGCCCATGGAGCCGATGGCCTCGGGCGACGGGCCGATGAAGGTCACCCCGGCCTCCCGGCAGAGAAGGGCGAAGTGGGCGTTCTCGGAGAGGAACCCGTAGCCGGGATGGATGCCGTCCGCCCCCACCCGCACGGCGAGCTCGACCAGGGCCTCGGCCTTCAGATAGCTCTCGCGCGAAGGCGCCGGCCCGATCAGGTAGGCCTCGTCGGCCAGCCGGACGGCGAGCGACTCGCGGTCGGCCGCCGAATAGACGGCCACCCCGGCGATCCCCATCTCATGCAGGCCGCGGAGGATGCGCACCGCGATCTCTCCGCGGTTCGCGATCAGCACCTTCCGCAGGCGCTTCCTCTGGACCGGGTCGGGCATGACAGGGGGGGTATCTTAGCGTGGGGAGGACGGGGAGGCCAGTCGGCGCGGACCGGACGGCGGTTTCCAGTCCTTGCAGAAAGTCAGGAATTTAGCGCAGAATGCCGACAGGAGGAACGCATATGCAAAAAGCGTCCATTCTCGTCGGCCTCATCGGCCTCATCGCCGCCCCCTGCTTCGCCCAAGCGCCGAGCGCCGCCCCGGTCAACCTCGCCGCCATACTGGGCCTCTCGGGGGAGGCTGCCCCGCAGGTCGGCCCCCTCTTCCTGGCAGGCGGAGGGACCGGTTCCCCGTCGAACGTCACCTGCACCGCGACCTGCGGCACGGATCCCAGCGTCTCCTGCACAGTCAGCTCCGGCACCTGCACTGCGGCGAACCGCAGCTGCCCTGGCGAGAGGGGACACGTAACCTGCGGCTCAACGACGATCTACTGCTCCGCGACGTGTCCGATCTGCACCGAAGGAAGCTTCAAGGTAGTTCGCGCCGGTTGCTGCGATGATGACACCGTGCGGCTGAATAATTATCAGTGCATCAACGGAGCTTGGGTCTTCCAAGACTTCGACTGCGGCAGACCCTGCTCGATCGTACCCTGAGCGCGAGCCGGCAGCGTGGGAGGGACTGGGGCCCTGCCGTGGGGCGCGAGGTGTGGTGATGGAATGAATCCCCGCACGCGGGATTCCGGTAGAGACGCCCCAGGCGCTATCGAAATCTTTGCCGTTACCACACCGACGGGGCGTCTCCAACGCCGCCTGGATCTCAGGCGTTTGAGGTCTGCGGAGACGCCCCGACAGCAGTGATTCCGGGTAGGTCCAGGAGGCCGGCAGGGGCGTCTCTACGAAGTCCCCTGCGTTGAATGCTCCTCCGATGCCGAGCCGCGCCCCTCCTTCCTCTTCAGCTGCGCAGAGGAATGAGCGCGCGCAGCCGGCTCTCGCGCAGGTAGAGCCCTCCCCAGAGCACGATGGCGAAAAGGATCGGAATGGGGACAGAGCGCAGGTCAAGAATGCGGACGTGGGTGGCGACGGCGCCGCCCAGATAGCCGGTCAGCAGGATCGCGCCGAGAATGGAGGTCCGCGGGATCAGATAGAGGATCGTGCAGAGGAGCACGACGACCCCGAGGCCGACAATGATGCTCTCGGGATATCCCATCTTCACGGTGCCCTCGACGACAGCCGGCGGCTTGATCAGATCCATGACGCCGCCAAAGAGCAGGAACAGTGCCGGCAGGGCACTCATGATCCATCCGGTCCAGAGCATCCCCTTCGAGACGGGAACGGTTTGCGTTTCTGATGGCATGCAGCCTCCTCCTCGTGGTTGGTCCAGTCGGCTCAGCTTCTCCTATACCGTGGGAACGGTACAAGTCTTCCAATCCCACGTCAATGCGCCACCCGCTCTTGGCGTCCTGCGCGCGGTCATCGCCAACCGTCGTTCAGTGACTGGCGCACTCCGCGTAGTGACCGGCGGACGTCATTCTGTGACTGCCGCACTCCGCGCGATGACCGACGGACGTCATTCTGTGACCGCCGCACTCCGCGCGATGACCGGCGGACGCCATTCTGTGACCGCCGCACTCCGCGCAGTGACCGGCGGACGTCATTCTGTGACCGCCGCACTCCGCGCAGCGACCGGCGGACGCCATTCTGTGACCGCCGCACTCCGCGCAGCGACCGGCGGACGCCATTCTGTGACCGCCGCGCTCCGCGCTGTGACCGCCGGATGCCGTTCTGTGACCGCCGCGCTGCTCGCAGTGATCGCCTGCCGGCATTCAGTGACCGCTGCGTTGCTCGTGGGGATCACCTGCAACTAATTGCTGTGAAAGGGCTTCGCCCCGTGCAAAGATCGCCGCCAGCCCCACGTCGCCGGCCGCGGGTTGACCGGCACAGACCGGCGCGGCGGCGGGCAGCGAGGAGGACGCAGGGCCCTCGACCGCGGCCTCGGTCGCGGCCAGGCACTGCCCCGAGCAGACGCCCCAGGCGCCGCAGGTGATGAAGGTCCCCGCCCAGCAGATGCGCGAGCAGGGCGTGGTGCACGTGCAGTTGTTGCAGGACCGGGAGACCTGCCCCTCGGCGGCAACGGCGAGCAAAGAGAGAGTGAGCAACAGCAGGATGGCTTTCCGCATGTTCCGTCTCCTTATGACATGGCAAAGGAGTATAAGACGAAAATTCACCGCGGAAGGCCCCTACCCAGACGGACGGAGGTTCAGCCGGTCCCCCACTGTTCCGCCTCGCGGGCGAACGCCGCGGGCTGGTCGGGAGTGACGATGAAGATCCCGGATTTCGTCTCCAGGACCACCGCGTTCCGGGGCTCTGTGGCGAAAACCCGACAGCCGCCGTAGGGCTCGACGGAGCGCCAGCCGAGAATGGCGAAGAGGCCACCGTTGCCGAAACCCCGACGACCTGCGGTATTACTTCACGGGCGCTTTTGCCGCAGTAGGGGCACTGGAAGTCCGAAACCTCGACGAGGACGGCCTCCGGAGATCCCTCCTTCACGGAAGGTGCGTCGCCTAAAGAAATCTTGGGGCCTTTCATGGCCAGGGCCCAGGACTGCGATCCGAGCAGGAGAACGACTCCCACCCTGACGACCAACGGGGAGAGGCCACGAATGCGAATCGCCATGGATCTAACCTCCTCAAGTCGGGTCCGGTTTCGAATGGGTCGACGATCAACAGCCATTCCTCTGGCCGTCGTGATTGAAACAGCCTCCCCCGTTGCCGCAGGCGTGGCTGACGGTGCCGTCGTTGCATTCACAGGTGTAGGTACCCGAGGGACATCTCTCGGTGGGCGACTGGCAGCTGGCGAGGAGTGCGGCGAGGGCGAGGAGCAGCGCGCAGAGGGCCGCGGATCGGGTACAGAACACGGCTCGAATCACGACGGACATCGCGCGGCGCCTCCATCCCAGCTTCGGAATTCAGCTTGTGCTGGAAAGTACCCGGCCCCGAGGGGCTGTCAAGGCGAGGCGGAGCCGCTTCAGCGCCCCCGCCCGCCCCACCACCCGAGGAGCCCGACGGCGAACAGTCCCACCGCCGCGGCGACCAGCGACATGGCGAGGGGGCGGCGGTCGATCCAGAGGCGGACCCGGTGGCGGCCAGGGGGGACTTCGACGGCCATCCGCTGGAGGTTGGCGATCTGGATCTCGGCCGGCCGGCCGTCGACCGCGGCGAGGTAGAGGGGGAGGTGGGAGCGCTGGAGGACGAGGAGCCCGCCGGCCGGGGCCTCGACGGTGACCTCCAGACCCTCGGCGCCGGTCGCCACCGCCGTGACCCGCCCGCTCGGCATGGCGCGGAGCAGACGGTGGCCGGGGACCACCACGTCCTCCCCGGGGCGGAAACGGGGATCGGCCAGGAAGTGGTAGGCGGCGTTCAGGTGCGGCGCCTCCAGCACCCGCGCCGCCATGTAAAGCTCCGGCGCCCGGTTTTCGATGGCGTAGACCCAGAGCCCGCCGCCGAAGCTGGGGAAGGTCGCGAGGAGGCGCGCGCCGACGGCGTAGGGGGCGAGCGGCCGTTCGAGGAGGAGCCGGCCCACCCCCCAGAGGGCGAGGAGGTGGACCCGCTGGGCGTCGGTCGAGCCTTTGATCGCCCCCTGCGACATGCGGGTGAGGAAAGAGTCGAGCCCCTCGGGTGAGACGTTGAGCTCGTAACGCCGGTGCCAGAGCGGGCCGGTCATCGGGTAGAGCTCGTAGAAGGCCCGCCGCTCCAGCCAGCGGGAGCGCGGCTCGGGATACTGGCCGTGCTCCATGTCGTTCGCGCCAAAGAGGCCGGTGAAGGCACCGTGGACCACCGCCTCCCCCGCCGGCAGGAGGGCCAGGGCGGGCGGCGGAACGAGGTAGGGGAAAACCGCGTCGGTGGGATAGAGCGGGCGGAGGAACAGGACCTGGGCCAGGGCGTGGAGGGCGAGGAGGAGCGCCCCCCCGGCCACCGGACGGCGGCGGCAGAGCCGCGCCGCGCCCCCCAAGGCGGCCAGGAGGACGAGCGAGAGGAGACAGAGCCCGGCCCAGCGCCGCTCTTCGTTGGCCACGAAGGCATCCGAAAGGATGCCGGGGATGAGGCCGCGCAGCCAGCCGAAGGCCGGGCCGGGGAGGAAGGTGAGGACGGCCCAGAGGACGGCGAGGAGGAGCGCCAGCCCTCCCAGGGTCCACCGGAAGCGCCGGCCGGCGCGGCCGGCGGCGGGATCACCGCCTTCCGGCGCTGCGAGGAGCCGCTCGAACCCCACGCCGCAGAGAAGCGCTGCGCCGAGCGCCACCGGCAGCCAGAGCTTGACCGGGTAGCGCAGCGAGCTCCCGCCGGGGAGCGCGAAGAGCCAGCGCCCCACCGGG
>DASQPA010000128.1:0-25023 GCA_035644215.1 Thermoanaerobaculia bacterium
TCCAGAAGCGCCGTCTCCAGGCCCATCTCACCGGCATCCCCGAGCACCAGCCAAGCGCCGGCGGGCTTCTCCGGCGTGGAGGCGGGGAGCAGCGAGCGCCGCCAGGAAGGGAGATGGAACCAGGTCGCCGGGTCCTCCCCGGCCGCCGGCTGGGCCACCCCGGCGCCGTGACCGGAGCGGGCCGGTTCGACCCAGTACCGCCGGCGCTCGAAAGGATAGGAGGGCAGGGGGACGCGGCGGCGGCGCTCTCCAGCGTAGAAGCCGGGCCAGTCGACCGGCACGCCGGCCATCCAGAGCCGGCCAAGGGCGGCGAGGAGGGCGGCGGGCTCGGGCTGCTCGGCGCCTGCGGACGGCTTGAGGTCGAGAGAGGCGACGGCCAGCCGATCGCTCAGCTCGGCCCGGCGCCGGGCGAGGCGGGTGAGAGCGTGGCCGGGCCCCACCTCCAGAAGGACACGGTCGGGCTCCGCCAGGAGGCCCGCGAGGCCGTCGGCGAAGCGAACTGTGCCGCGGAGGTGGCGGACCCAGTAGGCCGGATCGGTCGCCTCCTCGGCGGTCACCCAGCGGCCGGTGACGTTTGACAGGTAGGGGATTTCCGGCGGCTTCAGAGTGACCTGGCGCAGGTGCCGGGCGAACGGCTCGGCGAGCGCCTCCATCTGCCGCGAGTGGAAGGCGTGGGAAGTGGTGAGACGCCGCCCGTCGAGCCCGCGGCCGGCGAGCGTGAGCCGCAGCTCCTCGATCGCCGCCTCCGACCCGGAGACGACGCACTGGGAGGGACCGTTGACCGCCGCCAGCGAGAGCTCCGTCCCGAGCAGCGGGGCGACCTCACCCTCGGGGAGCGGCACCGCCATCATGGCCCCGCCCGGGAGATCTTCGATGAGCCGCCCGCGGGCGGCGACGAGCTTCAGGGCGTCTTCGAGCGACAGCACCCCGGCGAGATGGGCCGCCACGTACTCGCCGACGCTGTGGCCGAGCATCGCCTGCGGCCGCACCCCCCAGGACATCCAGAGCCGGGCGAGGGCCGCCTCGACGACGAAGAGCGCCGGCTGGGTGATCGCCGTCCGGTCGAGCCGGCGGGCCGCCTCTTCCCGCTTCGCTTCGACCGGGAAGAGCAGCTCCCGCAGGTCGAGGCCGAGGTGAGGACGCAGGATCTCGGCCGCGCGGTCCACCTCGCGGCGGAAGAGCGGCTCGGCCAGGTAGGTCTCGTGACCCATGCCAGGGCGCTGGCTGCCCTGCCCCGGAAAGAGAAAGGCGACGACCGGGCTCCCCTCCCGGCGAACATCGCTGAGATGCGCTGGATCGACCATCCCTGTGATCGCTTCGTCATGCCCGCGGCAGACCCACGCTTTACGCCAGGGGAGGGCGCGGCGGCCGACCTGCAGGGTGAAGGCGACGTCGGCCAGGTCCTGCTCCGGATGCAGGCGCAGGTGCTCGGCCAGTCGGGAGGCGGAGGCCGCGAGGGCGGTTTCCGTGCGGGCGGAGAGCACGAGGAGCTGCCAGGGCCGCGAGGGCGAGGTCTCCGCCGCCGCCGGCGCCTCCTCGACGACGACGTGGGCGTTGGTCCCGCCGATGCCGAAGGAGCTCACCCCCGCCCGCCGCGGGCCGTCGCCCGCCTCCCAGGGACGCAGCCGGTCGTTGACGAAGAACGGGCTGCCGGCGAAGTCGATCTGTGGGTTCGGGCGCGTGAAGTGGAGGCTGGGCGGGATCTCCCGGTGCTCCAGGGCGAGCACGGTCTTGATCAGGCCGGCGATGCCCGAGGCGCTGTCCAGGTGGCCCAGGTTGGTCTTGATCGAGCCCACGGCGCAGAAGCCGCGCTTCGCGGTGCCGGTCCGGAAGGCCCGGGTCAGGGCCGCCATCTCGATCGGGTCGCCGAGCGGGGTGCCGGTGCCGTGGGCCTCGACATAAGAAACCGTCTCGGGATCGACCCCCGCCGCGGCCAGGGCGCGAGCCACCACCTCCGCCTGCCCGTCGACGCTGGGCGCGGTGAAGCCGACCTTCAAAGCGCCGTCGTTGTTGATCGCCGAGCCCTTGAGCACCGCGCGCACGGTGTCGCCGTCCGCCCGGGCGTCGGAGAGCCGCTTCAGCACCACGATCCCGGTGCCGCTGCTGAACACCGTCCCCCGCGCCTCGGCGTCGAAGGCGCGACAGTGGCCGTCGGGCGAGTGGATGCCGGCTTCCTGGTAGAGGTAGCCGATCGTCTGCGGGCTGCGGATGGAGACGCCGCCCGCGAGAGCCAGGTCGCACTCGTAGTCGAGGAGGGCCTGGCGCGCCATGTGGACGGCGACCAGCGAGGTCGAGCAGGAGGTCTGAACTGAGACGCTGGGGCCGCGCAGGTTCAGCTTGTAGGAGACCCGGGTGGCGAGAGCGTCCTTGTCGTTCGCGACCATCATCTGCCAGCCCGCGTCGTCGTCGGCGCCGACCCGGGGGAAAAGGTGGAACAGCAGGTAGGTGCTGATGATCGAGCCGGCGTAGACGCCGATCCGGCCGGGGAAGCTCTCGGGGTCGACCCCGGCCTGCTCCAGGGCCTCCCAGGCGCATTCGAGGAAGACCCGGTGCTGGGGATCGGTGATCGTCGCCTCGCGCGGGCTGAAACCGAAAAGCGGGGCGTCGAAGAGCTCGACGCCGGGGAGCACCCCCCGCGCCCGGACGTAGCGCGGATTCGCCAGGAGGACGGGAGAGACCCCCGCCGCCAGGAGCTCGGCGTCGCCGAAAAAGGAGATCGACTCGACGCCGTTGCGGAGGTTCTGCCAGAGCTCCGCTAAATCGGCGGCACCCGGGAAGCGCCCCGCCATGCCGACGACGGCGACCTCCTCGCCCGGCTCGTCCGGCTCCGGATCGAAATCCAGCAGCTCACTCACGGCGCCCGCCGCTTCTGCGCCAGGGCGCGCCGGCGCCGCTTCAGCGCCTCCTGCTCCCGGGCCGCCGCCGCCGCGACGCCGGCGAGCGGCGGGGCCGCCGTCGTCTCCTCGGCCCGCAACCGGGTGGCCAGGGAGTGGACCGTGGGATGCCGGAACAGCTCCAGAAGCGGGAAGTCGACGCCGAGCCGCTCGCGCAGCTTGCCGTGCACTTCGGCGGCGAGCAGGGAGTGGCCGCCCAGGTCGAAGAAGTTGTCGTGAATTCCCACCCGTTCGAGCCCCAGGACCTCCTGCCAGATCTGGGCGATCACCCGCTCGCACTCGTTCTGCGGCGAGATGTAAGAGGCTGCCAGATCCGGGCGCTGCTCCAGGTACCGGCCGGGATCGGGGAGGGCCTTGCGGTCCACCTTGCCGCTCGGCAGCAGGGGCAGGAGGTCGAGGAAGACGGCCGCCGTGGGCACCATGGGGAGGGGCAGCTTCTCCAGGAGGAAGCCGCGCAGCTCCTCCCAGCCGAGCTCGCGCTCGGGCGCCTTCGCAACGTAGGCGACGAGCCGGGAATCGGCCTGCCGCCCGCCCCGCGCCACCACCACGGCGCACTGGCGGACGGCCGGGTGCTCCAGGAGGACGGCCTCGATCTCCCCGAGCTCGATGCGGAACCCCCGTACCTTGACCTGGTGGTCGATGCGGCCGAGGCATTCGAGGTCGCCCTCGGGCAGCAGGCGGCGCGCCAGGTCGCCGGTGCAATAGAGGCGGGCGCCGGGGGGACCGAAGGGGTCGGGAGTGAAGCGCTCGGCGGTCAGCTCCGGCCGGTTCTGGTAGCCACGGGCGAGCCCGAGGCCGCCGATCGCCAGCTCCCCCGGAGCCCCCATCGGCACCAGGTTGCCGAAGCGGTCGAAGAGGTGGAGGGTGGTGTTGGCGAACGGGCGCCCGATCGGCACCTGGCGCTCTCCCCCACCGGACACCTCGCTGACGCCGACGGGAAAGAGGGCCGACCAGACGGTGGTCTCGGTCGGTCCGTAGACGTTCCACAACGACCCGACCCGCGGCAGCAACCGATCCGCCAGGGCCCGCAGCATGGCCTCGCCGCCGCACAGCGCCTTGAGCTCGGGCCTCCCCGTCCAACCGCTGTCGAGAAGCAGGAGCCAGGTGGCGGGGGTGGCCTGCAGGACGGTGGCGGCGGCGGCGTCGATCGCAGCGGCGAGGCGCACCGCGTCGGCGGCGGTCTCCCGGCGGACCAGCTCGATCCGCGCGCCGACCAGCAGGGGGAGCAGCAGCTCGGTGACCGCGATGTCGAAGGAGAGCGTGGTCACCGCCAGGATTACGTCGCCGGGCGCGAGCCCCGGCCGGCGGGCCATCGACTCCAGGTAGTTGACGACCGAGCGGTGGCCGATCTCGACCCCCTTGGGGCGGCCGGTCGAGCCCGAGGTGTAGATCACGTAGGCCAGGTTCTCCGGCCCGGCCCGCCGCGGCAGCGGCTCATCGCTCTCGGCGCCTTCCACGGCCGCCGCGGCGAACGCCTCGTCGAGCTCGTGGAGAAGAACGATCTGCGCTTCGTGCGGCGGCAGCCCGGCGGCGAGCCCCGGCTCGGTCAGGAGCACCGCCGCACCGGAGTCGGCGAGGATGTAGCCCACCCTCTCCGGTGGGTAGGCCGGATCGAGCGGCAGGTAGGCCCCGCTGGCCCGGAGCACGGCGAGGAGGGCGACGACGATCGCCGGGGAACGCTCGGCGTAGATCGCCACCCGGACCTCCGGCCCTACCCCCAGCTGTACCAACAGGCGGGCCAGGCGTTCGACGCGCGCCGCCAGCTCGCCGTAGAGCAGCAACTCCCCCTCGAAGGAGACGGCAACGGCCGTCGGGAGGCGCCGCGCAGTGGCCAGGACCAGCTCGTCGACCGTCGCACCGGAGGAGAATGCGACGGCCGTGTCGTTGACGGTAGAGATCAGCCGCTGCCGCGCCGCCGCCGAGAGCAGGGGCAGGTCCGAGAGTCGGCGCCCGGGGTTGGCGGCGACTCCCACGAGCAGGTTGGCGAAGTGCCTCGCGAGGCGTTCGACCGTCGTGGCGTCGAAGAGGTCGAGGTTGAACTCGATCGCTCCGGCGAGGCCCGCGAGTCGGTCATTGCGCTCGGTCAGGTCCAGGGTGAGGTCGAACTTGGCGCTGCCGGTCTCGATCTCCAGGCGCTCCAGGGTGAGATCGGGCAGGGCGAGCTTCCCCGGCGGCGCGTTCTGCAGGGCGAGCATGACGGAGAAGAGCGGCGAGTGGCCGAGCGAGCGCTCGACCCCCAGCTCCTCGACCAGCCGCTCGAACGGCAGCTCCTCATGGCGGGTGGCGCCGAGGCAGACCTGCCGCATGCGGGCGAGGAGGGTGCGGAAGTCCGGGTCTCCCGACAGATCGGTGCGGAGCACAAGGGTGTTGACGAAGGGACCCATCAACCCTTCGAGCTCCGCCCGGTTGCGATTGGCGACCGGCGTGCCGACCAGCACGTCGTCCTCACCGGTGTAGCGCAGGAGGAGGCTCTGGAAGGCGGCGACCAGGACCATGAAGAGGGTCGCCCCTTCCTCCCGGCCGCGGGCGCGAAGGCGGGCGACGAGGTCCGGCTCCAGACGGACGCCGCGCCGCGCCCCACGATGGGTCTGGACCGCCGGCCGCGGCCGGTCGGTGGGGAGCTCCAGGACCGGCGGCAGATTGCCCAGACACTCGCGCCAGTAGCGCAGATGGTCGGCCAGCACCTCGCCGGTGAGATAGGCCCTTTGCCAGGCGGCGAAATCGGCAAACTGGAGCTGCGGCTCCGGCAGGGGAGACGCCAGATGATTCTTGAAGGCCTCGTAGAGCGCCGCCAGCTCGCGGGTCAGCACGCCGACCGACCAGCCGTCGCAGACGATGTGGTGGAGGTTGACCACCAGGAGGTGCTCTTCGGCAATCTCGCCGGCATCGGCGGCCAGCCGCAGGAGGAGGACGCGCCAGAGCGGACCGCTCGCCAGGTCGAACGGGCGATGGACCTCCGCCGCCACCTGCCGTGCGACCTCGGCGTCGCCGGCCGCCGCCGGTAGGGCGCCGAGGTCGACCGTCGGCAGGAGCGCGGCGCGCGGCGGCCGCACCACCTGGCGCGGGCGACCGGGGTTCGCCGAGTCGTCCCGGAAGACCGTGCGCAGCACCTCGTGACGGCGCTCGATTTCGGCGCAGGCCCGTTCGAGCGCCAGCGGGTCCAGCCAGCCGGTCAGACGGACCGCGGCCGGCATGTTGTAGGCGCTGCTCCCCGGCTCCAGGCGGTCGAGGAACCAGAGCCGCTGCTGGGTGAAGGAGAGCGGCCGCGAGTAGCCCAGTCGCTCGGCGAGCCGCCAGGTGGCGCCCCTCAGCCGGGAGGTCTCGGACACCCCCTGCCAGCGCTCCGCCACCCCGGCCTCGATCCGCCGGTGCTGGTGGAACTTGGGGTCGCCCATCATCCGCCCCACGCGGCGAATACCGTCGGTCATGCGCTCGCCCTCGTAGGGAGAGAGCATGGCGGGATCGAAAGCGAGGCCCAGGAAGCGGCAGAGCTCCTCCATCGCTCTCCGCGGGTCGCGCACCAGGTCCTCGAAGCGGAGGGTGTGTTGGCGGCTCGCGGGCACTAAGGCGAGGTGCTCCAGGATGTTCTCGTGGCAGAGGCACCAGACCAGCTCCGCCTGCCGCCGGGCCGGCAGGGGGAAGCGGTAGACCTGGTCCATTTTGGCTTCGAGGTAGGAATGGATCGTGGCCGCCGGATGGCGCACAAGGTGGACGTAGAGCGGCGCTTCGAACCAGCTCTCGGCGCGCGCCAGCGTCGGCCGGTCGAGGGCGTAACGCGGCGTCTTGTCGACCAGCAGGCGCTCGCCGGACTGCTTCTGGAGCCAGCGATAGAAGTCGGGAGGCGGGAGGCCGGCCGCTTCCGCCTCCGCCACCCGGGCCGCCGCCGTATCGGCGTCGCAGCGCAGGAGGTCCATCACCGCCCGCAGCAGCCCCTCGCGCGAGAAGCTGTCGCGACCCGTGAAGGCGTCCCGGCGCGCGGCCATCGTGTCGAAACCCAGGAGCTCCAGCTCCGGCGGGGCGAAGAGGCGCGGGTGCCCGGCAAGCATGACGCGCAGGAGCGTCGAGCCTGAACGGAAGGGCGAGAGGAGGAAGACCGCCGGCGGGTTCTTCTGCGCCGGAGCGGCTTGCTCGCGGGAGGTCGAGAAACGTCCGGCCATGTGCCCCATAAGGGCCGCCAAGTCGGCGATATCGGCAGTATCGGCGGCATCGTCCTCAGCGGCCACCGCCTCCACGGTCTTCCCATCCGGCGCTGCCGCGAGCCAGCCCTTGGCGACCAGGGCGTCGCGGTAGCTCTCTTCCAGGTAGGCCGCGAACTGCGCCACGGTGGGATGGTCGAAGAGCGCCATCACGTAGACGATGGCGTCGAGCTCCCGCTGCAGTCGGTTGACGAAGAGCGCCCCCTGGATGGAGTCGCCGCCGAGCTCGAAGAAGCTTTCGTGCACCCCGATGTCCCCGCTGCCGAGCTGCTCGCGCCAGAGGGCGGCGAGGCGGCTCTCGACCGGGTTGCGCGGCGCCACCTGATGGGAGACCCGGCGACCGGCCTGGCCGGAGCCCTCCTCCGGCGAGGGGAGCGCCTTGCGGTCCACCTTGCCGCTGGGGGTCAGGGGGAACGCCGGGAGGACGACGAAGGCCGACGGCACCATGTGACTCGGCAGACGCGCTCCCAGGGCGGCGGCGAGCTCGCCCGGTTCCGGCGGCGTCGGGTTCGAGGGTTTCGACGGGTTCGCCACGAGATAGGCGATCAGCCGCGGGCCTGTCGTCCCGTCTGTGCGCGCCACCACCACCGACTCGCGCACCGCGGGATGGGCGTTGAGCGCCGCCTCGATCTCCCCCAGCTCGACGCGGAAGCCGCGGATCTTGATCTGGTGGTCGAGCCGGCCGAGGAACTCGATGGCGCCGTCGGGGCGCAGCCGGGCCAGGTCGCCGGTGGCGTAGAGGCGCCCGCCCGACTCGGCGCCGGGGATGGGATCGGGGACGAAACGCTCTGCGGTGAGATCCGGCCGCCCCAGGTAGCCACGGGCGAGGCCGATGCCACCCTCCCCGCCGATGTGGAGGTGCCCCGGCACGCCGACCGGCGCCGCGGTACCCCCCTCGTCGAGGAGGTGGATGCGCAGATTGGCGATCGGCCGACCGATCGGCACCCCGCGCCAGGGCTCGCCCTCGTCCCGCGCGCAGGCCCAGGCGGTGACGTCGACCGAGGCCTCGGTCGGACCGTAGAGGTTGTGAAGCTCGGGGGCGCCATCGCCGCGCGCTCCAAAACGGGAGAAGAAGCGGTCGGCCAGCTCGCGCGGCAAGGCCTCGCCGCTCACGATCACCCGCCGGAGAGTCGTGCAGGCCGGCAGGTTCGGCTCCTCGAGGAAGACCTGGAGCATGGAGGGGACGAAATGGAGGGTGGTCACCCGCTCGGCCGCGATCAGGCCCGCCAGGTAGGCGGTGTCCTGGTGGCCGCCGGGGCGCGCCACCACCAGCCGGGCGCCGACCAGGAGCGGCCAGAAGAACTCCCAGACCGAGACGTCGAAGCTCGCCGGGGTCTTCTGCAGCACGCCCTCGCCGACCGTCAGGCCATAGGCCTCCTGCATCCAGAGCAGACGGTTGACGATCCCCCGGTGGGAGAGCGCGGCGCCCTTGGGCTTACCCGTCGAGCCCGAGGTGTAGATCGCATAGGCCAGGTTTTCCGGCGCCACGGCGACCTCCGGCGCCAACCCCGGCGGATTCCCGGCGGCGATCTCCGCCCAGCCGGAGTCCAGACAGAGCACCTCCGCTCCCCCGGCCGGCAGGCCGGCGCGGAGCCGCTCCTGGGTGAGGAGGACCGGCACCCGCGCGTCCTCGACCATGTAGGCCAGGCGGTCGGCGGGGTAGGACGGGTCGAGCGGCAGGTAGGCCCCGCCAGCCTTCAGCACCCCCAGGAGCCCCACGACCAGCTCCAGCGAGCGCTCGACCGCCACCCCGACCAGGACCTCCGGCCCCACCCCCATGCGGCGCAGGCGGTGGGCGAGCTGGTTGGCCCGGAGATCGAGATCGCGGTAGGTGAGCGGCGCGCCCTCGTAGACGACCGCGATCTCCTCCGGCGTACGGCGGACCTGGACCGCGATCCGCTCGTGGAGGCAGAGGTCCTTGGGATACTCAGCCGAAGTGGCGTTCCACTCGCGGATCACCTGGTGGCGCTCCGCGGACCCCAAGAGAGGGAGGTCGAGGAGACGACAGCCGGGATCGGCCACGGCCGCGGCGAGGAGCTGCCGGAAGTGGCCGGCCAGGCGGTCCACGGTCGCGGCGTCGAAAAGGTCGCGACTGTATTTCCAGACCGCCGCCAAACCGCCCCCTGCCAGCGGAGCCAGCGAGAGGGCGAGGTCGAAACGGGCGGTGCCGTTGTCGACCTCGCGGGTGGTGAGCGAGAGGCCCGGAGGCGGCGTTGCGTCGAGCGGCGCGTTCTGCAGCACCAGCATGGCCTGGACGATGGGCGTATGCGAGAGATCGCGGCGCGGCGCCAGCTCGTCGACCAGGCGCTCGAACGGCACCTCGCGGCCGGCGAAGGCCGCCAGCGCCGTTGCCTTGGCCTGGTCGAGCAGGGCGGTGAACGGCGGATCGCCGCTCAAGTCGGCGCGCAGGGCCAGGGTGTTGATGAAGAACCCGATCAACCCTTCGAGCTCGGAGCGGTCCCGGTTGGCGATCGCCGTCCCCACGATCAGGTCCTCCTGCGCCGTCAGGCGGCGCAGGAACGCCTGGAAGCCGGCCAGGAGCACCATGAAGAGGCTCGCCCGGTGCGCCGCGGCGAGGGCCGCAAGGTCGGCAACGAGCGGCGACGGCAGCAGGTGGGTCGTATGGGCGCCGCGGTAGCCCTGCACCGGCGGCCGCGGCCGGTCGGCGGGGAGGACGAGGACCGGGAGGCTGCCGGCGAGCCGCTGCCGCCAGGCATCAAGCTGGGCGGCGAGCGCCGGGTCGCCACTGCGCCCTTCCAGCCAGACGGCATAGTCGCCGTACTGGACCGCGAGCGGCGGCAGGGGCGACGGCCGCCCGGCGGCGAAGACGGCGTAGAGCGCCGCCGTCTCGCGCAGGAGAATACCGATCGACCAGGCGTCGGAGACGATGTGATGGAGAGCGAGCTGCAGCTCGTGCTCGCCCGCGGCGGGTGAGGGGAACCGGAGCAGCCGGGCGCGGAGGAGCGGTCCGCGGGCGAGGTCGAACGGCCGGCGCGCCCCCTCCCGTTCGAGGGCGGCGGCGCAACTCCCCGCCGCCTCCTTGGACAGAGCGGAAAGATCGACGAGGGGGAGCGGCACGTCGATCGCCTGGGCCGCCGGCAGCACGCTCTGAGCCGGCGCCCCCTCGGCCACGTCGAACACCGTGCGCAGGGCCTCGTGCCGGCGGACGATCTCCGCCAAGGCCGCGGCGAGGGCGGCGGGGGCGAGCGCGCCGGTGAGCCGCACCGAGACCGCCAGGTTGTAGGCCGGGTTGCCGGGCTCCAGCTGATCGAGGAACCAGAGCCGTCGCTGGGGCGAGGAGAGTGGCAGGGGCCGGCCGCGGTCGGCCCGCGGGAAAGGGAGACGAAAAGGGGGCGTGCCGGCCTCCCCGCCGACCGGCTCTCTCCCGGCCAGGTGCGCCGCGAGCTCCGCGACGGTGGGCGCCTCGAACAGGTCGTCCATCGTGATCTCGACGCCCGTCGTCTCCGCCAGGCGGGCCAGGAGCTGGCTGCCGCGCAGCGAGTCGCCACCCAGGGCGAAGAAGTTCTCCCGGGCTCCCACCCTGCCGGGCCGCAGGCCGAGAACCTCTTCCCAGAGCGCCGCGATCCGCGCCTCTTCCGGGGTGAGCAGCGCGCCCCTTTCGCGACGCTCGGCTCCCGCTCCCGCTGATATCGCCTCCTCCGCTCCCCACCGCCCGAGCACCGCGAGCCCGCCCTGGAGGAAAAGGTCCCGGCAGGCACGGCGCTGGACCTTGCCGCTCGTCGTCTTGGGCACGCTCCCCGGCTTGACCAGGACCAGCGCCGCGGGCTGCACCTCGTGCTCCTCGGCCAGCGCCTGGCGGATCGCCGCCGCCACCTCCGTCAAGGGCGCACCGGCGCGCACGTCCACCTCCTGGACGACGGCCAGTCCCTCCTCCGTTCCCCCTTCGAGCGCGGTCTCCACCGCGAAGGCCGCGCCGCAGCCGGGACGCAGGGCCGGGTGGCTCCGCTCGACCGTCCACTCGACGTCCTGCGGATAGAGGTTCCTGCCGCGGAGGATGATCAGGTCCTTGATCCGGCCGGTGACGTAGAGCTGGCCCTGGGCGAGGAGCCCCAGGTCGCCGGTGCGCAGATACGGGCCGCCCTCAATCTGACTTTCTTTCGGGGCGCACCGGGCGCCGAAGGTCTCGGCCGACTCGCCCGGCCGGTTCCAGTAGCCACGGGCGACGCTCGGCCCGGCCACCCAGATCTCCCCCTCCACCCCGGGCGGACACTCGGCGGACAGCAGGGGATCGACCACCCGCACGTCGAGACCCTGGGGAATCCGGCCGCACCCCACCCGCCGGTCGAGCCGCGGGGCTTCCGGCTGCGCTTTGCGGTCGCGGCCGCCGGAGACCAGGAGCGTCGCCTCGGCCAGGCCGTAGCAGGGGAAGAAGGCGGAACGCCGGAAGCCGGCGCCGGCGAAGCGGCCGGCGAAGCGGTCGAGCACCTCCGCACGCACCGGCTCGGCGCCGTTGAACGCCACCTGCCAGCGGCTCAGGTCGAGGCCGGCCGCCTCCTCTGCGCCGAGCCGGCGGGCACACAGGTCGTAGGCGAAGTTGGGCCCGCCGCTGACGCTCGCCCGGTAGCGGGAAATGGCCTGGAGCCAGCGCCCGGGGCGCTGCAGGAAGTGGAACGGCGAGAGGAGGACGCAGCGCGCCCCGAGGTAGAGCGGATGGAGGAGACCGCCGATCAGCCCCATGTCGTGGTAGAGCGGCAGCCAGCTCACGACGACCGAGCTCTCCGCGGTCGCGAAGGCCTCCTGGATCATCGCCTGGTTGGCGAGCAGGTTGCCGTGCGAGACCTCCACCCCCTTGGGCGTGCTGGTCGAGCCCGAGGTGTACTGCAGGAAGGCGAGGTCGTCGCCGCCGACACCGGTATCCTGCCAGGCGTCGGCCTCCCGCTCGTCGACCTCGGCGAGGTCCGTGATGGCGATGCCGCCGATCTCCGGAGCCGACCCCAGCAGGCGCTCCACCATGGCGCGCAGCGCGGTGACGGTGAGGACGTGCCGCGGCGCGCAGTCGGCGAGGATCGCCGTCAGGCGCGGCAGGCCGCGGCTGCCGGTCGGCGGGTAGGCCGGTACGGCGACGGCCCCGGCGTAGAGGCAGCCCAGGAAGGCCGCCACGTAGTCGAGCCCCGGGGGAAAGAGCAACAACACCCGCTCGCCGGCCAGACCGAGCCGCTGCAACCGGGCGGCCACGGCTCGCGCCCGGCGGTCGAGCTCACCCTGGCTGAGGTACCGCTCCTCCCCTTCCCCGTCGACCAGGAAGGTGAAGGCACGGTGCTCCGGATCGGCCGCCGCCCGCGCGCGCAGGACGCCGCCCAGGCTGGCGGGGTTCTGCAAGGGATTTGAACAGATACTGCATTCGCTCTGCTTTATCATGTACGTATGTCGTATTTCCTGCGACGAACCAGTATACGAAATCCGAGGATCTACCGTCGAGTACAAACAAGATGGGGACGAGGGTTGTTCCCCGTTGGCTCGTTGGTCTATGCTCGTAGTGCGCAGCGTGAAAAGAAGCGTGACTTGAGGAGGAATTCTGGCATGCGGAGCGTCTCACCGCGGAGTTGGGTTGCGTTCATCCTGTTGGGGGCCGTGGTGCCCGCCGCCTCTGCCGAGGCGCCCTGGAACGTGCGCATGAACGCGCCGCAGCTTTCGCGGCCGCACGGCCTGCTCGGCCGGCTCGGTGTCGCGATCACCGGCGACGAGGAGGGGCAAAACCTGGTGGCGGCCTGGGAGACCTTCAGCGGCTCCTGCGGCCCGGCCTGGAAGACCCCCTGCCCGCCGCCCGCCACCCCGGGGCTGACCGGGATCGGCTACTCGACCGACGGCGGCCGCACCTGGGTCGACATCGGATCGCCCCTGCCGGTCGACGGCGCCTTCACCTCGGGCCACGCCTGGCTCGACCGCGGCGGCGCCGACCGGGCGACCTATTTCCTCGTCAGCCGGGCGCGGAGCGTCGCCACCAACCAGCTCATCGGCACCCTGGTCTATCGCGGCCGGTTCGACCACGGCGCCTTCACCTGGCTCGGCGGCCACCTCTTCGTCCCCGACCAGCCGGGCGACCAGCAGCGCAGCCAGAGCATCCTGGCGGCCAAGGACGGCAGCGGTCTCGTCTTCGTCGCCATCAGCAACCTGCGCGGCCTCTGCGGCTACCCCGGCCACGGTGCCGGCCAGATCGAGGTCGTGCGCAGCCCCGACTCCGGAGTCACCTGGGAGAAGCGGATCGTCGTCGGCGTCGATGACACCACGGTCACCGCCGACCCCAAGGACCCCACCTGCGGCTCCCGC
Source organism: Thermoanaerobaculia bacterium (assembly GCA_035644215.1). Classification (GTDB taxonomy): domain Bacteria; phylum Acidobacteriota; class Thermoanaerobaculia; order Multivoradales; family UBA5704; genus DASQPA01. The sequence goes on from DASQPA010000128.1 coordinate 13,379, forward strand.
GGCACGCTCCAGGTGATCCCCAGCATGGCCATGGGCCCCCAGGGGGAGGTCTACGTCAGCTGGTCGCACGGGCCGGTCTTCACCAACTACACGCCGAGCTTGGGGGCGACCCCCGGCATCTACGACCTGACCTGCACCCTGACCCAGCGGGTGGCCCGCTCGCTCGACGGCGGCAAGACCTTCGGCCCGCCCAGGGACGTCGCCGAGGCCAACTCGATGCGCCAGAACCCGCCGGTCGGCTACTACCGCGACGAGGTCAACGACTTCCCCCGCATCGCCGTGGCCCAGGACGGCCCCCACCGGGGGCGGATCTACGTTTCCTACACCAGCGCCGTGACCGAGGTCACCGCGCCGGTCGACGTACAGGTGCTCACCTCGTCGCAGATCTTCCTCGTCTACTCCGACGACCGCGGCGAGAGCTGGAGCCGGCCCGTGCCGCTCGCCCCGCCGGTGCCGCCGACCGGCGTCAAACGCCTGTGGCCCTCGGTGGCGGTCGAGCCGGGGGGGCGGGTGGACGTGGTCTACTCCGAGAGCCAGGAGCGGCCGGCCGGCGAGGACTGCCGGATGGTCCTGATGAGCGGCCGCTTCCGCGCCGGCAAGGCGAGCTCGCTCGTCGACCTCTACCGCGTCCAGTCGCAGGACGGCGGCGCCCACTTCGGCCCGCCGGTCCGCCTCACCACCGAAACCACCAACTGGTGCGCCACGCAGTTTGATCCGCTCAACTTCTTGTTCTCGAATTTCGGCGACTACCTGGGGGTCTTCGCGGTCAGGAACCGCACCTTCGCGGTGTGGACCGACGGCCGGAGCGGCGTCCCCGAGGCCTACTTCGGCGAGGTCGCGAGCCCCGGCGCCGGGGCCGCCCCCAAGGGGCGATGATCCAACCCTTTGCCCGGGGCCGCCGAGCGCGACCCCGGGAGATGAGATGAGGAGTCGAGTGTCATGGGGTACTTTTCACATCTGACCCGCCGCGCCTTCCTGACCCGGTCCGCCCTGGCCCTGCCGGCCGTCGCCGCCCTCCCCCGCCTGGCCTCCGCCGCCACGCCGGCCACACCGGCAACGTCGGTGGCCGACGCTCCGCCGCCGGCACGCACCACCCACCCGCGGAAGGTGATCGTCGTCGGCGCCGGCCTGGCCGGTCTCTCGGCCGCCTACGAGCTCACCTCCTGGGGTCACGACGTCACCGTGCTCGAGGCCCAGACCCGCGCCGGGGGGCGCGTCCTGACGCTGCGCAGCCCGTTCTCCGACGGACTCTTCGTCGACGCTGGCGCGATGGATTTCACCGAGGCCTACCGGCAGATGATGCGCTACGTCAAGCTCTTCAACTTAGCCACCACCTCGCCGCCGCGCCTCCCCCTCTCGACGATCCTCCACCTGCGCGGCAAGCGCCTGGTGATCAAACCGGGCGTCAAGTCCGACCTGCCATTCAACCTCTCCGCCGAGGAGCAGAAGATGGGCATCGGCGGCATGGTCCAGAAGTACCTGAACAGCCCGGCCAAGGAGCTCGGCGATCCCACCGATCCCGCCTGGGACCTCCAGCGGTTCAAGAAATTCGACCAGGCCACGCTGGCGGACTACCTGAAGGGCCTGGGGGCGTCGGACGAAGCGGTCGAGCTCCTCTCCTCGATCGTGGGCGTCGGCTACGGCTGGCGGACCGTCTCCGCCCTCCACCGGATGGCCTCGGACTTCGCCCTCTTCAACCTCGGCAGCGGCGCCCAGCTCTTCCTCGACGGCGGCACCGACCGGCTGACCGACGCTTTCGCGAAATCGCTGCGCGAGCGGATCTACTACGGCACACCGGTGACCCGGATCGTCCAGGAGGGCACGAAGGTGCGCGCCGTCTTCAAGCAGCGCGGCGAGGAGCAGACGCTCGAAGCCGACCACTTGATCTGCACCGCGCCCTGCCCGGTGCTCCGGCGGGTCGAGTTCACCCCGGCGCTCCCGGCCCGCAAGCGCCAGATCTTCGAGCAGCTGGAGTACACTCCGGTCTCGCGCATCTTCGTCCAGGCCCGGCGCCGCTTCTGGGTGGACGCCGGCGAGAACGGCAACAGCATCACCGATCTGCCGATCAAGCTGGTCAGCGAGCAGCCCATCGACCGGCCCGCCGACCAGGGGCCCCGTTCGGTCCTCGAATCCCACATCCGGGGCGTCGAGGCGATCCCGGTCTCCGCCATGGACGAGGACAAGCAGATCGCCTTCGCGATCGAGAATTTCGAGAAGCTCCACCCCGGCTTCGGCGGTTACGCCGAGGGCGGCGCCACGAAGAGCTGGCACACCGACCCCTGGGCCGGTGGCGGCTATGCCTGGTGGAAGCCGGGGCAGATGACCGACTGGATCCCGGAGCTCGCCAAGGCGGAGGGCCGGGTCCATTTCGCGGGCGAGCACACCTCGGCCCTCGGCCGCACCATGGAGGGGGCCCTGATCTCCGGCAACCGCGCCGCGCACGAGGTCCACGAGGCCGCGTCCTGACACTGGAACCTTGAGAGGGATTTTATGAACCACTTCACCCAAGACCTCCGCCTCGCCGCGCGCGCCCTGCGCCGGCAACCCGGCCTCGCCCTGGCCGCCGTGCTGACCCTGGCCCTGGGAATCGGCGCCAACACGGCGATCTTCAGCATCGTCGACGCCGTGCTCCTCACCCCGCCGCCGTTCCAGGAGCCCGGCCAGCTGGTCGTCGCCTGGGACTCGAACCCGCCGATGGCGCAGGCGGCGGGCATCCCGGACAAGCTGCCGGCGACCAACGGCCTGTTCTACGACTGGCAGAAGGAGAGCCACTCCTTCGCCCACCTGGCCATGGTGCAGCCCGACCGCATGAACCTGACCGGCGACGGGGAGCCCGAGCAGATGGGCGTCGTCCGGGTGACCGGCGACTTCTCCTCCCTCCTGGGGACGCGCCCCGAGGTCGGCCGGATGCTCCTGCCCGCCGACGACGCGACGGACCAGCCGTCGGCGGTGCTCCTCTCGCACAACTTCTGGCAGCGCCGGTACAGCGGCGATCCCAAGGTGGTGGGCAAGAAGGTGACGGTCAACGGCTCCCCGATGACGATCGTCGGCGTGATGCCGCCCCGCTTCGCCTTCCCGCGCGGCTCGGAGATGCCGGCCGCCTTTGGCTTCGCCCCGGAGCCCGACGCCTGGGTGCCGCTCGCCCTCCCCGCTCCCATGCGGCAGGACCGGCAGACGCATTTCAGCCTGGTGGTCGGCCGGCTCAAGCCGGGAGTGGGCGTGGCGGCGGGCGAGGCCGAGCTCAAGGCGATCTGCCAGCGCCTGGAGCAGGCCTATCCCAACACCGACAAGGGGTGGACCGCCCGTCTCGTTCCGCTCACCCAGGAGATCACCGGCGACAACCGGCCGGCGCTCCTCATCCTCTGGTCGGCGGTCGGCTTCGTGCTGCTCATCGCCTGCGCCAACGTCGCCAACCTCCTCCTCGCCCGCGCCGCCTCGCGGCAGCGCGAGATCGCCGTCCGCACCGCCATCGGCGCCGCCCGTTCCCGCTTGATCGGGCAGCTGCTGACCGAGGCCGGGCTGCTGTCGCTGATCGGCGGCGTCCTCGGGGTCGTCCTCGCCGTCGTCGGCCTGCGCGCCTTCTCCGCCTACGTGCCGGCCAACTATGCCGGCGCGACGACCGCTTCGCTCGACCTCCGGGTGCTCGGCTTCACCCTCCTCCTCTGTGTCGTGACGACCCTCCTGGCCGGCCTCGTCCCCGCCCTGCAGATGACCCGGCCGGACCTCGCCGAGTCGCTCCGCGAAGGGACGCGGGCGGGCGCCGGCACGGTACGCAGCCGGCTGACGCGCAAGGCGCTCGTCGTCCTCGAGGTGGCGGTCTCGGTGCTGGTGCTGATCGGCGCCGGGCTTCTCCTGCGCAGCTTCGTCCGCCTGCTCGCCGTCGATCCCGGCTTCAAGAGCGGCCACGTCCTCACCTTCGAGATCGACCTGCCTCCCGACCACTACCAGCCGCCCCAGCGCGCCCCCTTCTTCGACAAGCTGATCGACCGGCTGAAGGCGCTGCCGGGGGTGACCCACGCGAGCGTCACCTCCGAGCTGCCGCTGACCGGCATCGAGAGCATGGCCCCCATCCTGATCGAGGGGCGGCCCATCCCGAAGCCGGACGAGGTCACCCTCGGCGAATGGCACACCACCTTCCCGGGCTACTTCGCGACGATGGGCATCCCGCTCAAGCGGGGGCGTGACGTCGCGCCGGGGGACACCAAGGAGAGCCAGCAGGTGGCGGTGATCGACGAGGCGATGGCGCAGACCTACTGGCCGAAGGAGGACCCGCTCGGCAAGCGTTTCCGCCGCTCGCCGCGCTCCCAGCAGTGGATCACGGTCGTGGGGATCGCCGGCAGCGTCCGCCACTCGGGGTTGAGCGCCGATTTCCGGCCGCAGATCTATGAGCCGCCGGCGCAGATCCCCGATCCCCTGATGCCGAACCAGCTGATGGTCGTCGTGCGCACGTCCGGCGATCCGCGCTCGATCGCCAACGCCGCCCGCGCCGCCGTGCACGAGGTCGACCGCAACCAGCCGGTGACCAACGTCCGCACCCTGGAGAAGCTGGTCGACGACTCGGTGGCCAACCGCCGTTTCAGCCTGCTCCTCCTCGGCCTCTTCGCCCTCCTCGCCCTGGTGCTCTCGGCGGTGGGAATCTACGGCCTGACCGCCTACTCTGTCGTCCAGCGAACGCGCGAGCTCGGCCTGCGGATCGCGCTCGGAGCGAAGCCGGAAGGGGTGCTCGGGCTGGTGCTGGGCGAGGCCGGGAAGTTGACCGGCGTCGGCGTCGTCCTCGGGCTCGTCCTCGCCTTCGTCTTCAACAAGGTGATGGCCTCACTCGTCTACGGCGTCGCCTCGACCGATCCGCTGACCTTCGTCGGGGTCGCCCTGGGGCTCCTCGCGATCGCCCTCCTCGCCGCCTACCTCCCCGGACGGCGGGCGACCAAGGTCGATCCGATCGTGGCGTTGCGCTCCGAGTAGGTTTCAGCAGACGCGTGCAACCGGACCTCCTGGTGGCGACGCCAGGAGGTTTTTTCTTGGCCGATGGATTTCCCTGCCACGGCGGACGGCGCGGCCAGGCGGGCCGCCCTCGCCGACCTTCCGCAGCCGTGGTATTCTTATCGCCGCTACCACTGGGAGTACTCATGCCTTTACACAAGACCGCGATCGCAATCCCTGACGACCTCCTTTCCGCTGTTGACCGCGCGGCACAATCGCGCGGTGAGTCGAGGAATCGATTCGTTACCCGCGTGCTCCAAGAGGCCGTCCGTGCGCGCCGCGATGCCGAGGTCACACGGCGTCTGAACGAGCTCTTCGCCCATGGCGAGATCGCTCAAGAGCAGACTCACACGGCGAGCGAGTTGGATCGGGTCGGGACCGACTGGAGCGACGAGCGCTGGTGATCCGCCAGGGAGAGGTGTACTGGCTTCACTTCGGCGCTCCCGAGGGTTCGGAACCGGCAGGGCGCCGCCCTGCCCTGGTGGTGCAGCACGATCGGTTCAACCGTAGCGCCATCTCCACCATCGTCGTCGCGGCAGTGACTTCCAATCTTCGACTGGCAGCCATGCCGGGGAATGTTCGTCTCCGACGTGGTGAGGCCGGCCTCTTGCTTGCCAGCGTCATCAACATCTCTCAGCTTCGCACCGTCGACCGGAGTCGACTCGTCGCACGGGTTGGAGCTCTCGGACCTGCCCGCTTGCGCGAAGTTCTCAAGGGGATCGCGCTTCTGTTTGGAACCGACGATGCGGCCGAAGCAGGCGCTTGAGGCTGGCCGTCTTTTCGAGCCTCCGTTTTCTTGCCGCTGGAGCGGCTGCCTGAGCCGCCTCCGCCGCTCAAGGCTCCCGTTTCGTGGTTAAGCGTTGGGCCGGGGAGGATTCCAACCGATCAACTCATAGGGCCGTTGCAGCCGGCCGGGTACGGGGTCGTACGGTGGGCTCGATATCTCCAGGCCGAGACGTGCGGCAAGCCTGACGAGGTGTTGGCGGCGGCCCAGGGCCAGGGCCTGTGCTTGCCGGCGCGCCAGCACGAGCAGGCGGGCGGGGTGCCCGTCGCTGCCGTCGGGCAACGCTCCGAGCAGCGAGAGCGCGAGAGGGACCGCCCGCCGGAGGAGCTCCAGGTTGTTCGGCGGGATCGCACCGTCTCGCACCGCGAGAACGACGGCGGAGAAGAACACGGGCCCGAACGCCAGCTGCTGTGCCCAGTACACCTCAGCCCGCGGCGCCCCGGAGCGCAACTCCTCGAACATCTGCTCGAGCACAGGCTGCCAGCGCGACGGCCGGTCGAGATCCCCGTTCATAAAAGGCTCCCCACGAATGCGCGGCTCCATCGGATACCCGAGAGACTTGATTGAGCCTCTTGAAGATCTGCCTCAGCCTGACTGCGTCCATCTGAAATATCAGTATGGCGCGTTCCAACCCGAAGCTACTCATTGCCCAGCGAGCAAGGCGCCGGCACCAGGGTTTTGCGCCTCCCAGGTCCCGATCCTTGCCGCCACATCCAAGGTAAGAAGTTTGAGTGGCTTCCCCTCCGGATCATAGGGAGTACTCGCGAGGCCGGTCAGTTCACCGTTCGACCGGTAGACGACATACCCAACACCTCCTCGCCACGGGACCTCTCGGTAAAGGTAGCGTGACACTCCTTCGGGAGTAAAACAATCACCCGTCTGGAGGGAATAGGCCCGACCCAGGGCTAGATTTACCCACCGAAGGTCCGCGGCAGTGGCGAAGCGTAGGACGCTCCCATCCGGCGCGTAGAGACGGACACCTCGAGGAACCTGGTAGGCACTCCGAATGCGGTAGACCCTTCCACCGGAGGCTGCGAGCCCCACCGGCACCAGGCACCGCGGCTCGCCGAAAATTCCGAAGCAGCTTTCGGAGCGGGTAAGCGGCTCGATTCTAGGATCGGAGAAGGCAAAGGCCAGAAGACTTGCAGCGATGAGCGCCAAGCCGAGCCAGGCGAACCGTGAGGCACCGAGCTTGCGTGAGTAGCGGACGAAATACCAGAGGCCGACAGCGACGATCACCCAAACGGCCCAGCTTACTCTAGGGTCGAAGTGGAGGTGCCCCCCAAATAGGCTACCGACGAGGGCAATAAGCCCCAGGAACAGCACCGCAGGCCCCAAGAACCACAGGGTAGCCAGGATCAGGCCGACTCCGAGGATCAAGAGGATCGAGGCCGCCGTATGCTGGATCGTGAATGTGCTCATCGTCTTCCTCCTCACCGCCGCCTAGAAACCTTGTAGGATCTGATCGATCTCAGCCGGACTCACCGACAGGGAGACCGAAAGCTGGTGGCGTAACCCATCGATCGACTGGGTCGCCGTATTCAATGCCTCCTGGTAGCTGTGCAAACTATTCACCGCCAGCTCGGGCTGGTGGGTATCGATCTCACCTCTTCCGAGAGCTTGCGGAGCTTGACCCCTAGGGCGGTGACAGTGCTGGCATTGATCTCAATCTGAGGTAGCTTCTCGGCGTAGAAGTTCAGCCGTCGGACGGAGATTGCGATCTCTTCAGCGAAAGCCCGGGCCTCGATCCGCCGCGCCTCCGGACTGACTGGAACGGGTTTCGAGTAACTCTCGTCACACCTGTAATCGTAATCGTTCATCTCGCCATGTGTTTGAACAATTCCATACGCCTTCGCGGCTGGGATACTGACCGTATAGTCGCCCTGGAGAGTTGCAAACCTCTGGCGGGCGAACATCTTGCGTAGCGACGGTACGGCGTCGATCTGATTGTTGAGCTGCGCGATCTTCACCGTGCTGCAGTAGATGGAGCGGGCCTGCTCTAGGCTATCGTTGAAGAGCGTCGTACGGATCTTTTCCGACTCCTTCGAGGCCTGTTTAATCTGGTCGAGAGCCCGCTCGAGATCCGCCCGGACTTCCTCGGGGCTCATCTGGCCCCGTGATGCAGACCCTCCAGATGAGAGGACTAGCTGCTTGCAGCCAATGCCGTTCCCGCAAATCAGAAGGAAGACGAGCATGGCAAGCATAGGGGCATTCCTGCCGGCGTGCCGGAGCGAGACCCAGTTCTCAACGCGCTGGACGTGCCTGAGCATCATGTGCGAACTGCCGACTGTCGTGAAGGCGACATCATTCTACCAGCAAAAGGAGCGTCGCCGGTCACCTAGGTCCCCGCTTCAGAGATGCCAGGCGCTTCGTGCTGCACCAGCCGGGAGCCGGTTGAGCTCCTCGCCGATCCCGGTCGCCACCTTCTGGAGTCGCGGCCAGCGCGCCCGCGGCGGTACGAAGAACTGGTGCTCGTCCCGGTCCTCCGGGTAGGCCCCCTCCCGCCGTACGATCTCCCAGGTGTTTCGCGGCCGAGTCTGGCGATTCGGGCCTATAATGACCGACTGACCGGCGCCGAAGGCACGTTTCGACCGCTGTCGAACTGCGTCACCGGCATAGTACCGGGTTCCACAACGCCTGAGATCCTTGACTTGACGCTGTTTCCAGGCACAGCGACTGCGCTGCCAGGCACGGCGCCTGCGCTGCCAGATACAGCCGCCGTCTCCCTAACTCTCCCGTAAAGCTCCTGACTCTTACCTGGATCCCCCCCTCCCGCCCGCGGTTCAGCCACCTGCGGCGCCCGGCAGGCATGGAGGGCCGGACGAGGCCGCCCTCCCTCAAGCCGAACCCGTAGTGCTCGGCACCGCCGCCTGTTGCGGATAGCAGATGGGATCTTCGGGGTTGCGGTGCCAGTCGTATTCAGCGCCCGTCGCCGCAACCTCGGCGACGGCGCGGCCGGCGAGGCGCTTGACGAGATAGAAGGCCATGTCGGTGCCGGCGGAAACACCCGCGGAGGTGACGTAGTGGCCCGCGTCCACCCAGCGCGAGACGTTGTCCCACTGCACGCGCGGGCCGAAGCCGGCCACCCACCCGAAGGCCTGGTGATTCGTCGCCGCCGGTTTGCCGTCTAAGAGCCCGGTGGCCGCGAGCACTGCGGCGCCGGTGCACACCGAGGTCATGAGCTGGACCCGCCCGTCCATCGCCCGCACCCAGTCGAGGAGCGCCCGCTTCTCCTTCGGGTGCTGGTCGTCGAGCAGGTCGCGGGTTCCTTGGCCGCCGGGGATCATCAAGACGTCGAGCTTCTGCTCGAGCGCCTCGTCGCGGAAATAATCCGGGGCCACCCGCGGACCGTTGAAGCTCTTCACCGGCGCGGGCGCCGTCGCACCCGTACGGCCCGGTTTGCGCTGGTTGGAGATGAGCACCACCTCGAACGGGTAGGGCGGCGGGCTGGCATAGCTCGTCCCGATGAAGCGCGAGATCGTGAACGCCTCGGTGAAGCCCCACACGTCGAGCGGCTCGAAGCCGTCGAACACCAGGATGCCGACGCGCAGGGTGGGGGGAAAGCGATCGATGTCACTCATGGTTTAGCTCCTGTTTCGAAAACCTCGAAGATCCCCTCCACCTCGACCGCGACGTCGTAGGGGAGCGCGCTCACCCCCACGGCCATGCGGGCGTGGCGGCCGGCGTCGCCGAAGATCTCGACGAAGACGTCCGAGGCGCCGTTCATCACCTGCGACTGGCCGGTGAAATCGGGGGTCGAGTTGACGAAGCCGGCGAGCCGGACGCAGCGCGCCACCCGGTCGAGATCGCCGTCGAGCGCCGCCCGGAGGTGGGCGACGACGTTGAGCGCACAGAGTCGGGCCGCCTGTTGCCCCTCCGCAATCCCGAATTCGCGGCCCAGCTTGCCGACGAAGCGGCGCTCGCCGTTCCACTGCGACAGCTGGCCGGTGAGGAACAGGAGGTTCCCCGTGCGGACGAAGGGGACGTAGTTCGCCCCCGGGGTGCTGGGGATGGGCAGCTCGATACCGAGCGCCTGCAGGCGGTCGTTGATGCGGGTGGGCATGCGTGCTCCTCCGGGAAGGTGCGCCGGCGGATCTCAGAATCCCCGGATCAGGCCGACCAGGATGCCAATCGCACCGATGAGAAACGGGATGAAGATCAGGAACAGGAGGACGCGGGCGAAGTTCCGTGCCCCTCGCTTGGGCTGACCGGGGGACGAGGGCTCGATCGCATCCTCTCCCGTGGCCTCCAGGGAGGCTCCGGGGGCCTGGAAGCCAGCGATGACCTCCCGCGCCCGCGCCGCCATTTCCCGCGGTACGAAGACCACGGTCGACTGGCCGGGAGGGGCCGTCGTCTCCATCATGGTGAGCTGGAGGCCGTTCGCCATCTCGCGCCGCAGGAAGTTGGGAATGCCCTCCTCCTCGAGCGTGCCGGCGATCATCTCGGCCTCGAAGAGGACTTTGCTGCGGAACACCTCGACCTCGTCGGCGGAGCTCACGGCAATGGGGTCTCCCGAAGGTTCGCTCTGGGCTGGTTCGTTCTCAACGGTATCGCCCTGGATCAGCCCTGTCAAACGCGCCCGATAGGTGCCAGCCGATAGGTGCCGATTGGTGCCAGGCCCCTGTCGGCCGGGGTCCTCGGCAGCCTCCTCGCCTGGGGCGCTCTCCGCCTGCTACTGCCGCAAAGCGGCCTCGGTATCCCTTGGGGTTGAGCGCGGCCGCGACAGGCGACTCCCCGAGTTTACAGGTCGTGCCCCGGCGGTAAAGACGGCAGGATCTGGACTTACAGGAGCCGCCGTCTTCCCTAGGTCCACCTTGGCGTGTTTTTTCGGCAACAAACCCTTGACTTCTCCCTGGAGATGAATACCATGTTGCCCATTGGAGCGAGAGGACCGGGGGGAGGAACCCCGGTCTCCCGGGCACGGAGCCCGGACCAGGACGCCGCTCCCCAGGAGGGCCGATGTGGGATTCGTCCGCGCAGACGTAACGCAGAAGTGCAGAGAAGGTGGAGGAGAGCTCCCTGCCAGGGGAGCCCTCCTCCCGGCAACGGTAGTACCCGTAACCGACTACGGAGAGCGCCCGGTATTCTCATGCGGAGGAACCGGGCGCGTCCAAGAGGGACAGCTCCGTAGCTTAAACCAAAAGCGAAGGAGAGCCAAATGAGCACCAGCCCGAACCCGACCCCCACTCCCACCCCGCCGCCGACGGACAAGAAGAAGGTCAAGCAGCGGGAGACCACTTACGCCGGCAAGCTCGGCGACTGGCAGCGCATCCTGGCGCCGCTCGACGCCAATGCCGCCGACCTGCCCCATCTGGAGATCCCGCGCACCCAACTCGCGGCGCTTCTCGCCCAGGCGGTAGGGATCAAGAAGCAGCAGGCCGCCAGCCGGGCCACCAAGCAGACGGCCTCGCAGCAGCTCCAGACGACGATCATCGAAGGCCAGCGTCTGGCGGCCCTGCTCCGCCAGGCGGTCCGGCAGCACTACGGTCCCTCATCGCCGAAGCTCACCGAGTTCAACGTGAAGGTGTTCCGCGGTCGCGCCAACACCCCGGCCACCCCGCCGGCGCCCGCCATTGAGCTGTCCACGACCCCGGCGGCCACCGTCGTCACCACCCCGAAGGCCCCGTCGGATCCTGCCAGCCACTCCTAAGAATGTAGCCGCAGCACTCCGGGGGCGTGCCCACCACGCCCCCGGAGTTTTTCCCTCCTCTTGCTCTCCCTCTCCTCCAGAAGCCGCTGCCACCCCCGGTCCAACGGGTCGTTGCACCGTGTAAACGTGACGTTGTACCTGTACAACGAGGCGTTGCACCGGTACAACGAGCCGTTGAACCAGTACAACGAGTCGTTGCACCGTGTAAACGTGACGTTGTACCTGTACAAC
>DASQPA010000129.1:0-2041 GCA_035644215.1 Thermoanaerobaculia bacterium
TCCGCGGCTTCCGCATCGAGCCGGGGGAGATCGAGACCGTCCTGGCGCAGCATCCGGCGGTCGCCGACTGCGTCGTCCTGGTCCGCGACGACCCGGGCGGTCGCCGGCTGGTGGCCTACGTCTCGGCCGCCCCCGGCCAGCCGGTGACCGTCGACGAGCTGCGCTCGCACTTGAAGGAGACGCTCCCCGAGTACATGGTGCCGGCCGCCCTGGTGCTCCTCGACGAGCTGCCGCTCACCCTGAACGGCAAGGTCGACCGCCGGGCGCTGGCGCGCATCGAGCCGCCCGAGGACCCCGCCGCCTCGGGCGCCGGCTCGGACCTCGGCTCGCCGGTCGAGGACATCGTGGCGGGGATCTGGGCCGAGCTGCTGCGCCGCGACCGGGTGGGCTCGGCGCAGAACTTCTTCGACCTGGGCGGCCATTCGCTCCTGGCCACCCAGGTGATCTCTCGCCTGCGCGAGGCGCTGGGAGTCGAGCTCCCCCTGCGCACCCTCTTCGAACGGCCGACGGTCTCCGGCCTTGCCGCGGCCGCCGAGCAGGCCCTGCGGGCGGCCGAGGGGCTCGTCGTTCCCCCGGTGCTGCCGGTGCCCCGCGAGGGTTCCCTCGCCACCGGCCTGGTCTGCTCGTTCGCCCAGCAGCGCCTCTGGGTGCTCGACCAGCTCCTCCCCGGCAGCCCGGCCTACAACATCCCGGTGGCGATCCGCTTCGAGGGGCCGGTCGACCTGCCGCGCCTCGGCGAGGCCCTGGCCGCCATCGTCCGCCGCCACGAGTCGCTGCGCACCACCTTCGCCGCCGGTCCGGACGGCCAGCCGGTGCAGGTGATCGCCCCGCCTCGATCTCTACCGCTGCCGCCAGTCGTCGATCTCGGCGGGCTGCCCGAGACGGTGCGCCTGTCCGAGGCGGTGGCGCGGCTGATCGCCGAGTCGGTCCTCCCCTTCAATCTGGGGAAGGGGCCGCTCCTGCGGCCTTTCTTCTTCCGTCTCGCCGACGAAGACCTGCTGCTCCACTTCACCATCCACCACATCGTCTCGGACGGCGTCTCGATCGGCATCTTCGTGCGCGAGCTGGCGCTCCTCTACGGCGCCCTGGTGAAGGAGACGGCGGCGCCGCTCGCCGAGCTGCCGGTGCAGTACGCCGACTTCGCCGTCTGGCAGCGCACCTGGCTCGCCGGACCGGTGCTGGCGAGCCAGGTCGAATACTGGCGGCGCCAGCTGGCGGGCGCACCCGCCGTCCTCTCGCTTCCCCACGACCGGCCGCGGCCGCCGGTGCAGACGGCGCGGGGCGCCCGCTGCTATCTCCAGCTGCCGGGGTCGCTCGTCCAGGCCCTGGGCAACCTCGGGCGCAGCGAACGGAGCACCCTCTTCATGGCCCTCCAGGGCGCCTTCAACGTCCTCCTCGGCCGCTACGCCGGGCAGGAGGACGTGCTCGTCGGCTGGCCGATCGCCGGCCGCAACCGGGGCGAGCTCGAAGGCTTGATCGGCTTCCTCGCCAACATCCTCGTCCTGCGCACCGATCTTTCCGGTGAGCCCGACTTCCGCGTGCTCCTCACGCGGGTGCGGGAGGCGGCGCTCGGTGCCTACCACCACCAGGACCTCCCCTTCGAGCAGCTGGTCGAGGAGCTGCGGCCCGAGCGCCACCTCTCCCACAACCCGCTGTTCCAGGTCTTCTTCGTCCTCCATCATCTCCAACGAGCGGGGGCGGCCGGCCCGTCGGCTCTCCCCGGCTTGACGATCTCGGTCCCGGGGATCGACAACCGCACCTCGCGCGGCGACCTCCTGGTCTCGCTCTCGGAGGGGAAGGACGGTCTCGGCGGCTTCTTCGAGTACAACTCCGACCTCTTCGACGAAGCGACCATCGTGCGGATGGCGAAGCACTTCCAGACGCTCCTCGCCGCCGTGGTCGCCGCCCCGGGGACGGCGGTCTCCGAGCTGCCCCTGCTCGACGCCGACGAGCGGCGGCAGATCCTCGAAGGCTGGAACGACACCGCCGCCGACTACCCGCGGGAGGCCGCGATCCACCAGTTGTTCGAAGCCCAGGCGGC
>DASQPA010000130.1:0-58585 GCA_035644215.1 Thermoanaerobaculia bacterium
ATCGACACTCTGCTCACCGGTCATCAGCGGCATGCAGCCGGTGACCGATACCCTGCGCGCCGACCATCGGCGCCATGCAGCCGATCATCCACGGCACGACGCCGAACACCGGCTGCAGCCCTCAGCGCGGCCGCCCGCGGCGTTCCTTCATCCGATAGGTGCCACCCAGTTGGTGGCGGGTGCCGAAGAAGCGGCCGGTGACCACGGCGCCGGTGAGCCGCCGCGGCTCGCCCAGCCCGGTCAGGTGTTGAGCGAGGGGTAGTGGTGCTCGACGGTGACCAGCCGGTCCGGCGCCGCGTAGGGCAGGGCGCGCAGCAGCACCGCGTCGATGACGCTGAAGAGCGCGGTGTTCGCTCCGACCCCCAAGGCGAGGGTGGCGACGACGGTGGCGCTGAACGCCGGGCTCTTTAGGATGCGACGGAAGCCATAGATGAGGTCTTGCATGGTGGGGCCCTCCTGCGGTGGACCGACTCCTCCCTACGCGGAAATCCAATGCCACGTTTCATCAGGACTGGACAGAATTTGTTGATTTTTGCGAATACTTGTGCAATGATGGCGCTAGATCCATATCTCTCTCAAGATGAGAGGAAGGAGCAAAACATGGCTAGGATCAGATTGATCCACAAGTCCCTTCTCCTGGTGATGGCTTTGGTTCTCATGACCTTCGCGCTGCTGTTCGCTGCACCGCCGAAAATCGAGGCTCTCCCGGCTTGTGGAGTTTGCACCATCTACTATCAAGGCTACATTGATGGTCCCGTCATCGGCGAAAACGGCACCCACTGCGACTGCTCCCCGAACGTATGGGGGGCGATCTCACCGTACTGGGAGCAGTACAACGACTGTGATCCTGGGAACTAAGTGAGAGGCCGGCAGCCCTAGGCGCTAACCTACCGCTCCCTCTTCGTAGATTCTTCAGATCTGCCGATTAGGTGCCAGGCGATTGGTGAGGCGGGTGCTTGCTGAGGCGGGTGCCAGACGATTGGTGGGTCACCGCCAGGGCGACAGCGACCACTAAGACGATGGTGGCGAGCGCCTGCAGGCGGCGGACGGTATTGCGTTTCGCGTACTCGAACGATCGGTCGATCTTCTCCACGACCGATGGACTGGGCGACTCCGCCTCGGCCGGCTCATCGATCCAGACGAGCGGGTCCCCGCGGATTTCGGCCCACGGAGCGGCCGTGTCATTCTCACCGAATCGGATGGGAGTGATACGCCGCCCAGTCCGCTCGAACTCCACGATTTCCAGGCGGACGTACCGCGAGGCGGCGGCCTTCGGCGTGCCGACGACTACCAGCGTGGCGCTCCCGTGGAGCGACTGCACCAGGGTCTTCTTCAGTTCGTCGCCGGCCTGGATCTCCGCCTCATCAAGGAAGCAGGTGAAGCCGCGCTCGCCCAGGGCGTCGCGTAGTCGCTCCCGCCTGGAGCCGGCCTACATCCCCCTATGCCGGGATGATCGCCTCGGCCAGGCAGAGCATCTGCCACCACGGCTGGCCGCCGGACGCGTTCGACATCGCCATTTTTCGACGCCTACGGATTTGACCACCGAAACAAAGCACTGACGATGACTACGCAAGATTTGCGGACAATTGGCTAGCCTTGCGCTTCGGGCTTAAGCTGCTGCGATAGGAGACTAGCAGCTACGAGCCGACATCGCGACGAGGGCCAGAAAAAAGAGCGCCGCCGCGGAGAGAACGGACGCCAACGAGGTTGGAAGTATAGCAAGGCCGATTCGACGCGCCCAACCAAAGCGGTACGTACCGCCAATGGTTGCCGGCAAATAGACGACCCACATCAGAGACTGGATGAGCGGCGACCAGAGCTCAGGCCATACGACACCGTAGGATAACGCCGTGTTCGCTGGGGCGACCACGCGCTCCACCGCGCATAGTATGAAAGTCACGATGCTCGCGACAACATAGATCGTACTGAGAAGGTGGACTGACAAGCTAAACGTAGTCAGAAGGCGGGCGTTTTGCGCCCGAAGCGCAAGTACAACGACGTGTGTCAAGAACGCGACGATAGACCACAGCGCCACAGAAATAGTCGCCGCAACGAAAACAGGTTGCATGCCCTCTCGTCCGGGTATTGCGGAAGAAACGGCAAACCCAACAACGACGTTCGCCACAACGTAAACAGCAAGTTCATCTCGAAGGTGGATATCCGCAATTGCCGGTATGCTCAGCTCGCTGGAAATGATGCGATCAGATTTGGGGGGTACAATGGCATAGAAGAGTGCGACACGCGACGGCGCAATGAGTGTCGCGATGAAAGTTCCTAGGTAAGATGATGCATACTTCTTGACGAGCTCGACCGTGACCATCGTAATTGCCTCCGCCTCTCGCTCAAAGAGCTTGTCTAATGAGGTGTGTTCACTTCTTCCCTACCCTCAAGTTCGTGCGCCAGACGAATTCGTGAAAGAGGAGCCTCAGAGAAGGAGGCCGTGGTCGGCCCATTCACTACTCAGAAAAGCGTCGTACGCGAATTGATCGGCGTGGTCACCACAGCGCGACCCCAGCGTCCATCTCCGTCGTAACATAGCCATCGTGACATTCTACACCTTACTGACTCTGCCTCGCGGGAGGGTGATGGTATATCACAGTGTGGATTTCCAATCAGGCTGGAGGCATCGCCATCCAGCCTCTTACAACAGGAGGCGCGTCTGGATTCTTGAGCTCTGTCGCCACCGCCTCGGGGATCAAGAGCCGCTGGTACAGGATAGGTAGGATCTCGGCTTCACCAATCATCAGCAGATACGAGATCGGAGAGGTGTCGGAGACAGCTTTCACCGGTCTGAACGCTTGGACAATGTCTCGATATCCCGCTCGAGATCTGCCGCGGAGTAGCGCAAGTAAGCCTCTTTCTCCTTAAGGAAGGCATCGGTCTGCCAGCGGGTCCGGAAGCCGAGCATCCGCTGGACCTCCGCGGCGGTCAACAGCTTGGCGCGATAGAAATCCGCAGCGAGAGACTCCAGGGCATGGCGCGGGAGATCCTCCAAACGGCCTTGGAGCCTCTCGACGATGTCGGCCGGAACCTGGAGCAGAACGTCCATAAGTCTCTCTCTTCTCCCGGAGAAGATGGTACCACGCGTGCGCCGCCGGGGGCGCTTGGCGCTCTATCCGGCGACCCGAAGATCTGAGCCGGCTTTCCTTCGCGGTAGACCTCCTGCTCGATGCGCTCGGCGACATCGGGGTCGAGAGTCACGGTCAGTGGCATGAAGCCATGATGTTGGCGAAGGCGCCGGCCGGCAGCGACCGTCGAGAATCGCGCCGTCTTCCCAGGAAATCGAAATCCGCGAAGAAAAGGCGACAGGGCTCGGAGAGGCCGGATCAAAGATTCTTTTTCTCGATCGTCCAGTAGGTCTTGACCTCATCCGTCTCCTCCTTCAGGAAGATCTCCAACTTCTTCATCTCCATCACCTGCAGATAGAGGATCTCGAGCTCAACCCGGAGAGCTTTCACGAAATCCTGCTGGTCTTTATCCCAGGAGACCACCGATTCGAGATTCGTGTAGCTCTTCTCGTCGAATTTCTCGACCTTGCCACCGGGCCACCAGGCATCCAGGACATAGCCTTCCTCCTTGTCCGATCGGATCCGGACGCTCCGATGCCAAGGCACCCATTCCGGGGCCTGGATCTCATAGTCCTCCGTCGATTTGGGCTGATACCGGATGATCTCAATCTGTTGGTCCGGATAGGTCTCGGCCAGCCGGAGGAAGACAGAGGCCGAGCAGTGGTCGCAGGAGCCGCCGCCTATCTTCTTGACGATGAAGTCTCGGTAGACGGCCTCGGCGAGGGGCCGGAGCTTCCAGGCGGCCACCTTTTTTTTGTTGTGGAACTCGTAGAACTTCATGACCGCAATCGCGGATTTCCCCTCCTCCATGTAGGGGTTTCCCGCCCGATAGAGCGCCGCGAGGATGACGTCGTGCATTTCGGCAGCCTCACAGAGCTTCTCCATGAGGGTGCCGGCGAGATTGAAGAGCTTCTTCGCCTTCGAGGAGCTGTTGAAAAGGTTGCCGGGACCGGAGCTCAAGGTGTTGGACCGAAAATCCTCCACGAGCTCGCGACCCTCCTTCTCGCTGAAGGAAGAGATCATCCGTTGGATCACCCAGGGTGCTCTGGCGGTCGGCAGGCGTGCGGGCGAGGCGAGCCGCCGCTGCACGGTTGCGGTGGGAGCGGTCCGGGCGAGAGCAGCGGCCACGTGCGGAGCCCTGGCGGGAGCCGCAGGAAGGGCGCGGGGTTGGGCCGCCGTCGACCGCGGGGCGGGCTGCGCCGGGCCGGATCGGCCCACCGCCGCCTGCACGTGCGGCGCCAGGGGGCGAGCCCCGGCGGCTGAAGCCACTTTCGCCAGCACCGGCATCGCCTGCATCGCCGATGTCGCCGACATCGCGCGCTGCACGTGTGGAGCGGGCACCCGCGCCGTGGCAGCCGAGGGCATCTTGGGCTGCGCGGCGGCGAGAGCCCGCTCGACGTGTGGCGCTCGACGTGGGCTGGGGGGCTTGACCCAGCTGCGGATGCGGACGGCGGACCGACAGGGCTTGATCGCATGGGCGGCGCGAGAGGGGGTTTGCGGATCGTGTCCGTCATGCCGACCGTCGAAGCATCCAGCCGTACAACCCGACGACCGCCCCCACGAAGCTGAGCAATCCGAGCCACGGTGCGAGCACGAAGTCCTCGGGCACTAGAGGGAACCCTGGCTCTCGACGGTCTCGAGGGCAGCCCCAGGCACCTTCCCCGGCTTCCGGGCCCGGAGCAGGAGCCAGATGCCCGCGATCACCTGGACCACGGAGCCGCTCATTCTCGCCAGCCGTTCCGCCGCCTGACCATGGGTGGGAACCGCACGGTGCTGGAAGATCGAGGAGAAGAACCAGCCGGAGAGTTGGAGGAGGAGAGTTTCGAGCCCGGAGATCAGAAAGACCAGACCCGCGACAAAAAACGCGAGCAGGGAGAGATCGCCGGTCGTGAAGGCGGCCTCTTCCTCGCCGGACGCCGGTCCGCGGAGGATCCAACCGGTCACCACCTGCGTGCGCGCCAGGAGAAACCAGACGACGACCAGCGAGATCACCAGCTGGAGCGCCAGAATGTACACCATGCCTCCCCCACCGAGCTCCTTCGGAAGCCCGAACGAAAGGGCGAGCTCCGCGGCGGCGTTGATGGCGGAGAGAAGGAGATACAGCGCGAAGAACCGGACCGCCGCGGCCGTGAGCGTTTGGATCTTCATCGGCGATCCTACGCGCCCGCCGCTGCCGACCGCCGAAGCATCCAGCCGTACAACCAGACGACCGCCCCCACGAAGCCGAGCAACCCGAGCCATGGTGCGAGCACGAAGTCCTCGGGCACGAGCCCGAGCGGCGCGTCCTTCGAGAGGGCCACGATGAGGCCGGCGTTGAGCACGCCCCACAAGCTCTCGCCGACGATCAACCCCGACGCCACGAGCGTGCCCAGTTGCTCGGCGCGTTCGGGGTTGGGCGACTTCCGCGCCCGCCGGGCGTACCAGTGCGAGATCATCGCGCCGACGACCACCGCGAACGTCGCCGACATCGGGAGATAGATCCCGATCCCCACGGCGAGCGGCGGAATCCGCACTTTCTTCGTCGCGCCGAGCGCAGCATCGAGAACGATGAGACCGACGCCGATGGCGGCGCCGATGCCGATCATCGTCCACGCGAGCTTGCCGCCGATCACGCCCTGGGCGAGCGCGGAGATGAGCGTCGCCTGCGGCGCGGGCAGGGGATTGGGCGCCACGACGCCGACGTTCGCCGCGCCCGCGAAGCCGTACGCCTTGGCCAGCAGGTTGAGCACCGACGGGATCACCGACGCGCCGGCCGCCACGCCGACGATGAGCGCGATTTGCTGGCGCATCGGCGAGGCGCCCACCAGTTGGCCGGTTTTGAGGTCTTGCAGGTTGTCGTTCGAGATCGTCGCGCAGGCGAAGACGATCGCCGTGATGAAGAGCGCGAAGGCGACGAGCGGAGCCCTGGTTTCCGCCGTCGGCGAGACGACGAGGAGGAGCGTCGAGGCGCAGACCACGATCGACAGAATGCCCACCCCCGAGATCGGGCTGTTCGAAGCACCGATGAGCCCCGCCATGTAGCCGCAGATCCCGGCGATGAGAAAGCCGACGATCAGCACGAACGGCACGGCGACGAGCGTGAGCGTCCACGCGCTCGGCGCCAGCACGGTGGAGCGCGCGAACGTGAAGGCGAGCCACGCCGCGACGGCCAGGCAGCCGGCGGAGAGCGCGAGAATCCACGGCGGCGAGAGATCGCGGTCGAGGTCATCGCCCGCGGTCCTCGACCGGGAGGCGGAGAGCGTGCTCACGAGCCCACCGATCACCGGCTTGGCCAGCGTGGCCAGCGTGTAGATCGCGGCCACGGCGATGGTGCCGGCGCCGATGAACCGCACCTGGGTGCGCCAGATCGCGAGGGTGTGCGCGCCGAGCGCCACGCCGGCGGCGGCGGGGTGCATCGACGTCAGGATCGGCACGGCGATCCCCCAGGAGATCACCAGGCCGACGAGCATCGCGATACCCACCGACAACCCGACCAGATGCCCCGCGCCGAGGAGCGCGAGCGACCAGGCGACGTCGTAGCCGCTCGACGCCATCCCGCCGAGACGGAAAAAACCCGTGACCTGACCGGCGGCGATGCGCGTCGCCGTGAGGAGGGCAAGCCCCGCCGACGCGACGGACCCCAGGATCACGGCGGTGAGCCCTTCTTTCGCCTGGCCCGTTTCGTCCGTCGTCTCGCCGCGCGTGCCCGATCCCACCTTCAGCACCTCGGCGGCCGCGACCCCCTCGGGATACGGCAGATCGGAAGTCGTCACCAGCGCGCGGCGCAGCGGGATGGTGAACAGCACGCCGAGCACGCCGCCGGAGAGACAGATGAGAAACGATTGCCAGAAGGGAAATTCCGTCCACCAGCCGACGATCACGAGCCCCGGCAGCACGAAGATGATCGCCGAGAGCGTGCCCGCCGCGGAGGCAACCGTCTGGACGATGTTGTTTTCCAGGATCGACGAGTTCTTGAAGGCGCTCAGTACCGCCATCGAGATCACCGCGGCGGGGATCGACGAGGCGAAGGTGAGGCCGACCTTGAGGCCGAGGTAGACGTTGGCCGCCGTGAACAGGGTCGTGATCACGGCGCCGAGGAGGAGGCCGCGGAGAGTGAGCTCTCTGGTTTTCATGGCACTCCATCATAGCTTGAAATCGCGCGAGCGGAGGCACGCCCCGACAACCTGGCCTGCCCCCGCTCGCCGCCGCCACTTTCCGCTGGATCTTCGCCGGGGCTCAACCCCCGGACCTGGAGCAGGCCGCCGCGCTGGCCCGGTCGCCCCCCGCGTCCTCCTCGTCGCCGTCCAGGACACCGTTCTCGTCGCGATCGAGCCCTAAGCGTACGCCCGAGCCCGGCGGCGCGCAGGTGTAGGTCAGCTCACCGCCCTGGAGCCGGGCGAGCTGCCGCAGGCCGGCGTCGGTGAGCGGAGGGTCGCAGGCCCGGTTGCCGCGGAAGAGGCCCGAGGCGACGTCGTAGAGATAGCCCTTTTCACCGTGGTCGCCCCCGCTCTTGGCCACCAGGTCACACTCCCCCACCCGGGCGCGGGCGAGCAGAAGGTCGATCCGCGCTCCGACCACGGCGCCGTTCGTCCGGGTGAGCGTCGTCTGCTGCCCGACGATGGGGGCCAGGTTGCTGTCGAAGGCGAGGATGAAATCCTCGACCTGTCTTTTCTGCAGCGCGCCGGCCGCCCCGGGAGCGAAGCCGCCGGGGGTCGTCGGAGACTGGTCGAAGCCCACTCCGTTGGTCGTGACGCTCGCGAAGTTGAAGATCGTCGGGATGGACCCATCGTGATTGAAACCGTAGCCGCGGACCTGGTCGCCCAGGAAGGCGTCATCCGTGGGGATGGTCGGCCGCGTCGCCAGCCCGAACATGCCGACCTTCTGGTAGGCATTGCGGAGGTGCGGGATCTTGAACCCTTCCGTCCCGCCGTCGACGGTATAGAGGCCCGCGGTGCCGAAGAAGCCCGGCGCGGCGACGCCGAATTCCCGGTTCGCGTTGGGATTGAGCACGTGGCAGGACGTGCAGGTGCCGTCGTGGGTGAAATCCGAGACGTTGTTGAGGAAGAAGTCGCGCCCGGCCTGCTGGCTCGCCGTGAGCTGGTTGTCGAGCCGCCGGATCGGGTTGGGCGGATAGGTGACCTGGAGGATGAAGGCGGTGAACGCCTCCATCGCCGCGTCGTCGAGCGGTCCGCTGCGCCCCAGGAGGTCGGTGAAACCGGCCTGGAACTTCTTGAAGGCTAAGACCTCGTCGAAGGTCCCGCTGTCCGGCTGGGCGCTCGGGTGATCGATGCCGCCGGTGCGGTCGCCGCGCCAGTGCATCGGCCCGTGGTTGGCCATGCCGCGCAGGCTCTGCGTGGTCATCGGTCCCTTCATCGGGTGATGGGAGTCCAGCAGGCCGAAATCCGAGGGGCGGATCTCGAACGGCCCCGGAATGGGCTGCACGAAGCCGTCGGGATTGCCGAGGTCCCAGGCCAGGCTGTCGAAGTCGCCGAAGACGTGGCAGCTGGCGCAGGACGAATCCCCGTGGCTCGACGAGAACGACGTGTCGTAGAGGAACGGGCGGCCGGCGACGACGCTCGGCGGCTCGGGGTTGTACAGGGCGACATGCTCGACCTCCGCGCCCGAGACGGTGTCGACGACCGCGATCGAGTTGTCGAAGCGGGTGAGCGTATAGATCCGGTGCGCGCCTTGGTCGAGCACCAGGCCGGTCAGGCCGCCGCCCGACAGCTTGATCTGCGCCGCGGTGCTCGGCGTGAAGGTGTCGTTCTCCAGGGCCCGGGTGTCGAAGACGCCGATCTTCCCGGTGCCGAGCGTCGCCACGTAGAGGGTCCGGCCATCGCTCGTCACCGCCATCTGCTGCGGCAGCGCGAGGCTCTTGTCGTTTTCGGCGTTCGGGATCGCGTCGCAGCAGGCGGCGTAGTTGACGTGCTTGTTGAGGTGCCGCGGAGCGACGCTCCCCCCCGGGCCGAGGACGGTGATGCGGCTTTCGTGGAGGTGGCCGCGGAGGCTGTGGCCGGCGAAGGTGCCGGGGCCTTCGAAACGCTTTTCGTTGCCCGCCTCGGTGTTCGAGACGTAGATTTTCCCGTTCACCGGGTTCACCACCATGTTGTAGAGGATGGTGCCGACGCCCTGGTAGTACCCGGCAGGACCGGCGAGCTGCGCCGGTGGATTGGCGTTGGCGTTGAGGACGAAGACGTCCTTGTCGGGCAGGGAGAAGCGGATCTTGTCGTCCCAGGCCCGATTGAGCTCGTCGACCCAGTGGGTGCCGTTCCACCGGACGATGAGCCCCACCTCGGGCTGCGCGATGCCTTGGGCGTTGGTGTTGGGCCGGGGCAGGCCGCCCGCGGCCTCGCCGCCGTTGGGGACGAACGGCTCGCCGATCGAGGTGGTGCGGTTGCCGGAGTGGAACGCCGCCGCGTAGACCCGGCTGCCGTCCGGGCTGACCGCCAGGGCGCGCGGGGTGTCGCAGAACAGGGTGAGGATGGTGAGCGGCGCCCCGGTGAGCGTCTCTCCGGGATGATCCGCGTCGAAGACCCAGACGTCCGCCCGGCCCACGCCGGGAGTGGTGAGCTGGGGATCGTACGCCACGTTCTGGTCGCGGTGCGCGGTGGTGATGAAGGCGCGGCCCTTGGCCGGCCCGGCGAAGACGACGTCGCGCGGCTCATCCCCGACGAGCAGGGTGCGCACGACACGCCCGCTGTGCCCGCCCTCGGAGAGCTCCACCACGCTGACGCTGTCGGAGAGATGATTGACCACCCAGATCTCGTGGTCGTTGCGCGCCGCGACCGCCACCGGCTCGAGACCGACCGTGATGGAGGCGCGGTGCTCCAGGCCGTGGCCCTCGATGCGGAAGACTTCGAGACGGCCGTCGGGGGTGTTGGCCGCGAAGAGAAATTTGCCCGTAGGGGAGAGGGCGAGAGGGCGGACCTGACCGCTCTCGAAGAGCGTGAAGCGCCCCTTTTGGGCCCCCTTTTGAGCCGCAGCCGGCTGCAAAGGGGCGAGGTGGCCACCGCCCGCCCCCGCGGGCAGCGCGGCGGCAAGACAGACGAGGACGGACAACGGGATGGTGAGCCGCCAGACGGAACGGTGTGAGAGGCACGGCGTAGCCATAAGTCCTCCTGTGAAAGGCATTGCGCCCGCCGGCAGCGACCGTCGATGATCGCGCCGTCTTTATTAGGAGATCGAAATCCGCGAGGAAAAGGCGACAAGGCGAAGCTGGGGAGCGAGCGCTTACCGGCTCAGCGTCGGGAGAGCGGCCCCTGTTCTGCCTCGTCGATCAGCTCGGCGAAGAGGACGTCGAGAGCGGCCTGATCGAGGCCGGCAAGCGGGAAGTCGTCCGCGGCGAAGCGGCCCGGCTCGGTGGGTGCGGCGACCGCGGGCAGAGGGGCGAGGCTCTCTCCCTCTGCCGCGAGATCCACGGCTTTCGCCACCGCGGCGAGCTCGCCGACGGTCTGGTTCTGGAAGAGCTGCCGCGGGGTGAAATGGAGGCCCCGGGTGCGACTCCGGGCCACCGCCCGCATGGCGAAGATCGAGTCGCCGCCCAAAGCGAAGAAGTTGTCATGGACGCTCACCCGGTCGCGGTGCAGCACCTCGGCCCAGACGGCGGCGAGGACCTCCTCCAGCCGGTTCCGGGGACCGACGTGCTCCGCCGCCGCGCCGTCGGGCGCCGGCAGGGCGAGGAGGGCGCGCCGGTCGATCTTGCCGTTGGGAGTGAGCGGCAGCTCCGGCAGCGGCACCAGGAGGTGGGGCACCATGTAGTCGGGCAGCTTCGCCCGCAGGAGCGCGGCGAGGTCGGCGAGGCTGGTGGGCGTGGCCGCGCCGGACCCCTCGGAGAGAGCGAGGTAGGCGACCAGCCGGCGGGCGCCCGCCACGTCCTCCCGCACCACGACCGCGCACCGGCGGACCGCGGCCGCGCCGCCCAGCACGGCCTCGATCTCGCCCATCTCGATGCGGAAGCCGCGCACCTTGACCTGTTGGTCGGCGCGGCCGAGGAATTCCAACCCTCCTCCCCGGCGTCCCCGGCGTCGCCTTCCGAGGTCGCCCGTCCGGTAGAGGCGCGCGCCGGGCTCGGCGAAGGGATCGGGGACGAATCGCTCGGCGGTGAGGTCCGGCCGGTTCAGGTAGCCCCTGGCGAGGCCCAGGCCGGCGATGTACAGCTCGCCGACGGCGCCCTGGGGCACCGGGGTGAGGCCGGTCTCGAAGCGGCCTAAGAGGTGGAGCGCGGTATTCGCGATCGGCCCACCGAGGGGGATGGGGTGGCCGCCGCCGGTCTCCGCCGCGGAGACCGGGTGGACGGCCGACCAGACTGTGGTCTCGGTCGGGCCATAGACGTTCCACAGCGACCGCGCGCGGGCCGAGAGGGCACGGGCGAGCTCGGGCGACAGCGCCTCGCCGCCGCAGAGGATCGCCAGGTGCGGCACCCCCTCCCAGCCGGACTCGAGCAGCAGCCGCCAGGTCGCCGGGGTGGCCTGCATGGCGGTGGCGGAGGAGGCGGCGAGGCGGGCCGCGAGACGCAGGCCGTCGGCGGCGGTCTCGCGGTCGACCAGCTCGACCTTGGCGCCGACCGCCAAGGGAAGGAACAGCTCGAGCACCGCGATGTCGAAGCCGACGGTGGTGACCGCGGCCATCACGTCCGCCGCGCCGAGACCGGGCCGCCGCGCCATGGAGAGGAGGAAGTTGACCACCCCGCGCTGCTCGATCGCCACCCCCTTGGGCCGCCCCGTCGAGCCCGAGGTGTAGATCACGTAGGCGAGGTTCCGGGGCAGGGCGAGCGGCGGGAGGGCCGCGGCGCTCTCGCCGGAGAGGTCGAGGGCGTCGAGCGGCACCACCGCCGTCTCCGCCGGGAGGGGCGGTAGCCTGGCCGCGAGGTCCTCCGTCGTCAGGAGGAGGGCGGCCCGGCTGTCGGCGAGAATCCAGGCCAGCCGGTCCGCGGGGTGGGCGGGATCGAGCGGCAGGTAGGCGCCGCCCGCCTTGAGGACCGCCAGGAGGGCCGTGAGCAGGGCCGGGGAGCGTTCGACGCAGACGCCGACCCGCACCTCGGGGCCGATGCCCAGCCGGCGCAGGCGATGGGCCAGGCGGTTGGCGCGGGCGTCGAGCTCGCCGTAGCTCACGCTCCAGCTCTCCTGCGCCACGGCCACCGCCGCCGGCCGGCTCGCCGCCGCGGCTTCGAAGAGCTGGTGGACCAGGACCTCGGGCAGGGGCTCGGCCGTGTCGTTCCCGGTGGCCAGCAGCTGGTCGCGTTCCTCCGCGGAGAGGAGAGGCAGCTCCGCGACCCGCCGGCGCGGATCGGCCGCGATCCCCGCCAGAAGAGTTTGCAGGTGGGCGAGCAGGCGTTCGGCGGTCGCCGCGTCGAAAAGGTCGAGCGCGTATTCGAGCCGGGCGACCAGGCTGTCGTCCCCCGCGGGACCGGGAAAAAAGGTGAGGGAGAGATCGAACGGCGCCCGGCCGCGGTCGATCACGAGCGGCGACAGAGCGAGGCCGGGCAGCGTGAGGGCGGTCCGGGGGAGGTTCTGCAGGGTGAGCATCACCTGGAAGACCGGCGAGGTGGAGAGGTCGCGCTCGGGCCGCAGCTCCTCGACCAGCCGCTCGAACGGGAGGTCCTGGTGGGCGTAGGCGCCGAGCGCCGCTTCGCGCACCCTCTCGACCAGCAGAGCGACGTCCGGGTCGCCTCCGAGGTCGGTTCTCAGGCAGAGGGTGTTGACGAAGAGGCCGATCAGCTCTTCGAGCTCGGCATGGGCCCGGTTGGCGATCGGCGTGCCGAGCACCACGTCGGTCTGGCCGGAGTAGCGCGACAGGAGGGCGGAGAAGCCGCCGACGAGGAGCATGAACGGGGTGGCGTCCAGGCGGAGCGCCGTCGCATCCAGGGCCGCCCCGAGATCGTGGCCGAGGGGGAGCACGACCTGGGCGCCCCGATAGCTGCGGGTAGCCGGGCGGGGGTGATCGGCGGGGAGCGGGAGCAACGGGGAAGCCCCGGCGAGCTGCCCCGTCCAGTAGGCGAGCTGCGCCGCGAGGACCGGCCCGGCGAGCCAGCGGCGCTGCCAGACGGCGAAATCCGCGTACTGGATCGGCAACTCCGGAAGCGGCGAGAGCCGGCCGGCCGAAAACGCCCCGTAGAGCGCCCCCAACTCGCGGACGAAGAGGCCCATCGACCAGCCGTCCGAGACCGCGTGGTGCAGGGTGACGAGGAGCGCGTGCTCCTCTCCTTCCACCCGCAGCAGGTGGAGCCGGAGGAGCGGCCCGCGGGCGAGGTCGAACGGCCGTCGCGCCTCCTCCTCGGCCAGCCGCAGCACCGCGGCCTCGCGGGCGGCGGCGGGCAGGAAGGCGAGGTCGACTGCCGGCAGCGGCACGGGCGCCGGCGCGGCGATCACCTGCTCCGGCCCGACGTCGACGTCGCCGGCGATGCCGTCGGCGAAAACGGTGCGCAGCGACTCGTGGCGGCGGACGATCTCGGAGAGGACCCGGGCGAGGGCGGCGACGTCGAGCAGTCCTCTAAGGCGCACGCTCCCGGTCAGGTTGTAGGCGAAGCTCCCGGGCTCGATCTGGTCGAGGAGCCAGAGCCGCTGCTGGGAGAAGGAGAGCGGCAGGGGGCCTCCCCGGGGGGCGCGGGAGAGCGGCGGCGCCGTGTGGATCGGCTGCAGGCTGTCGATCAACCGGGCCAGCTGCTCCAGGATCGGCGCCTCGAAGAGCTGGCGCAGCTCCAGCTCGACGCCGAAAGCCTCGCGGTAGCGGGGGATCAAACGGGTGGCCAACATCGAATGGCCACCCAGGGCGAAGAAGCTGTCGTGGCAGCTCACCTCCGGGCACCCCAGGGCTTCGCTCCAGAGGCGGGCGAGCTCGCGCTCGACCGGCGTGCCCGGCGGCACGAACGGCGCCCCGGAGCCCAGCCGGCCGGCCTCCGGCTCCGGCAGTGCCCGGCGGTCGACCTTGCCGCTCGGCGACAGCGGCAGCGCGTCGAGAGCGGTGAAGACCGCCGGTACCATGTAGGCCGGCAGCCGGGCGGCCAGGAAGTCCTGCAGCGCGGCCGCCGTCGGAGCCTCTCCGGCCGGGACGACGTACGCCACGAGGCGCAGATCCCCGTCGGCCGCGCGCGCCAGCACGGCCGCCTGGCGCACCCCGGGATGCTCCCCCAGGATCGTCTCGATCTCCCCGGGCTCGATGCGGAAGCCACGGATCTTGACCTGGTGGTCGATCCGGCCGAGGAATTCGCTCTCGCCGCCGGGCAGCGCGCGGGCGAGATCGCCGGTTTTGTAGAGCCGTGCGCCCGGCGGGCCGAAGGGATCGGGGACGAAGCGCTCGGCGGTCAGGTCCGGCCGGCCGCCGTATCCCCGGGCGACGCCCGCGCCGCCGATCAACAACTCTCCCGGGACGCCCAAGGGCACCGGCGAGCAGCCCGTATCCACGAGGTGGATCGAGGTGTCGGCGATCGGCCGGCCGACGGCGACGGTCCGCTCCGCTTCCCGGACGGGGTGGACGGCGGACCACACGGTGGTCTCCGTCGGCCCATAGAGGTTCCAGAGGGCGGCGGTGCGGGCGAGGAGAGCGCGGGCCAGGTCCCGCGGCAGGGCTTCGCCGCCGCAGAAGGCCGTCAAGCCCGGGGAGCCCGCCCATCCCGCACCCAGGAGCAGCCGCCACGTCGCCGGAGTCGCCTGGAGGACGGTGGCTCCCGCGCGCTCGATCGCGGCCGCCAGGCGCGCGCCGTCGGCGGCGGTCTCCCGGCTCGCCACCACCACCCGGGCTCCCAGGGTCAGTGGGAGGAGGAGCTCCAGGGCGGCGATGTCGAAGGAGAGAGTGGTCACGGCGAGGAGCACGTCCCCGGCTTGGAGCCCGGGCCGCTCCGCCATGGCGCGCAAGAAGCTGGCCAGCGCGCCGTGGGAGACCTGGACCCCTTTGGGCCTGCCGGTCGAGCCCGAGGTGTAGATCACATACGCGAGCTGACTCCCGTCCAGGAACCCGTCCGGAGTGCCCTCCCCACCCTTCCCATCGTCCCGGTCCAGGCAGAGTCGCGGCCCTTCCCAATCCGGGAGCGCGGAGAGCCGCCACGATTGGGTGAGCAGCGCGGCCGGGCGGGAGTCCGCGAGCATGCCGGCGAGCCGCTCGCGCGGATGCTCGGGATCGAGCGGCACATAGGCCGCCCCCGCCGCGAGCACCCCCAGCAGGGCCGGCAACAGCTCGAGCGAGCGCTCCATCGCCACGGCGACGCGGCTCTCCGGCCCGATGCCCATCCCCCGGAGACGGCGCGCGAGCCCCGCGGCGCGGGCGCAGAGCGCGGCATAGGTGAGGCTCTCCTCCCCGCACACCACCGCCGTGGACTCCGGCGTCCTCGCCGCCTGCGCCGCCACGAGCTGATGGACGGCGCCGGTCCTGTCGGGCGTGCCGGGCGCGCCGGACGGACGGCCGGTGTCGTTCCACTCCACGGCCAACTGGTGCGCCTCGGCCGCGGTGAGCCGCCGCAGCGCGGAGACCGGACGCTCGAGCCCCCCCTCCAACTGTGCCAGCAGGGCCTCGAAGCGACCGAGCAGGCGGACCACCGTCGTAGCGTCGAAGAGGTCCGTGCTGTAGGTCATCTGCTCGCCGAGGCCCTGCTCACCCTCCTCGATATAGAGATCGAGGTCGAGCTTCGTCACACCCCGCTCCACCGGCACCGCAACCGACCGCAGACCCGGGAGCTCCAGGCCCTGCGGCGGCGTGCTCTGGAAGTTCAAAAAAACTTGGAAGATCGGCGTCGTGCTCGGGTCACGCTGCGGTGCGAGCTCTTCGACCAACCGCTCGAAGGGGAGGTCCTGGTGCGCAAAAGCCTCCACGGCCGTGCGGCGCACCTGCTCCAGGAGACCGCGGACGGTGAGCCCCGCCGCCGGCCGGACGCGCATCGGCAGCGAGTTGAGGAAGAAGCCGATCAACCCCTCGGTCTCCTTGCGGCCGCGCCCGACGATGGGGGTGCCCACCACCAGGTCCGTCGCGCCGCTGTCGCGGTGCAGCAGGATCGCGAAAGTGGCGAGCAGCAGCATGTAGAGCGTGACGTTCTCGTTGCGCGCGAGCGCCTTGAGCGCCGCGGCGAGCGGCCGCGGCAGATGCCGGGAGACCGTCGCGCCGCCGTGCCCCAAAACCGCCGGCCGCGGCCGGTCGGTGGGGAGCGTGAGCAGCGGCGGCGCGCCGGCGAGCTGCGCCCGCCAGGCGGCGAGCTGCGCCGCCAGCACCTCGCCGGAGAGCCACTGCCGCTGCCAGACTGAGAAGTCGGCGTATTGGATCGGCAGCTCCGGCAGGCTGGGGGGCTCCCCGGCCGAGAGAGCGCGATAGAGCTCTGCCAGCTCATCCAGCGCCACCGTGATCGACCACGAGTCGGCGGCGATGTGGTGCACCGTGAAGAGCAGCAGATGCTCTTCGGCCCCACCGGCCCCACCGAGGCGTAGGAGAGCGGTCCGGAGCACCGGCCCCTCCTCCAGCGCGAAGGGCCGGCGCCCCTCCTCGCGCGCCAGGCGGAGCGCCGCGGCCTCCCGCCGCTCCGGCGGCAGGGCGCCGAGGTCCACCTCGGGCAGGAGGAGGGGCGAAGGCGTAGCGATCACCTGGACCGGCCCCTCCCGGGTGTCCAGGTACTGGGTACGCAGCACTTCGTGGCGGCGCACGATCTCGCTCAAGGCCGCCGCCAGGACGGCCGGGCGCAGCCGGCCGGTGAGGCGGAGAGCGAGGCCCTCGTTGTAGTCGGCTCGCGCGGGGTCCATGCGATGCAGGAGCCAGATCCGCTGCTGGGCGAAGGAGACCGGAAAGGCGTCTCCTCCCCAGGCGCTGCGCGGCAGCCGCGGGATCCCGGCGGGCGCCGGGGCCGGCTCTTCCTTCTTGCGCAGCCGGCGTTTCAGCAGCTCCAGCCGCGCGGACGAGAGGCGGTCGACCTGCTGGTCCACGCCGGCTTCAGAGACCGCTGCCGGGGCGGCCTCCCGCGCCGGAGCCGCGGGCGACAGACCGGCCGACAGACCGGCGAAATACCGCTCGAAGGCTAGGGCCCCGTGGCTCCGCACGAATCCGTGCGCCGCCCGCCGCGACTCCTCCGCCAGACGTCCATAGTGCTCGCGGTCCCCCAGGAGCTCGCGGAGCGCTCTCTCCCAGGGTCCGGCATCCTGCGCCGGGACGACCGCGACCGGGATGCCCTTCTCGTCGAGACGCTCCTCGTAGCGCCGGACGGGATCGACCGGCAGAACGTAGTCCACCCCCAGCTTCGCCTCGGGCAGGCCGCCCACGTCGCTCGCCAGCACCGGAATGCCGCGCAGCATGGCGTCGACCGCCACGTGGCCGAAGGCCTCACTCCAGACCGACGGCACGAGCAGCACGCGGGCCTCGCGGAAGATCTCGTCGACGTCCGGCGACGGCGGCCGCAGGCGGACGTTCGGCAGCGCCGCGAGCGCCGCCCGGTCCTCCGCGGTCGTCCCCCAGGTGGGCACCGCGAGGAAAGGGAGGTCCGGACAACGGCGCGCCAACTCCAAGAAGATCGCGATCCCCTTGACCGCGCAAGGGTTGATCAGCGTCACGGCGCCGTGGTCAAAATCGCCCAGCGCCGGGAAGGGGCCGGCGCCGTAGACCGGAACGCGGAGCACGGTCGCCGCCAGCCCAGCCCACCGCTTAAAGTAGTCGCGTAGGTAGTCGCTGATGGTGAGGATCCCGGCGGTCCGCCGCAGCAGGTCCGTCCGCGTCGGGCTGGGCAGAAAACCGTCCGGCCCGAAGGGGAGGTGAAGCGTCGTGTGGGCGATGTAGACGACCCGCTCCGGGCAGGCCTCCAGCGCGACTTCCAGCAGCATCTGGGCCGGGTCTTCCGACGACACCAGGACCCAGTCCGCGGCCAGCTCGGAGAGGCGCTCTGCCACGTGGCCGCGCAGCTGGGCGACCTCCTGGACGGCGTCCACCTCGACGCCGGCATGGCGGGCATGGCGGGCATGGCGGGCCACGCCCACTGGGACACCCTCCCCGGCGACGGCGAGCGCATGGCAGGCGTGACCGCGCGCGGCGAGTTGCTCCAGCAGCAGACGGTTCCCCTTGTTGGCGCCACCCAGAGACGGCAGGTAGGGAGAGCTTTGTACGAGCACGATCTTCATACGTAGAAGGGGAGGATACGGCGCGCTCGGCCAAGAGAGCAACCGGTGAAATGCTGCGATCCGGCGCCGGCTCGCGTGAGCCCGCGCGGAGCACCTAGAAGGTCGAGAGAGGAGAGATTGCAGATGACCGACCCGGGTGCCGAGGAATTCGAGATCCTCGACGAAATGATCGCTCCCCTTGCGGGGCCTGCCCGCAGCGCGGACCCGACCGCTCCCTCCGCGCGAGAGCGCCGCACGGGCGACGACGATCTTCCGCCGATTCAGCCGATCTTCCTGTTGTCGTGCAACCGGGCGGGATCGACGTTGCTCCGCTTCATCCTCGACACCCACCCGGACGTCTACTGTCCTCCGGAGCTCTTCCTCGGCCAGGCCGCCCATTCGCTCGCCATCTTCCTCTGTGGCTTAGAAGGCAGGGATTCCTACTTCGAGGCGGAGGGGAAGATCTATGTCACGGAGGCCATGGCGGAAACCCTCCGGACGCTCCTTTCCGACCGGCTGTCCGCGCATACGGCGCGCCGGGGCAAACGCCTCTGGTGCGAGAAGACGCCGCAGAACGTCCTTCACTTGAAGCTCCTGAATCTCCTCTTCCCGCGCGCGAAGCACCTCTGTCTCTACCGCCACTGCCTCGACGTCGTGGCTTCCGCTCTGCAGATGGCCGGGCGCATCAGTGCGATCCAGCGCTTCATCTACAACAGCTCGGGCCACGCCGTCACCGGGACCATCCGTTGGTGGTGCGAGATGACGCGCGCCATGCTCGAGCAGGAGCGCGCCCACCCCGGCCGCTGTTTCCGTCTGCGCTATGAGGACCTGGTCGAGAATCCCGCGCGGGTCGCAGCGCCCATGTTTTCGTTCCTCGAGGTGCCCTGGGAGGAGAAGGTCCTCGCGTCCGTCTTCTCGGCGCCGCACGACTACGGGTACGAAGACCCGACGATCCGCTTCACCGATACCATCCACTCCGGGAGCGTCGGCAACGGCGCGAGCCTCTCCCTGGCGGGCGTCCCGGACGACGTCCTCGCATCGATGCGCCGACTGCTCCTGGAGCTGGGATATCCGGAGGTGAACCGGCGGTCCCCGGCGACGCCGAAGCCCGGGCCCGCCGCCCTGAGACCGTTTTCCACCTCGTGGTTCTTCGAGACGTTCCTGCCCGGGAAGATCGCCGCGATGCCGGAGGTGGCGGCGCGGATCGATCACTCCTTCCGCTTCGCGGTGGACGGCCCGGAGAGCGGCAGCTGGCTCGTCGATCTGCGCCCGGCGGGCTCCCGGGTCCAGCGCACGAACGCCGCCGCCCAGAGCACCATCCTGATTTCAGCCGCCGACTTGGCCGACATCTCGCGCGGCGCGCTCAACTCCAGCAAGGCGGTTCTGGAAGGCCGGGTGAAGATCGTCGGAGCGGTCGACTTCACGGTCCTGGAGCAACTGGTCCAGATTCTGCGCCAGCCGGCGTCCCCGGCCTGACGGCGAGGAGATCGCGAAAGCGGTCCATCGCGGCAGCCACAATCCGCTCCTCGATCCGTTCCGCCAGGTCGAAGGCCCGCCGCAGAAGGCTCTGCAGAGCTTCCGGCCCGCCGATGCCGCCGACGCCGCCGATGCCGCCGATGGCCCGCTCGCCTTTCCGGAGGGCCGCGATCTCGTCGAACAGGCTGAAATCGAGATCGGGAAGAGCCTCCCGCAGATCCGCCAGGGCCTGCCTCTGGCTGGCCGGCCGGCCGAGGGCCGCAGAGGCCATGACCGGAAAGCTCTTGCGCAGGTCGACCAGCCGGTCGAAGAGAATTTTCTGGTGCGGTTCCGACAGCGGGAGCGGCGGCAGGAAGACCGCGAGGCGGTCGAGGAATCGCCGCCGCATCGAGAAGAAGGCACAGCGAGCGGCTGCCTGCCCCTCGTCGCTCCAGTGCACCCGGGGCCGCAGATCCTCGCCCACGAGGAGCCGGCTCGCATCGGGCGCGACGAGTGTGGGGCCGAAGATGGGATCGAAATCGCCGAGCTCCTCTTCTCGATACAACATGGGCGGGTGCGCAAAGGGGAGGCTGCGCTCCGTGAGCGGAGCGCAGGCGGCGAGGATCTGCAGCACGATCCGGGTGAAATCCGCCGGCTCCTTGAGAAGCCCGCGGCGGACGACGACCACGGCGTCCAGGAGGTCGCTCTGCCCGGGTACCACCTCGCCCCGCGCCAGAGAGCCCCAGAGCAGAATCCCGCGCACGTCGTCGCCGAGCCGGCCCATCGCGGTGACGAAGGCGTCGACGGCCCACCCGTAGTCCTCCAGCGTCGGGGTCATGCGCCTCCCTTCGCCAAGAGATCCAGCAGCCGTTCAAACAGCCAGGTGACGGCGAAGGCGTCCGCCTTCTGGAGAGTGGCCGTCGGATCGCGGAGCCGCCGGGCGAAGGTCTCCAGGCGGCCGACGACCTCGGCGGCTTCCGCGGTGCCGTGCCAGAGCGAGAATCGCTGCGGGACATCCGCGAGCTCGATCTGCCACCCCCCTAGCTCCCCCATCAGAGCGGTGGACATCAACCGGCGTGCCTCTTCGAGAACTTCGCCGACAACCTCCCGGTGCGCCTTCTCCAGGAGCCGCTTCAAGTAGTGGACCCTGAAGTAGTGGCGGCAACCGCGCAGGTGCTCCTGCAGAAAGAGTCTCGGCTGCGCCGGGAGCGGCACTTCCGGGCGGCAGTCCCGGCCCTGCAGCAGAGCGCTCCTGTACTTCACGCAGTACGCGAGATGGGGCTGGTCGTCGAGATAGGGAGGGGCCGAGGAGCCGGGGAGAGCCATGAAGAAGAGATCCCGCCACCGCAGGCAATGGATGGCCGGAACGGCGAGCAGCGTCCGATGGACCCGGGCGAGGAGATCCGGATAGGACTCCACCCGGTCGCGCGCCACCACGACGACACCGTGGACCGTGAGCGGGTGCTCATAGTAGACGAGGCTTAGGAGATCCCCTCGCGCGTCGTCCATGAGGCGCGACGCGCTCTCGGCGACATGGGAAGGGACCACGATCCCGCTCGCCGGGGGTCGGTCTTGCGTGGAAGGGTGATCCGCGGCCATGACATGCTCAGAGAAGCGCGCGACTATACCAGCTCCTCTGCAGGTGTCTCGCGTTTCGCAGTCGAGCTTGGCAAAGGCTTCGGTTGTAGAGTAGGGGCACCCCCCATAGGCGCTATCTTTGGCCGTAGAGAGGGCCGGGAGGGGTTCCTCCCCCCTGGGAGGGGGCGGGTTGGGAAAGGGGGGAGGGCAGGAGGGGGGCGGCTTCAAGCGGTGGCCCCACTTCTGTCTTCGGTGACCCCGCTTCTGTCCTGGATTTCCCTACTTCGGTCCCCGGTTGCCCGATTTCGGTCCTCGGTTGCCCGGCTTCGGTCTTCAGTTGCCCTACTTCTGTCCTTGGATACCCTACTTCTGTCCTCGGATACCCTGCTTCTGTCCTCGGTTGCCCTACTTCTGTCCTTGGTTGCCCTACTTCTGTCCTGGATGGCCCTATTTCTTTTGTGAATCTCCCTACTTTTCCTCAGAAGTCCCCTACTTCTGATGTCCAGCTCCCCATTTTTGGCGCCGGACTCCCCTCTTTTCGCCCCAGCTCTCCCTGGGAGCTCTTCCTGCGGCTCCGCCGCACCCGAAGAGGGATGAAAACCGTGCGGGCTCGGCGGCCTGCCCCTCAACCCCCCCGGCCCCCTCTCCCAACCGCCCTCCCATTCCCCCGGGAGAGGGGCCGGGGGCATAGGCGCTAACTTACCGGCGCGGTGTCTTCGTAGAGACGACCAGCCGCCACCACAAAATCCCCCGGAACCACCGCCGCCAGGGCGTCTCCGCAGGCCGGGAACGCCTGGGTCCCGGCGGCGTTGGAGACGGCCTGGTGTTCGAGGTCACGGCAATGACTGGGGTAGCGGCTGGCCGTCTCTACAACCCCTCCCGGTCGCAAAGGTAGCGCCTATAGAGGCCGGTGGTGAGGGGTCGCGCCGGCTCGGACCCGGGGACCCTTGTTCAGAGCAGCGCCGGCGTCCTCGCCGGCTCTTTCTGTTCTTCGCTATCCGGCCGGCGAGACGCCGGCGCTCCCAGGGACCCCCACCCGCCCCTCCAGCCACGCCACCTCCCGCTCCCGTCGTTTGTACCCCGTCTCGTTCACGAGCCGCCGCGCGGCCGCCACGTGCTGTCGGGCCGCTACGGCGTCGCCCTGCTGGAGGGTGAGGCGCGCCCCCTCCAGGTGGGCGTCGCAGGCGTGGAGGCGCATCCCGCCCCGCTCGGCAATCTCCAGGGCCTCGGAGAGGTCCGCCGCAGTACCGATCTGGTTCCCCCGCAGGCGGTGCAAGGCGGCTCGGGCCAGGAGGCCGCTGGGTAAGAAAATTTCCTGCCCAGCCTGCCGCAGCCCCTCCACGGCGCAGTCCAGGTGCTCCGCGGCCTGGGCGAAATCCGCCTCGGCCTCCTCGCCCTGAGTCGCCGGCCGGGGGGCCGTCAGGGCCAGGCCGAGATGTGCGCGACCCAGGCTCAAATGGTCGAGGGCGATGAAGAGAAGCCAGCGCTCTGAAGTCATCCACTCCAGCGTCTGCCCGGCCCGATCCTGCACCTCCTGGCACCTCTGTCGCGCTTCCCCCTGGGCTGTGGCGAGGCCGTCCAGCCCGGCCCCGTCCTCCGGCTCCCCGCGGCTCACCAGCAGGTCGCAGTATTGATAGCCACGCAGCGCATAGAGCCAGGGATACTCGGGCTGCTGCTCCACCTGCATCGCTTCGGCCGCGCTGAAGCCCTCCGCGCTCTCCTCCCGCCGGCCCGCCTGGTGCTGGGCATCGGCCAGAGTCGTCCGGTTGACCATCCGCCGGTAGGCGTCGCCGCTGCGGTCGGCCCGAGCGACGCTCTGCTCCCCGAAGGCCACGGCCCGCCCCACCTCCCCCAGGGTCAGGGTCAGCTCGCTGAGGTTGCTGGCGACGACAGCGGCAGCCTTCCAGTCCTCCTGTGCAATGTAGCTCTCCAGCCCAACCTGTATCGGCTGGACCGCTTCCGCCAGCCGGCCCAGCGCGCGCAGGCGGAAGGCGGCCGCGTTGAGGACGAACGCCTGATCCGCCGCGGTGAGGCGGGAAGAGGGCTGGTCCCAAGTGCGATCGAAGAATCCCGCCAGGGCCGCCAGCTCCGAGCCGAAGGCCCCCAGCTTCCTGCTGCTGTAGAACTCGTCACCCCGCTGGATCCGCCGCAGATAAACCTCGTCCATCGCCTCCTGCTGCCGCCCCGCCCGGCAGCCGTGGACCACCGCCGTGTAGAGCGGCTCCATCGCCTCCAGCGTCTCGGGAAACTCCGGCGCCGCCCCCTTCAGGTGCTCGTAGAGCCTCAGGTTTCCCTCCTGCCACGCCTGGGGCCGTTCCCTCTCCAGCTCCTCCTGGAAATAGACCCGCACCAGGGGATGGGCGTCGAGGGCTCCCGGCTGCTGGGGATCGGCCGGCAGCACGAGACCGTAGTCCCGCAGGCGCGACACCGACCACTGCCATTCCTCGTCCGGCAGATCCACCAGCGGCTCGGTCAGCCCCGGGATCTCCGGCCGGGCCCGCAGGGCCGCCAGGGCCTCCTTCGTCGCCGGCCGGTCGAACAGACCCACCAGCCGGAGGATCGCCAGCTCCCTTCCTTCCCCGAGCCAGCGGGCATAGGCCCCGATCACCCGTAGCGCATGCCCCCCCTGCCGCTCGGCCGCCCGCCCCAGGTCCACCTCGCGGTGCCGCCGCACGTCGCCGTCGTAGGCCCGACGGAGGTAGTCCGCGAAGAGCGACAACGCCAGGGCATGGTTTCCCAACTCCACGGAGGCGACACGCAGCTCGGAGTCCTTCCCCTGCACCCCGAGCTGACGCAGCAGCTCCGCCCCCGACTCCGGAGACAAAGTCTCTAAGGACACCTGCGGCGCGGTCGTGGGGAAGGACGCCAGGTCGGCGATGCGCTCCCGGGTCGTGACGACACAGAGGCCGGAGTGGTCCCCGGCCAGCGACTTCAAGAGGGCAGAGAGGCCGGGGTCCTTGAGCCGGCCGCCGAGAGGACCCTGCGGGTGCTGGAGGGGTTCGACGCCATCGAGCACAAGCAGCGTCTTCTCCCGCCGGACCAGCTCGGCCAGCCGTAGGCCGCGGTCCCGCGCTGCACCAGCAGTGGGATCGGGATCGCCGAAGAAGCGCAAAGCGTAGTCGAGGAAGCGGTCCGCCGAGGCGACGCGCTCCTCGGTGCCCTGGCTGTAGAAGGACCAGTCGAGCACCCGGCGGGCGCCGCGCCAGCCGTCGGCAGCCAGGCGATCGAGCCAGCGGCCTACGAGGGCCGATTTGCCCACCCCGCCGAAGGCCACGAAGGTAAGGACGTGCGTGCCCGGCTCCTCCCAGGCGGCATCGAGCCGGGCGAGCTCCGCCTCCCGCCCCACGAGGAGCGGGCCCGAGGTGGGGAGGTTGCCGATGTCGAGGCGGGGAGGGGTTGCGACCTCCACAGGAGCTCTCGGGTAGACGGAACGCCCCCCTCCTGGCCTCCCCCCTGATCCAACCGCCCCCCTCCCAGGGGGGAGGGACCCACCTCCCGCCCCCTCCGAGCCCAAGTTGGCGCCTGTGGGAGGGACCTCCCGCCCGCGGTCCACGGCGGCGAGGAGGTCCCGGATCTCCAGCGCCAAGTCCGTGAGGTGCTGTTCCACCTGAGCTTCTGCAAGCTCCGACAGCGCTCGGCCGCCCCGGGGCCGGCCTTCGATCGCGGCGAGCCACTCGACCGCCTTCCAGGGGCAGGGACGCACGAAGACGGGGATCACCCGCACCCCCTCGCGGGCGAGCAGGCGCGGGACCTCGACGCCGCGGATGAACTGCGAGGTCAGGAAATCCACCGAGATGAGCAGCAGGGCGAGGCCGGCGCGAGCCAGGGCCGCCTCGATCTCCGCCTGCCAGACATCCCCGGCGACGATCCGTCGATCGTCCCAGACCTCCAACACGTCCTCCAGCTCGAGGACCCTCAGATGTTGGACAAGGCGGTCCTTCCAGCCCTCGTCCTGATGGCTGTAGCTGACGAAGACCGCGGGGCGGTCCGGCCCAGGGCTCGCGTTCGGCGGCATTTGAAGGAGGATTGTATCGCGGAGCGCACAGTCCTCCGATGGGCATTCCGTTCCCTACGTGCGGCACTCCCCTCTCCCGGGGGTCGTGGTGGGGGGGCCGGGAGAGGGGCCGGGGGTGAGGG
This sequence comes from Thermoanaerobaculia bacterium, assembly GCA_035644215.1. Taxonomy (GTDB): domain Bacteria; phylum Acidobacteriota; class Thermoanaerobaculia; order Multivoradales; family UBA5704; genus DASQPA01. The sequence continues at coordinate 25,274 of DASQPA010000130.1, forward strand.
CCTTCCGTGTCTCCCGTTTCTTCCCCCAGAGCACCGGTGAGGAGTAGAGCGAATGTCCGCTCGCCTTCCCACCGGATGGTGCTGATACGATGAGCCGGCGCTCCCACGGCCTCCTGCCTCCTTTTTCACTGCCCGCGGCCCTGCGGCTACGGGCGGAGGAGGGACCCGAGCGCCGGGTGTTCACCTTTCTGGGCGACGGCGAGGCCGAGGCCGATCGGCTCACCTACGGGGAGCTCGACCGGCGCGCGCGGGCGATTGCCGCCGCCCTAGAGGCCACCTGTGCCCCGGGCGATCGCGCCCTCCTCCTCTTCCCCCCGGGCCTGGACTTCGTCGCCGCCTTCTTCGGCTGCCTCTACGCCGGCGTCGTCGCCGTGCCGGCGTACCCGCCGCGCTCGCCCCGCGCGCTGCCCCGCCTGCGGGGGATGCTCGCCGACAGCCGTCCCGCCCTCACTCTCACGACCGACGCGGCCCTCCCCCGCCTGCGCGCCTGGTTCGCCGCCGATCCGGAGATCCCGCCGGTCCCCTGGCTCACCACGGACGGCGTCCCCGAAAACCAGGCGGCGGAGTGGCGTCCTGCCGATTGCGACCCTGACGACCTCGCGTTTCTCCAGTACACCTCGGGCTCGACGGCGGACCCCAAGGGGGTCATGGTCAGCCATACCAATCTCGCCCACAACCAGCGCTTGATCCAGGAAGCCTGCGGCCACGGCCCGGAGTCGATCTTCGTCTCCTGGCTTCCGGTCTACCACGACCTCGGCCTGATCGGGCAGGTCCTGCAGGCCGTCTGGGTCGGCGCCCCCTGCGTGCTGATGGCTCCGGCCGCCTTCCTGCAGCGGCCTCTGCGCTGGCTGGAGGCCGTCGCGCGCTATCGGGCGACGACCAGCGGCGCGCCCGACTTCGCCTGGGATCTCTGCGCCAGCAAGGCGGCCGGCGCCGATCTCTCCGGCCTCGACCTCTCCTCCTGGCGCGTCGCCTTCAATGGCGCCGAACCGGTGCGCGCCGCGACGCTCGCCCGTTTCGCCGCGGCCTTCGCCCCTTGTGGCTTCCAGGCCGCGGCCGCCTACCCGTGCTATGGCCTGGCCGAGGCCACGCTGATGGTGTCGGGCGGGCGGCCGGAGGAGCCGCCGCGGGTGACCGCCTTCGCCGCCGCGGCGCTCGCCGCCGGGAGGGCGGAGCCGGTGCCGGCAGGGGAGGCGGACGACGCGGCGGGCGGGCGGCCTCTGGTGAGCTGCGGCCAGGTGCTGGGGGAGCAGCGGCTGGCGATCGTCGACCCGGCCACGGCCGTGCCCCTGCCGCCCGGCCGGATCGGCGAGATCTGGCTTGCCGGCCCGAGCGTGGCGTGCGGCTACTGGGAGCGCCCGGAGGCCACCGCCGAGACCTTCGGCGCCCACACCGCCGCCGGCCTGGGGCCGTTCCTGCGCACCGGCGACCTGGGGTTCCTCCATGCGGGCGAGCTGTTCCTCGCCGGACGGATCAAGGACCTGATCCTCCTGCGCGGGCGCAATCTCTATCCCCAGGACGTCGAGAGCACCGCCGCGGCCAGCCACCTCGACCTGCGGCAGGGCGGCGGCGCCGCCTTCGCCGTCGAGATCGCGGGCGCGGAGCGGCTGGTGGTGGTGCACGAGGTGGTCCGCCACGCTCGCGCCGACACCGCGGAGATCGTCGCGGCCCTGCGCGCCGCGGTGGTCGCGGAGCACGAGGCCGCCGTCGCCGAGGTCGTCCTCCTCCGGCCGGAGACGCTCCCCCGCACCTCCAGCGGCAAGGTGCGCCGCCGGGCCTGCCGCGAGGCCTACCTCGACGGCACTCTCTCCGTCGTCGGCCGCAGCGCCCTGGACGCCGCCCTCCTCAATGCCCCCGACGCCCCCGCCGAGCCCGACGCCGATGCCGATGCCGCCGCCGACGCCGCGTTGCTGACCCGGGAGACCCTGCTCGCCCTGTCGGTGGATCTTCGCCGGGCCGTCCTCACCGATCTCGTGCGCGGGCGCGCCGCGGCGGCCCTGCGCCTCCCGCGGTCCGCCGTTCCGGCCGACCACCCCTTGAGCCACCAGGGGCTCGACTCCCTGGCGGCGACCGCGCTCGCCCACGACCTCGAGCGGCGGCTGGGAGTCGCCCTGCCGGTCTCCGACCTGCTCGACGACGGCAGCCCCGAGACCCTCGCCGATCGTCTCCTGGCGGGGCTCGCCGCCGGGTCGCCGGGCGGGCCGGCGGTGCGCCCCTCCCCCCGCCCATGGCGGGGGGAGGACCCGCCCGCCACCTTCGAGCAGGAGCGGTTGTGGTTCCTCGACCAGCTGCGGCCCGGCGACCCGGCCTACAACATCCCCGCCGTCCTGGGCCTGGCGGGCCGGCTCGACCCTCGCGCCCTGGAGCACAGCCTGCGCGCGGTGGCCCGGCGTCACGAGAGCCTGCGGACGACGTTCGGCGTGGTGAAGGGCCGGCCGGTGCAGAGAATCGCCCCGCCCCCCGACCGGGTGTTGCCGCTCTGCGACCTCGCCGCGCTCCCCGAGCCGGCCCGGGCCGCCGAGGCCGAGCGGCTCGCCACGGACTTTGGGAAGCGCCCCTTCGACCTCGCCCGCGGTCCCCTCCTGCGCGCCGCGCTGCTGCGCCTCGCCAGGGGGGAGCATCGCCTGCTGCTCACCGTGCATCACGCGGTCTGCGACCTGGGCTCGCTGGTCCGGGTGATCGAGGAGACCGCCGCGAGGTACGCCGCCCTTGGCGTCGGAACTGCCGGCGAACCGGCACCGGCGGGCGCGCCCGAGATCCAATTCGCCGATTTCGCCGTCTGGCAGCGGCATCGGCTCCAGCCGGAGGTACTGGCGCCGCACCTCGACTTCTGGCGGCGGCAGCTCGCCTTTGCCACGGACCTGGAGCTGCCGGCCGATGGGGCGCGCACCGCGGACGTTGCGGCAGGGCGGCGTTCCGGCCGCCGCGCCTTCACCCTCGCCACCCCGGCGACCGCGGAGCTCGGCGCGCTCGCCCGCGGCGAGGGCGCCACGCTCTTCATGGCCTTCCTAGCGGTCTTCCTGACGCTCCTCCATCGTTGGACCGGAGAGGACGATCTCCTGGTCGGCTGCCCGGTGGCGGGCCGGCCGCGCCCCGAGCTCGAGCCGGTGGTCGGCTTCTTTGCCTACCCACTGCCGCTGCGCGCCGACCTCTCCGGCGAGCCGACGTTCCGGCAGCTCCTCGGCCGGGTCCGCCGGACGGCGCTTTCCGCGTACGCCCATGGGGAGGTGCCGTTCGCCAAGCTGGTGGCGGCGGCGCGGCTGGAACGGGGCCCGGAGGGCGCCCAGCCCACGCCGCTGTTCCGCGTCCTCTTCGGCTACCTCGACCGGCCGCTCCCGACCGTCCGGCTGCCGGAGCTGACGATCCGGCCGCTGGCGCTGGGGCACGGCGCCGTGGACTTTGATCTCTTCTTGAACCTCGCCCGGCACGGCGAGGAGCTCTCGGGGCTCCTCGGCTACGACGGCGGCCTCTTCGCACCGGCGACGATCGATCTCTGGATCGATGCGTTCCGCGACCTGGCAGAGCGCGCGACCGCGGAGCCGGACGCGCCGCTGTCGCGCCTGCCGCTCCCTCCCGGTCTCGCGGCCCAGGCGCGCGCCGGCCGCTCCCGCGCGGGGCGGCGGACGATCGCGGTGGCGGCGACGTTCACCGCCGAACCGGTCGCAGAGGCCCTCGCCTTCTGGCTGCGCGAGCTCGCTCTGCCGGCCCGCATCCGCTTCGCTCCCTATGGCCAGGTCTTCCAGCAGCTCCTCGACCCGGCCAGCCTCTTCGCCCGCAACACCGCCGGCCTCAACGTGATCCTCGTCCGCTGGGAAGATTGGGGCACAACGGCCGAGCGCCAGGCGGACGAGTTGGTCATCGCCCTGCGGGCGGCGGCCGAGCGTTTCCGGGTCGTCTGCCTTTTCTGCATCGCTCCCCCCTCGCCGGCCGCTCGCGCCGACGTCGCCACCGCCGCCCGCTTGGCCGACCTGGATGAACGCGTCGCCGGCGGGCTCGCCGGCTGCCGCGGAATCGATCTGGTGACCGCCGGGGAGCTTGCGGCCCTCTACCCGGTGGAGCGCTACCACCAGCCGCACGGCGAGGAGCTGGGGCACATCCCCTACACCGCCGAGCTCTTCGCCGCCCTGGCGACGATGATCGCCCGCCGCCTGGTCCGCGGGCTCACCCCGCCGGCCAAGGTCCTCGCTCTCGACTGCGACCAGACGCTCTGGAAGGGAATCTGCGGCGAGGACGGGCCTTGGGGAATCGAGATCGATCCGCCGCACCGGGCCGTGCAGGAGCTCGCCCTCGCCCGGCACGGCGACGGGATGCTCCTCTGCCTGTTGAGCCGCAACAACGAAGAGGACGTGGCCGCGGTGTTCTCGCGCCGACCCGAGATGCCCCTGCGCCGCGAGCACATCGTGGCCGCGCGGATCGACTGGCGACCCAAGGGGGAGAACCTCCGCGCGCTGGCGCGGGAGCTGGGCTTGGGCCTCGACAGCTTCCTGCTGCTGGACGACGACCCGGTGATGTGCGCCGAAATGCAGTCCGCCTGCCCCGAAGCCCTGATCCTCCAGCTCCCCGCGGCGGCGGCGGAGATCCCGCGCTTTCTCGCCCACGTCTGGGCTCTCGACCCGCGACCGGCCACGGCGGAGGACCGGGAGCGGACCGGGCTCTACCGGCAGGAGCGGCAGCGCGAGCAGTCGCGCGGCGCCGCGGCCACCCTGGCCGACTTCCTCGCCGGCCTCGACCTCGCGGTGAGCTTCCCGCCGCTGACCCCCGGGCGGCTGTCGCGCGCCGCCCAGCTCACCCAGCGCACCAACCAGCTCAACGCCAGCACGATCCGCCGCAGCGAGGGCGAGGTCCGCGAGCTGTGCGGCGCCGGTGGCTGGGAGGGCCTGCTGGTCGAGGTCCGCGACCGCTTCGGCGACTACGGGCTGGTCGGCGTGGTCTTCCACCGCACCCGCGGGGACGCCCTGGAGATCGACACGCTGCTGCTCAGCTGCCGCGCCCTGGGCCGCGGGGTGGAGCACCGGATGGTCGCCCGGCTCGGGGAGATCGCCGGCGAGCGGGCCCTGGCGCGAGTCGAGATCCCGTACCGGCCGACGCCCAGGAACCGGCCGGTCCTCGACTTCCTGAGCGACATCGGCGAGCCGTTCCGGCATCCCCTGGAGGACGGTTGGCGGTTCGCCCTGCCCACCGAGGTGGCCGCCGCCGTCACCTTCGCACCCGAGGAGACGACGGCGGACTCGGCGGCGGAGGCCCCATCCGCCTCACCCGGGCCGCCCGAGCTGCCCGGGCCGCCGGCGCTGCCTGGGGCGGTGGACGGCGTGCGGCGCGCGGTCCTCGCCCGCCGCATCGCCCGCGAGCTCGCCACGGCGGAGCAGGTGCTCGCCGCGGTGCGCGCCGCCCGTGAGAGGCGGCCCGGCCGGGCGGTGGGGTACGTGGCGCCGCGCACCGCCACCGAGGAGAGGCTGGCCGAGCTCTGGCGCGAGTTGCTGGGGGTCGAGCGGGTGGGGGTCGAGGATCATTTCTTCGACCTCGGCGGCCATTCGCTACTCGCCATGCAGGTGCTGTCGCGGGTGCGCGAGGTCTTCGGCGTGGAGGTGCCGCTCGCCGCTCTCTTCGCGGAGTCCCCGACCGTCGCGAACCTGGCGCGGGCGGTCTCCCGGCTGGAGGTAATGAAGGCGGACCACGGTGAGATCGCCGCCCTGCTGCACGAGCTCGACGACCTGTCGGAGGAGCAGGTCCTGGCTCTCCTGGCCAGCGAGGGAGAGGGATAAGGCTCCTGCGGATCCCGGCTGGCCTTCTATACGTCGTCCCAGTCCGTGGGCTCCGCCATGCCGACGACCACCTTGCGCGGTCCCTCGAAGGCGCTCCGGGCGTGCGCCACGAGCATGTTGTCGAGGAGCAGCACGTCGCCGTTCTCCCAACCGAAGGCGACGGTCTCCTCCCGATAGTTGCCGCGCAGCTCCTCTAAAACCGCGGGCTCGATCGGCGAGCCGTCGGCGTAGTAGGTGTGGTTCGGCAGGTCTTCCTCCGGCAGCTCGGCGAGCAGCGCCTCGCGCGCCTCCACAGGGAGCGTCGAGACGTGGAAGAAGGTCAGGTGATTGAACCAGGTCGCCTCCCGGGTCACCGGGTGCCGGGCCACGGCGCGCCGCACCTGGCGCGTGCGCAGGCGCTCGCCGCCGTCGCGCCACTCGAAGTCGATGTCGTTGTCCAGGCAGTACTCCTCGACCGCGCCGGGATCGGTGGTCTGGAAGGCGGTCTGCCAGTCGAGGCCGAAGCCGCGCGCCAAGTTGCGCTGGTAGAGATACCCCTCGGCCTCGAAACGGCCGCGGATGGCGGGGTCGAGCCGTTGGTAGATGCGCCGCGAGTCGGCGACCGGGGTCTCGCCGCCGCGCCGGGCGGCCTGGAGGCAGCAGAAGAGGGTCTTGCGCGGGAAGACGCGGTTGTACGACTGCTCGTTGTGCAGGAAGATCTCGTGCTCCGGCGGGTAGTCGGTCGAGGTGTAGATGGTGCCGCTCACCCGGCTGCGCGGCGAGGAGCGCTCCACGTACTCCAGCGGCCGGCCGGAGGAGGCCTCGACGAAACGCTGGAAGCTTGGGGAGCTGTCGACGCCGAAGCCGCGGAACAGGATGCCGCCGTGCCGGCCGAGCTCCCGCTCCAGGCTCTTGCGGTTCCCCCGCGCCCACTGCACCAGGTCGGCGCCGGCGAAGCCGGGCTCGACGACGAGCGGCAGGGCGCGCTCGGGAGCCAGGAAGCGGGAACGGATCACCGGGCCGGCGAGGCCGGCGGGAGTGGGGGCGCTGTCGTGCAACATGGCGGTTCCTCCTCGCGGGGACGGTTCAACCGGAACGGATGGCGCGGACCGGATCGACCCGGACCGCCGGGGCGGCCGAGGCGAGCGTCGCGGCGAGCGCGACGCCGGCGATCAGGAGAGAGACCCCGACCAGGGTGGCCGGATCGGTCGGGCTCACGCGATAGAGCAGGCTGGTGATGAGGCGGGTCAGGGAGAGCACCCCGGCGAGGCCCAGGGCAAGCCCGGCGACCGTCAGGAGCAGCCCCTCCTGGACCACCAGGCCGAGCACCTGCCGCGGCCGCGCCCCGAGCACCAGGCGCAGGCCGAGCTCGTGGCGGCGCTTGGCGACCGCGTCGCTCAGCACGCCGTAGATCCCGGCGGTGGCGAGGAGCAGTCCGAGGCCGCCGAAGAGGCCGATCAAGACGGCGCTGAAGCGCTGGCGCGCCATGGCTTTGGCGAGCCGCTCGGAGAGCGTGTCGACGGTGTAGACGGGCTGGTCGCGGTCGACCTCGCGCACCGCCCGGCGGACGGCCGGCCCGAGCGCCGCCGGAGCGCCGGAGCGGGCGTGCAGGACGAGGCTCGCCGCCCGCAGGTCGTCCTGCCGGTAGGGCCGGTAGCAGGTCGCGCCCGGCGGCGTGGTGATCCCGGCGTCGCGGACGTCGCCGACGACGCCGACGACGGTCAGCCAGGGCGCCGCCTCCCCCGCGTCGCCCACCTTGACGCGCCGGCCGAGCGGGCTCTCTCCGGGCCAGTAGCGCCGGGCCATCGCGCGGTTGACGATGACGACCGGCGGCGCGTCCGCCCGGTCCGCGTCGGTGAGCTCCCGCCCGGCGAGGAGGGGGATGCGCAGGGCGCGGAAGTAGCCGGGGCTGACCAGGCTGTCGCTCGCGACGCTCACCTCCTCGCCTGCCGCCAGCGGGTCGCGCCCCTGGACGGTGAAGCGGGTGGTGCTCTTGGGGTCGCCCACCGGCAGGTTGAGGATCGCCTCGGCCGTCGTGACCCCGGGGACGGCGCGCAGCCGCTCCAGCAGGCGGTCGAGGAAGGCGACGCGGTCCCGGGCGGTGGGGAGCTTCTCGCCGTTGAACAGCACGCGGACCGCCAGCACCCCCTGCGGATCGAACCCGAAGCGCGCGGCGCGCAGGTTGACGAAGCTCCGGAGGAGGAGGCCGGCGGAGACCAGGAGCACCAGGGCGACGGCCACCTGGCCCACCACCAGGGCGCGCTGCAGGCGGCGCCGGCCCGGCCCGCCCGTGGCGCGGCCCGCGCCGGCCTGGCGGGTGACGGCGAAGAGATCGCTCCGCGCCGCGGCGAGCGCCGGCGCCAACCCGAAGAGCACGCCGGAGAGCGTCGCCAGGGCGAAGGTGAAGAGGAGGACCGGCGCGTCCACCCGGACGTCCTGGAAGGCGGGGATCAGCTCGACCGGGGAGAGGGCGACGAGCGGGCGCACGCTGGCGCAGGCGAGTCCGAGGCCGACGAGGCCGCCGGCGAGCGACACGGCGACGCTCTCGGTCACCAGCTGCTCGACGAGGCGCCGCGGCGTCGCCCCGAGCATGGCGCGGACCGCCATCTCCTCGCTCCGGGCGACGGCCCGGGCGAGCTGCAGGTTGGCGACGGTGGTGCAGGCGAGGCGAGGATGAGCCCCACCGCCGCCAGGAGGGCGACGAGCGCCGGCCCGATGTCGCCGGTCAGCCGCTCGCGCAGAGGCACGGCGCGCGCGCGCCACCCCCGGTTCGAGGCAGGTTCGAGGCGGGGGCGTCGCGGGCGAGGCGAAGCGACACCGCCGCCAGCTCGCGCCGCGCCTGTGCCAGCGTCCTCCCCGGGGCCAGGCGCGCGGCGACGAAGAGGACGTGGTCGGTGCGGCTCGCCGGCTTTGCCGGATCGAGCCCGGCCGGAATCCAGAGCTGGCTGCCGCCGGGGAAGTCCTGCCCCTCGGGGAACTGGAACCCGGCCGGCATCACGCCCACGATCTGGTGGCCGTGGCCGTTGAGCAGCAGGGTGCGGCCCACGGCGGCGGGGTCGCCGTGGAAGAGGGTCTGCCAGAGGCCGTGCCCGAGGAGGACCACGGCGGCCGGGGCGCCGGGGCGATCCTCCTCCGGCAGGAAGCCGCGGCCGAGGCGGGGCGCCGCCCCGAGGAGGGGGAAGAGGCCGGCGGTGACCGCGGTCCCCCGGAGCTGGAGCGGCTCGCCGTCGCCGGTCAGGTGGAGGCTCCGCAGACGCATGGCCTCCATGCCGGCGAAGGCGTCCCGCGTCTGCTCCTTCCAACTCGCGTAGTTGAACGGCGTGACGCGGCTCAAGGTCAGCCCGTCGCCGCCCGCGCTCCCCGCGCTCCCGGTACCCCCAGTGCTCTCGGCGTCGTAGAGCATCACCAGCCGCCCGGCGTCGCGCAGCAGGGGGAGGGGGCGCAGGAGGATGGCGTGGACGACGCTCCAGATGGCGCTCGCCGAGCCGATCGCGAGCGCCATGCAGAGCACCGCGATGGCGGTGATCCCGCGGCTCCGGCCGAGCAGGCGGGCGCCGATCCGCAGGTCTCTGACGAGCGTCTCCCATGGCCCTCCCGGCTCCCTACGAGGCCGCCACCGCGCCGGCGGGCACCTCCCGGGGCTCCGGCCGCTGGACGTCCGGGACCTCCTCCTCGACCCGGCGCAGGTGGGAGCTCTGGGCGGCGACGACGACGGCGGCGAGGTTCGACAGGCCGAGCACGATGAAGAAGAGGCCCGCGCCGCGCCCTCGACCGGTGCCGAGGATCTGGCCGACGCTGCCGGCGAGCGCCCCGTTCTTCGCCAGGAGCGGCTCGAAGACGTAGTCGGTCAACGGGCCGGCCAGCAGGTTGGCGAGCGGTATCGACGCCCAGGTCGCCATGCGGTAGAGGGCCAGCACCCGCCCCTGGATCTCGTGCGGCACCTTGCGCAGCCAGATCGCCTGGTTGCAGCCGTTGAGGATCGGCATGCCGAAGAGGTAGAGGAAGCCGGCGGTCGAGACCAGGAAGAGGCTCGGCTGGAGGCCGCCCAGGAGGAGGACCAGCCCCTGGAGCACCAGGGCGCCCAGGATCCCCACCACTTTGCTCCGCGGGCCGCCGGTCGCCGCCATGACCACGCTGCCCAGGAACATGCCGGCGCTGGCGATCGCCATCACGGTCCCCAGCGCCTTGGCCGTGGCGAAGCTCAGGACCAGCGGCCCCAGGAGCACCTGGAGCGCCCCCATGGTGAAGTTGCCGGCGAAGAGGAGGACGAGCAATCCGAGGAGACCCGGATGGCTGCGGATGAAGCGCCAGCCCACGCCGGCCTCGGCGTGCACCGAGCCGCCGGCCGGCCTCGCCGCCGCCGCGCCCTGGGGACGGGGAATGCGGACGAGCGCCAGGGTGAGGAGGGCGAAGGCGAAGGTCGAAAGGTCGGTCAGGAGGATCGCCGAGAGGCCGACCCGCGAATAGAGGGCGGCGGCCAGGAGCGGCGACGCGACGAGGGTCGCGATCGGCCCCATCTGGGAGAGGCCGCTCGCCCGCCCGAGCTGCTCTTTGGGGACGAGCATCGCCATCGAGGCCGAGTAGGCCGGGTACTGGAGGCCGTGGAAGACCGAGCCGCAGGCGAGGAGGAGGTAGATCTCCCAGAGCTGCAGGTGGCCGGACCAGAAGAGCAGGCCGATCAAGGCGGTGCAGAGGCCGGTGCCGCCGTCGTTGACCATCAAGGCGCGGCGGCGATCCCAGCGGTCGACCAGGACCCCGGCGTAGGGGGCGATCAGGATGCCGGGCAGGAGGATCGACAGGGTGACCAGGGCGAACAGGGTCGCCGACCGCGTCTGCTCGTAGATGCGGACTCCCAGCGCGAAGCTGGTGAGCCCCGAGCCCAGCATCGAGATCACCTGCCCGAACCAGACGACGAGGAAGATGCGCATGCTCTTGCTCATGATGGGATCGTTCTCACTCCTCGGTCAGGGTTGTGGCGGACGCCGCGGCGCGGCCATGCGTGATGAGCGAGCGGAGCGCCGCAGCCCAGCCCGCGGCCAGGAATTGGGCGGTGGCCGGCCGGTGCCGGCCGCCGTGGCCGATCGACAGCGCGAGCCGGCCGGCCAGCACCTGGGCGCTCACCGCGAGCAGCCAGAGGCGGGGGGAGCGCGGGTCGCTGGGCAGCCCGGCGGGCTCGCGGGAGAGCCGGAAGAGGGAGAGCTCGCCCTGCAGGCTGTCGAACTGCCCGAAGTAGCTGAACAGCACCTGCGACCGGGGGAGCGCGGCGAGCGCCGCCGCGGCCTCGGTATCGCCGGAGAGGAGGCGCAGCCAGGCCCAGCTCGCACCCCCGCGGTCATCGCGGCCATCGCGCGGCAGCCGGCGGAGCCGCTCCTCGACCGCGCGGAGGGCGCGGCCGGGGTCACCGCTCTCCCCGCTGTCGAGCACCACGGGGAAGTTGACGCTGCACCAGCCCACCGTGCGCGAGAGGTCGGTCCCATCGCCCAGCGCCTGGCGCCCGTGGGCCACGAGGTTGACCTGGAGGAACCGCTCGCCGGTCCAGCCGCGGAAGGCCAGGGCGAGACCGGCGAGGAGGACGTCGTCGATCCGGGCGCCGAGCTGGCGGGGGAGGTCCTGGAGGAGCGCCCGCGTCTCCTCCGGCCCGAGCGCCGCCTCGGCCGTCCGGCTGGTGGCCACCACGTCCTCGCCGCCCGGAAAATCGAGCGGCAGCGGCCCCGGCGCGCCGCGTCCCGGGTCGAGCCAGAACGCGAGATCGGAGCGCAGGGCGCCGGAGCGCGCCAGGTTCTCGACGCGGCGGCAGTACTCCTGGAACGAGGTGGTCTTCGCCGGCAGCCGGATCTCCTCCCCGCGCTCCCCGCGGAGGAGACCGGCGCAGAGGGCCTGGAAGTCTTCGAGCAGCACCCGCCAGGAGAAGCCGTCCACGGCCAGGTGGTGGATGGCGAGGAGCAGGAGGTCCGGCCGTGCCGGCCGCCGGGTGAGGAGGGCGGCGCGGAGGAGCGGCCCGCGGCAGAGGTCGAGCCCCGCCTGGAGGGCGGTCAGGGCGGCGTCGAAGGCGGTGGCGTCGAGCGCCGCGGCGGCGATCTCGACGCAGGGGACGGCGCCGTCGCTCGGGGTGAATTCCTGGTGCCAGCCGTCCGCGTCCTGGAAGAAGCGCAGGCGCAGGGCGTCGTGGTGGGCGAGGAGCCGCGAGAGGGCCGCTCGGAGGACCGCGGCGGGCAGCGGCTCACGGAGCTCGAAGAGGACCGACTGGTTGTGGTGGTGGACGTTGACCAGCGGCTGCTCGAAGAACCAGCGCTGGCCGGCCGAGAGCGGGGCCGGTCCGGTCACCTCGGCCTGGTCGACCGCCACCGCGACGCCTGCCGCGTCCGCCGCCGCGGCGAGCGCGGCGATGGTCTGGGAACGGACGACCTCCCGCGCCTCCAGGCGCAACCCCGCCTGGTGCGCGCGCGCGATCACCTGGATGGCCAGCATCGCCGACAGTAGAGGCGCCTCCGTCAGAACTTCTCTAAAGCACCTTCTTGGAAATTTGCCTCAGACGATCCTCATGTTGTCGAGCTTTCCGCCCACCTGCTGGTGCAGGTGAGTCAGATACTCGTATTGGCTCGGCAGGCTCCGCCGCAGCCGCTCCGCCTGCCCGCGCAAGGACCGGAAGGCATTGAGGGCGTTACTGGAATCCAGGTGATCCAGCACCGGGAGGCTTCTCGGAGGCCGGTAGTTGAGGCCGAGCAGCATCACCGAATAGGAGTAGGAGTCGAAGCCGTGGTAGGAGGGGTTGATATTGCGCTCGTTGGGCATCCGCTTCTCCCACAAAGAGAGCCGCTCGACGAGACTGTCGGGTAGCACGGTGTGGTTCGTGGCTCGCCAGAACTCGGTGTCGGAGCGGTCGGTCGCCCGGTAGTGGATCAGCAGGAAATCTCGTACCCCGTCGATGCACTCGGCGACCTGGCGGTTGTAGCTGCGCAGGGCCACATCTTCGAGATCGCCGTCCGGAAAATGGCGCACCAGCTCCTCGATGCCGTGCTGGATGAAGAAAATCCCGGTCGACTCGAGCGGCTCGACGAAGCCGCTCGACAGGCCGATCGCGACGCAGTTCTTGACCCAGGAGTTGCGGCAGCGTCCGATCCGCATCTGGATGTGGTTGGGCTCGCAGCCCAGGCAGACGGGCCCCAGGTGACGACGCATCTCCCGCTCGGCCTCCGCCGGGCTCTGGAAATGGCTGGAGTAGACGTAGCCGGTGCCGATCCGGCCGTAAAGCGGGATCTTCCAGATCCAACCCGCGGAGAGGGCGGTGGCGGTGGTGAACGGCTCGATCCCCTGCCGCTCGACGTCCACCGGCACCCGCAGCGCCACGGCACGGTCGCAGAGGAGCGAGTCCGCAAAAGAACAGAAGGGCTCCCCGAGGGCCTGGCTGATCAGCAGGCCGCGAAAGCCGGTGCAGTCCACGAACAGGTCGCCTTCGACGGCGCCGTGCGCGAGGGTCTCGACCCGGGCGATCGAACCGTCCTCGCGCAAAGGGACGTCGACCACGGTGTCGAGGATCTGCTGGACGCCACGCCGGGTGGCATAGTCGCGCAGGAAACGCGCCAGGAGAGCCGCGTCGAAATGGTAGGCGTAAGGGTACTGCAGACGGTGGTGGGCCAGCATGCTGTTGCCGTTCTCAGACTTGGCCGAGAAGTGGCCCTGGACCTTTTCGTCGAAGACCAGGCCATCCATGAAACGGGGGGAACGCTGGGCATCGCAGAGGGCCGGGATCACGAAGCAGGAGTAGTCGAAGGGCGCCTCGTGTCGCAGGAGCTTCAGCCACCACTCGCCCAGGTTGTAACCATCGACCACCTCATAGCGCTGGAACGGATGGTAGAAGTGGCTGCCGTCGCCCCTCCAGTTGACGAACTTGATCGCCAGCTTATAGGCCGCGCTGCAGGCCGGCATCCAGTCCTTTTCGTCGAGCCCCAGGAAGTCGAAGAAGAGCTTGATCGTGCTGAAGGTTGCCTCTCCCACGCCGATAATTGGGACCTCGGGTGATTCGACGAGCGTGACGTCGAGATTCCGTAGCGTCTTGCTCAGGTAGGCGGCGGTCATCCAACCCGCCGAGCCACCACCTACGATGACTACCCTCTTGATCATGTCGATACTCCCCAGTATTCGTCGTATGCTGCTCGTTGGTGCCCCATACCGCGCTGCGCGATGGGGTGCGCCGCGACGGCTTCAAGCTCGCCCGGCCGTCACCCCATCGACGACCTGCCGGATCAGGCCGGTCAGCTCCGTCTCCTTGGCCGTGGAGACCTCCGGCAGCGAGAGAATCTGCTGCAGGAGCGCCTCCTGCTCGCGGCTCCGCCGCAGGGCCTCGGTGTAGGGAGCGGCCTGGAAGGTCACCCGGTTATAGATCGGTACGAACCAATCCTGGTAAAGCTCCGCGAGCCGCCTCTCGATGTTCTTCTTGAGCAGGAATTGCGGTTGCCCGACGTGATCGCGGAGCTCCTCGAAATGCTGCAGGGAGAGATCGGAGACGGCATCCGCCTCGGGCTTCCGGCGCTCCTCGTAAAGGCGGAGGGCCGTCGCCCAGTCGTCTCCCGCGTCCTCCAGGCAGTCGTCCAAGACCCGGCAGTCCTCGAAGCCCGCGTTGACACCCTGGGCATAGAAGGGGACGACGGCGTGCGCCGCATCGCCGATCAGGGCGACGCGCCCGCCGTACGTCCACGGGAAGCAGCGGATGCTCACCAGGTGATTCGTTCGATGGCGGAAGAACTGCTCGGCGGCGTCCGGCATGAGATCCGCCACGTCCGGGAAGGAGCGCTTCAGGAACTCCTCGAGCGCCGCCGGGGTGGTGAGCGAGGAGAAGGACGTCGCGCCCCGGAAGGGCAGGTGGAGGGAACAGACCAGGCTGCCGTCCACATTCGGCAGGCCGAGGAGCATGTACCTGCCACGCGGCCAAAGGTGAACCGCGGAGCGCTGGCCGGCCCACCGCCGGTCGGGGACCGTCGGGACGTCGAGCTCGCTGTAACCATGATCGAGATACTGCTGCGCGTAGTTGAACCCCGGGGTACGCTGGAGCCGCAGGCGTACCGCCGAGAAGACGCCGTCGGCGCCGAGAACGACGCTCGCCACCTCGCGGTGGACGTGTCCGGTCCTCGTTTCCTCAAACTGCACGGCGGGGGTATCGAGATCGACGTCCCGGCACTTCTCGCCGAAGCGGAAGACCACGCCATAGACGTTCTCGGCACGGTCGACGAGGATCCGGTTGAGGTCGTTGCGCAGGATCGAGTACGTGGCCTCGCCATGATTTCCGTAGGGCTGGAAGGCGATCCCACCGTCGAGGCCATGGATCAGCCGGCCATAGGAGGGCACGGCGCGGGCACACACCTCACTCCGCATCCCGACCCGGTCGAGCGCCTGAAAACCACGCTCGCAAAGGCTCAGGTTGATCGAGGAGCGGAACGTCGCGAGCTCGGTACGACGCAGATCGGCGTGCCGCTCCCAGACCTCCACCCGATGACCGCGGCGCGCCAGGTAGATCGCGAGCAGCGAGCCGACGAGCCCGGCGCCAACGACGAGGACCCGCTCGCCCTGCCCCGGTTCCGAATTTCCGTAGAGACCATTTGTGAGCACTGCCTCTTTCTCCCTTGCACAGCTCTTCTCTCGTTAAACCCCCGGAAGCGACGCCACTTCATCGACCGGCGATGCCGATGCCGGTTCGGGACTCTCGTTCTCTTCGCTTTCGACTCGCCTCAGGCGAGGATGGAACCCGGCGATCACCGTGGCGGAAATCACGACGAATCCGAGGACCATCAGCAACAGCCCCACTCCACGGCCCGGCCCGACCCCCAGCACCCGACCGAAGGTCGGGGCGAGCGGCCCGCCGCGCGCCAAGAGAGGCTCGAAGACGCGGTCCGCCAGGGGACCGGCGGCGAGGGCGGCGAAGGGGATCGCGCCGGAGATCACCATCTGCCGGATGCCGAAGACCCGCCCCTGGATCGCGGGATCGATCTTCCGCTGCCAGATCGCCTGGTTGGAGCCGTTGCCGATCGGCAGGGCGAACATGAACACGAAGGTGGCGAAAGCGATCAGGGTCACGCTGGGACGCAGCCCGCCCAGGAGGAGAATGCAGCCCTGGAGCAGCAGGGCGCCCAAGATCCCTTTCACCTTGGAGCGCGGCCCGCCCCAGACGCTCAAGAGCAGGGCCCCGGAGAGCGCCCCCGCCGCGCCGAGCGAGTTGACCGTGCCGAGTCCCCGAGGGCTCGAAAAACCGAGCACCAGAGGGGTGAGGAGGACCTGCACGATGCCGAAGCTCAGGGTGGTGAAGGCGAGGAGGACGAGGAGGGAGGTCAGCCCTTGCTGAGCCCGGATGGCGCGCCAGCCCTCGGCCATCCCGGAACGCAGCGAAACCTGCGCTGCCTTTCCGGAGGACGGGCTCGGGATCGGGGTCGTCCAGAGCACCGCGATGACCAGCAGGAAGCTCACGCAGTCGATCGACAGGAGCCCGTGGAAGCCGATGACCGAGAGGAGCGCTCCGGCGAGCGGCGGGGCCAGGATGGCGGCGAGCGCGGACGAGCTCTGCATCATGCCGTTCGCCCGGGCGAGCTGCTCCGGCGGAACGAGCTGGGTGATGGAGGCCTGGAGGGCCGGGACCTCGAGCGAGCCGTTCGCCACCAGCAGGGCGATCAGGGGATAGACGTGCCAGGGCTGCATCCGATGGGTGTAGAGCAGGTAGATCATGAAGGCCGTGATGAGCGCGGCGACCAGGTTGACGACCATGAGGAGCCGGCGGCGGTCCCAGCGGTCCGCCGTCCACCCCCCCACCGGCCCGACCACCAGGCTGGTCACCGCGCCGGTGAAGGTCATGAGCGCGAACTGGGTCGTCGAATGGTGCTGCTCGAACATCCAGACACCGAGGGAGAAGCCGCCGAGGCTGGCCCCCAGCGCGGAGACCAGCTGGGCGGCCCAGATCCGCAGGAAACCGCCCATCCCCCGGTAGGTCTCGGCCAGGCTCATCGAGCGTCACCCCGCTGGGTGGCATTCAGGGGCTCCAGAACCTCGTCTCGCAGGGACTCGGCTTCCCCGATGCAGGCGCGCAGAATTTCGGCCAGAACCTCGACGCCGGGTACCGCGAGCAGGTCTTTGTGGAGGCCGGGGACGGTATGGATCTCGACGCCGCCCGCCGCGACGTGATCCCAGCCGAGGCTGGGGTCCGCGAGAACCCGCAGCCGATGCGGGGTGGCGTCCCGGAGCTCGGCCGGAGCGACGTCGCGCGCCCGGAACAGGGTGACCCTGCCCGGATAGGCGGCAGTCCTGTAGCGCTCGACGGCCGCCACCCGCGAGATATATCCCAGGACCGTGCGGCGCAGCAGCGCGAAATCGACCCCGGGCCCCAGCGCCTCCGGGCCGCCGAGCATCGCGACCGCTCGCGCGAGCTGGTCTTCCAGGGGCAGACCGCGCAGCGCGTCCATATCGAGCGTCAGCGTCCGCCCCTGGTTCCGGGTCTGCTCGCGCAGGAGGTCGGCGATCATCTCCTCGGCGTCGAGCGCCACGGCCTCGTCGCCCGCGGGAACCGCCGCATCCAGGATGGCCAGGAGCGCCACCTCCTCGCTCGCGGCGACGAGCTGCCGCGCCATCTCGAAGGCGACGATCCCGCCGAAGGAGAACCCGGCCAGGAGGTAGGGACCGGCGGGCCGCAGGCTGCGCACCGCCTCCAGGTACTCCGTCGCCAACTCTTCGACCGTCACCTGCTCCGCCGCGGTCTCGGAGCGGAGCGGACGCGCCTGGAGGCCGTAGAGCGGACGGTCCTCGCCGAGCCGGCGAGCCAGCTGGTAATAGCAGAGAACCTCTCCCCAGACGGGATGGATGCAAAAGAGCGGCGCTTGCGTTCCGCGGGCCTGGACCGGCACCAGCGGTGACCAGGAGTCGCCGCCCTCCTGGCCGAGCCGCAGCGCCAGAGCGGCGACGGTCGGGTAGGTGAAGAGATCGGCGAGCGGGAGGTCGCGCCCGAAGCGCAGGCGGATAAGGGCCATGAGCCGTACGCTCAGCAGAGAGTGGCCTCCCAGCTCGAAAAAGTCGTCCTCGACTCCCACCGGCACGCCGAGCAGCTCTTCGAAAGCCTGCGCCAGGGCGAGCTCGGTCACGTTGCGGGGAGGCACCGGCTCTCGGTCGGCCCACCGCCGGGCCGACGGAATCTCCCGCCGGGAGAGGGCCGTACGGTCCACCTTGCCGCTCGTGTTGAAGGGCAGCTCGGAGAGGACGACGGCGCGGGACGGCACCATATAGGGGGGCAGGGTCGTGCCCAGGGTCGCGAGCAGCTCCTCCTCTAAGAGCTCCGCGCCCGCCTCCGGCATCACCCAGGCGATCAACCGGCGGTCGCCACTGCTCTCGTCCTGCACCGTCACCACGGCGTCGCGCACGCCGGCGCACGCGGCGAGGGCCACCTCGACCTCGCCCAGCTCGATGCGGTGGCCACGGATCTTGACCTGGTGGTCGGAACGGCCGAGAAACTCCAACTCGAGGATAGAGCGGAGGCGCGCCAGGTCACCGGTCCGATACAGACGGGCGCCAGGCTCTCCCGAGAGAGGATCGGGCACGAACCTCTCAGCCGTCAGGTCGGGTCGGTGCAGATAACCGCGAGTCACCCCGATCCCGCCGATATGGATCTCGCCTGGAGTGCCATGAGGCGGGGCCTGGCCGTGCCGGTCGAGAAGGGCGAGACGCGTATTCGGGAGGGGACGGCCGAGCGGCACCTCGGCGCTGGCGACGCCGGCGATCTTGGCGACCTCCTCCCGCGCGGTTTGAAAGGTGGTGGTGGTGATCGTCGCCTCGGTCGGTCCGTAGGAGCTGAGGAACGTCGTGCCGGGAGCCACCCGTGTCGCCCAATCTCGCAGGACCGCCGTCGGCACGGCCTCTCCTCCGGTCAGATAGGCGCGGATCGTGGCCTGGCTCAATGCCTCTTCGGGCAGGGCGGCGAGCCATTGGCGCCAGAGAGCCGCCGGGAGGTCCAGGACCGTGACCTCGGTCCGCGCGCAGAGATCGAGGATTTCAGAGAGCGATAGGCTGCGCGGTTGGGGGTGCAGCACCAGGGCGGCGCCGCTCGCGAGGGCCGGGAAGATCTGGACGGCCGAGGCGTCGAAGGAGAGAGCGGCGAATTGCAGAACGCGGTCGCCGGGTCCCAGGCGGAGGGCCTCCGCCATGGCCCGGGTGAAGCTCGCCAGGCCGCCGTATGGCGCCACCACTCCTTTCGGCGCGCCGGTCGATCCCGAGGTGTAGATCACGTAAGCGGCGCTCTCGGGGAAGACGGTCCCACCGGGCCGCGGCGCGGCGCTCCCACCTGCCGGAAGGGGGACGTCCAGGTAGACGACGCCGGCTCCGCGGGCGGCGAACGCGTCGCGGTGACGCTCCTGGGTCAGGACGACGGGCGTCCCGGCATCGGCAAGGAGGTGCGCCAGGCGTTCCGGAGGGGCCATGGGGTCGAGGGGAACATAGGCTCCACCAGCCCCCAGGATGCCCAGCAGACCCACGATCATCTCCGGCGACGGCGAGACGGCGAGAGCGACGCGGGTTTCGGGGCCGACACCCAGCAGAGCGAGGTGGGCCGCCAGGGAGGAAGCGCGCCGGCGCAGTGCGCCGTAGGAGACGCTCTCGCCCGCGAAGAGGAGGGCTATCGCATCCGGGTTGCGCTCGGCGGCGCGCGTGAAGAGATCCTGCACCGGCACCGTCCATGGGGGTTCGGGCCGGGGACCGGTCCAGCTCGCCAGGAGCTGGCGCTGCTCGCCTTCGGAGAACAGCGGCAGCTCGGAAAGGCGCCTCTCCGGATCGGCGGCGAGCCCGGCGAGCAGGGTCTGGAGGTGAGCCGCCAGGCGCTCCACCGTGGCGGCGTCGAACAGATCGAGGCTGTACTCCAGAACCCCCGACAGTCCGCCGTCGTCGGTCGCGCCGAGGATCAGAGCGAGGTCGAACTTGGCCGTGCCGCTCTCCACTGGGAAGGGCGCGAAGAGGAGACCCGGAATGCTGGGAGCCGGAGACGGCAGGTTCTGCAGCACGAGGACCACCTGAAAGAGAGGAGAGTGGTTCATTCTGCGCGCCGGCTGCAGCTCCTCGACGAGCTTCTCAAAAGGCATGTCCTGGTGTGCGTAGGCGGCGAGCGCCGTCTCCCGGACCCGAGCGACGAGCTCATCCGATCGCGGCTCACCGGACAGGTCGGCCCGCAGCACCAGCATGTTGACGAAAAACCCGATCAGATCTTCCGTCTGGAAATGATTGCGGCCGGCGATCGGGCTGCCGATGGCGAAGCTCTCCTGGTCGCTCATCCGGCCCAGGAGACCCTGGAGGCCCGCCAGGAGGGTCATGAACAGGGTCGCCCCCCGCCGTCGGGCCAGAGCCTGCAACGGGCCGGCGAGGGCGGCCGGCACCGAGAGGGGCCAGTTCGCCCCACGGAAAGTCGGCAGCGCGGGACGGGGACGGTCGGTGGGGAGCGCGAGCGCCGGCGGAATCCCTCCGAGCTGTCTCTTCCAGAAGGCGATCTCCGAGGCCAGGACGTCTCCGGCGAGCCAGTGTCGCTGCCACCAGGCGAAATCGACGTACTGGAGCGGGAGCTCCGCCAGGGGCGAGGCCTGCCCCCGCGCGAACGCGTTGTACAAAATCCCCAGCTCGCGGACCAGCACGGTGGAAGACCAGCCGTCCCCGATGATGTGATGCAAGGTCAGGAAGGCGGCGTGCTCATCCTCGTCGAGGAGCACGAGGCCGACGCGCAAGAGCGGCCCCTCTCCGAGATCGAAGGGACGCCAGGCCTCTTCCCGCGCCTGTCGGTGGAGCTCCTGCTCCCGCCGGGGCTCGGGCAGGCCGGTGAGGTCGATTCGGGGGAGCACGACCGCCACCGCCGGGGTGATGATCTGGACCGGTTCTCCCGCCGGAGCTCCCCGAAAGACCGTGCGCAGGGCCTCATGTCGTCTCACGATCTCGGTCAGCACGGCCTCTAGGACGGCGAACCGTAGCGGGCCGCGCAGGCGGACGGCGGTCGGCACATTGTAGGCCGGACTGCCCGGTTCGAGCTGATCGAGGAACCAGAGGCGGAGCTGGGGAAAGGCGAGCGGGAAGTCGTGGTCCCGGGGCGCCGGGAGGATGGACAGGGCGAGATTCTGCCCGCTCGCGAAGGCGATCTCGGCCAGTCCGGCTACCGTTGGCTGATCGAAGACCTGGCGGATGGAGAGCGCGCCGCCGAAGACAGAGTTGATCCGGGACACCAATCGAGTGGCGAGCAGGGAGTGGCCGCCAAGATCGAAGAAGTTGTCCTGCGCCCCCACCCGCTCGACCTTCAGGAGCTCCTCCCAAATCCCGGCGATCACCTCTTCGACCGGTGTCCGCGGCGCCAGATAGCCCGGCGCGGCGCTCTGCCACTCGGGAGCCCGCAGAGCCTTGCGGTCGACCTTGCCATTGGGGGTAAGGGGCAGGGTCTCCAGGATTACAAAGACCGACGGCACCATATAGTCCGGCAGCCGCTCTCGCAGCGACCGGCGGAGAGTGTCGGCGGAGACGTCACTCGCCACGTAGGCGACCAGGCGCGGGTCGCCGGGCGCGTCCTCCCGCAAGGTGACCACGGCCTGGCTCACCCCGGAGAGAGCGGCGAGCTCCGCCTCGATTTCTCCGGGCTCGATGCGGAACCCGCGGACCTTCACCTGGTGGTCGATGCGTCCCAGGAAGTCGAGGTCGCCGTCGGGTAGCCGACGCACCAGATCTCCCGTGCGATATAACCTGCCGCCGGAGTCGCCGCTGAACGGGTCGGGGACGAACCGCTCCCCAGTGAGGTCCGGCCGCCGCAGATAGCCGCGCGCCACCCCCTCGCCACCGATGAGCAACTCGCCGGCCACCCCGACCGGCACGAGTTGGACCTCCGGATCGACGACGTGCAGATGGGTCCCGTCGATCGGGCGCCCGATCGGCAACGAACCCGCGGCGGAGACCCCGGCCGGCGCCTCATGGACCGAACAGCCCACCACGGTCTCCGTGGGCCCGTACTCGTTGTAGATCCGCGTCCGCGGCGCGTGCTCGCGCCAGAAGGCGAGACTCTCCCTTCGAACCGCGTCGCCACCCACCACCAGGGCCCGCGTCCAACCGCGCACGGCCTCAGGAGAGACCTGCTGCGCCAACAGATCCAGGTGAGACGGTGTCAGCTTGACGAAACTGAGATCGGCCTCGGAGCACACCGAGGAGGCCAGAGCCTCGACGCCGTCCTGTTCTGGCAGGAGCGTCACCGTTCGGCCCGTCAGGAGCGGTGCCCACAAGCTGGTGACGGTGAGATCGAACGCCAGCGAGGAATGGACAGAGGCTCCCCGACCGGTTTCGACACCATAAGCCCGGACCGCCCAGTCCAGGTATCGGGCGACCGCCCGGTGTTGCACCATCACTCCCTTGGGCTGGCCGGTCGAGCCCGAGGTGTAGAGGACATAGGCCAGGTGGTCCGGGGGCACCTCCACCCCGGGAGTCTCCCCGATCTCGGCGTCAGATTCCAAGCGGGATTCCCAGCGGGATTCCCAGCGCTGGTCCAGAAGCACGACCCGGCAATCCAGCGCCGGTACCTGCCCTTGCAGGTGCTCCTGGATCAGTAGAACCCGGGCCTTTGAATCCGCGAGCATGAACGCCAGCCGCTCCCGCGGATAGGTTGGATCGAGGGGGAGATAGGCGCCGCCGGCCTCCAGCACGGCCAGCATGCCCACCACCACGGCGGGTGAGCGCTCGGTACCGACGCCGACAATCACGTCAGGACCGACGCCTAACCGCCGTAAATCTCGTGCGAGATGTCGCGCGCTCTGGATCAGGCGGCGATACGTCCAGCGCTCGCCCCCCATCTCCAGGGCCACGGCGGATGGCGTCCGAGCCGCCTGCGCCGCGACCTGATGATGAAGACAATTTTGCGTGAGCTTCGGGACCCTCGAATCGTTCCACTCCCGGAGGAGCTGACCGTACTCGGCCAAGCTCAGGATGCGCAGCCGCGAAGCCATCCAGTCCGGTCGGGTGACCGCTTCCTCGAGCATCCTCTGCCAATGACCGATCAGGCGATCGAGGGTCGCTGCGTCGAATAGATCGGTAGCGTATTCCATCCCACCGCGGAGATCTCCGTCCTGCTCGTCGAGATTCAAGGTGAGATCAAATTTTGCCATGGCCCGCGCGCCATCGCCGGCCGGGCCGGCCGGCCGTAGTCGCAGATCCTGGATCTCCAGCGCTTCGACAGAAGCGTTCTGCAGTGCCAACATCACCTGGAACAAGGGGGATTGGGCAAGGCTTCTCTCGGGAGCGAGCTCCTGGACGAGCTTCTCGAAAGGTACGTTCTGGTGCGCATGCGCGGCGAGAGCGGTCTCCCGAACCTGGCCGAGCAGCTCCCGAAAAGTGGGGTTACCCGTCAGGTCGGCGCGCAGCACCAGCGTGTTGACGAAGAACCCGATCAATCCCTCGAGCTCCACCTGGTTGCGTCCGGCCACCGGGGTGCCGACGGCGAGATCCTGCTGCCCGCTGTAACGCGACAGAAGAACCTGGAAACCCGCCAGGAGCACCATGAAGGGCGTCGACCCTTCGCGCCGGCTCAGGCTTCCCACCCGCCGGACGAGATCGGTCGGCAGCCGCACGGTCCGCGAGGCGCCACGGAAGCTCTGCACCGCGGGCCGGGGGCGGTCGGTGGGCAGATCCAGGCGAGAAGGCAAGCCGGCAAGCTGCCGGCGCCAGAAGGCGATTTCCCTCTCCAGGATCTCGCCGCGCAGCCAGGAGCCCTGCCACAGCGCGAAATCTGCATACTGCACCGGGAGCTCGGGCAGGGGCGAGGGCCTGCCTTCGGCGAACGCCGCATAGAGAGCCGCGACCTCACGGACCAGGATGCCCAGCGACCAGCCGTCGCTCACGATGTGATGCATGGAGAGCGCGGCAACGTGGTCCTCGTGGTCCAAACGCAGCAGCACGCCGCGCAGCAACGGACCTCGCGCCAGATCGAACGGGCGGTCCGCCTCTTCAGCGGTCAAGGTGAGAGCCAGCGCCTCGCCCCGGCTTTCCGGCAGTCCCGAAAGGTCGACCAGAGGCAGCGGGAAAGCCGTGGCCGGCTGGATCCACTGTGCCGGTCCGCCCTCCTGCGCGACGAAGACCGTGCGCAGCGCCTCATGGCGGCGCACGATCTCCTCCAGGCAGAGCGCCAGCACCGCACGGCGGAGCGGCCCTTCGACACGCAGCGCCACCGGCATGTTGTAGAGCGATGTACCGGGCTTGAGCTGATCGAGGAACCAGAGACGCTGCTGCGCAGAAGACAGGGGCAGGGGTCGATCCCGAAGGGGGGGAGCGATGGCGTCCACGATGGCACCCAAAGGTGGAGCCACGACCCCCGTATCGACCCGTCGCGCGACCTCGACCCGCGCCGCGAGATCCGCCAGGGTCGGGGCCTCGAAGAGATCGCGCAGTGGCAACTCGATCTCAAGAGCCTGGCGCAGGCGCGACATCACCTGCGCCGCCAGCAGAGAATGGCCGCCGAGATTGAAGAAATGATCGGCTGCCCCCACCCGCTCGACCTTCAGTACCTCTTCCCAGATTCCGGCGATCAGCTCTTCGACCGGCGTCCTTGGCGCCAGATAGGTTTCCTCGGCGGGTTGCCACTCCGGGGCCGGCAGGGCTTTGCGGTCCACCTTGCCATTGGGAGTGAGGGGCAGCGCTGGAAGCTCCACGAAGAGGGCAGGCACCATGTAGTCCGGCAGCCGCTCCTGCAGCGACTGGCGCAGCGCATCGGCGGCGATATCACCCACGACATAAGCGACCAGGCGGCGGTCCCCTGGCTCATCTTCGCGCACGAGGACCACCACCTCCCGAACCCGCGATTCGCCTGCAGCGCCGAGGATGGCGGTCTCGATTTCTCCCAACTCAATACGGAAGCCCCGCACCTTCACCTGGTGGTCGATCCGTCCCAGGTATTCGACGTCGCCTGCGGGCAGGCGGCGGACGAGATCGCCCGAACGGTAGAGCCGCGACCCCGCGCTTCCCCAGGGGTCGGGGATGAAACGCTCGGCGGTCAGCTCCGGACGTGAGAGATAGCCGCGAGCGAGCCCGGCGCCGGCCACGCAGAGCTCCCCGGGCACGCCCACGGGCTGCGGCGCGAGCCCCCGATCCAGCACCCGCAGACCGAGATCCGGAATCGCCCGGCCAATGAGGCTACCCCCGCTGCCCAGGACGTCGGCTTCGGCGAGCGGCCGGTAGGTAACGTGCACCGTCGTCTCGGTGATCCCGTACATGTTGACCAGGCGCGGCTTCACGGCCCCGTGCCGTGCCACCCACGGCCGCAGGCTCTGCATTTCCAACGCCTCGCCACCGAAGATCACCAGCCGCAGCGCCAGATCCTGGCCCCCACCCCCCTCCTCCTCGGCTCGCATCAGCTGGCGGAAGGCCGATGGCGTCTGGTTCAGCACCGTCACCTTCTCCTCGCCGAGGAGCTGGTAGAACAGCTCTGGCGAGCGGCTCACCCAGCTGGGCACCACGACCAGGCTGCCGCCGTAGGCGAGGGCTCCCCAGATCTCCCAGACCGAGAAATCGAACGCGAAGGAGTGGAAGAGCGTCCAGACATCCCGCGATCCGAAGCCGAACCAGGCATCCGTCGCCGCCAGCAGCCGGCCGACGTTGGCATGGGTGACGTGGACTCCGCGCGGCTGGCCGGTCGATCCCGAGGTGTAGATCACATAAGCCAGGTTCCCGGGGATCACGCCGCTCTCGACCGGGCCATCGCCGTCGCTCCACTCCCCGGCCTCGTCGAGATGGACGAGCCGCGCTCCATGCTTGGGGAGGATGTCGGAGAACCGACGCTCCGTTACGACCAGGAGCGCCCCGGCGTCGGCAAGCAGCCAGGCGAGGCGCTGTGGCGGATAGGCTGGATCGAGCGGCAGATAAGCGCCACCGGCTTTCACCACTCCGAGGATGGCGACCACCAGCGCTAAGGAGCGTTCCAGGCAGATTCCCACCACCACCTCCGGCCCCACGCCGAGAGCCTGGAGCCGCCGGGCCAACCGGTCGGCCTGGTGGTCGAGTTCCCCGTAGGTCAGAGCCTCGACTCCCAGGACGAGGGCCGGCGCACCCGGCGCGCGCCGAGCCTGCGCCTCGAAGAGCCGGAGCAGGCAGGGAGTGTTCGCCGAGGGTTGAAGCTCCCCTTCCCATTCCACCCGTAGCTCCTCGCGTTCGGAAGCGGTGAGCAGAGGCAGGTCCGACAACCGGATCTCGGGCTCGCGCACCGCCTCCCCGAGAAGGGTGGCGAGATGCCCGAGCATGCGGCATACGGTCGCCAGGTCGAAGAGGTCCGTCCGGTACTCCAGAGTCACCCGCAGACCGCCACGCTCCTCCATGCCGGAGAGGATGAGATCGAAGTGGACTTGGTCCTGCGCGACCTCCAGGGAGCGCCAGCGCAGGCTCGACGGAGCCAGGGTGTCTTCGTTCGGCAGGTAATGAAAATTGGCCACCACCTGGAACAGCGGCTCGGAGCTCAGGCTACGTTCAGGCTGCAGATCACCCACAAGCATCTCGAACGGAAGATCCGAGTGGGCAAGGCCCGCGAGCACCACCTGGCGCACTCGTTCGAGCATCTCGTGGAACCCAGGATCTCCTCGGAGATCGTGGCGCAGCACCAGGGTGTTGACGAAAAAGCCGATGAGGCCTTCGGTCTCGCGGCGGTTGCGGCCCGCGATCGGCATTCCCACGTTGATGTCGAGTTGGCCGGAATAGCGCGCCAAGAGGGCCGAGAACGCCGCCAGGAGAGTCATATAGAGCGTCGCCCCGGCGCTCTGGGAGAGCGCCCGCAGGGACTCCGCCACCTCGCCCTCGAAACGTTGCGCCTCGCTGCTGCCGCGGAAGCTCTGGACCGGCGGCCGCGGGCGATCGACCGGCAGATCGAGCAGTGCCGGAGCCCCGGCCAACCGCTCCCGCCAATAGCCGAGCTCACGCGCCAGCTTATCGCCGGACAGCTGTTGCCGCTGCCAGAGCGCGAAGTCTGCGTATTGGATGGGCAGGTCGGGCAGCGGGTTGGGACGGCCTTGCCGGAACGCCTCGTAGAGGGCGTTCACCTCGCGCACCAACACCCCCATCGACCAGGCGTCACAGATGACATGATGGAGGGTGAAGAGGAGCACGTGCTGTTCCGGCTCCTGGACCAGCAGAGTCGCCCGCCAGAGAGGGCCGTGAGCAAGGTCGAAGGCTTGCCCCGCCTCCGCGACGGCCAGCCGCTGCACCTCGGCCTCGCGCATCCCCAACTCGACCGCCGTGAGGTCGATCCGCGGCAGATCGACCGGGCGGGGCTCGCGGATGACCTGGACCGGGCCCCTCTCAAGGTCTCCGCCGACATGGAAGACCGTGCGCAGCACCTCGTGGCGGCGCACCACCTCGGTCAGAGCGCGGGCGAAAATCGCCGGGGAGAAGGCTCCCTGGGCGACCATGGCGGTCGCCGTGTTATAGGCGGCGCTCCCCGGCGTGAGCTGATCGATGAACCAGAGACGCTGCTGGGCGAAGGACAGCGGTACCGAATCGCCGTTCCGGGAGCCGCGGACGATCGTTTCCTCCGGCGCCCCAGCCGGCGGGCGAGGCGTGCGGCGCTGCCAGAGCAGTGTCTCCAACGCGGCGCGCTGCTGCGGAGAGAGTCGCGCGAGATCGCCTGCCAGGCCTTTCACTGGACGCAGACCTCTCCGTCGAAGCCCCGGGCCTCAAGCAAGCCCATCGGTTCCTCCCTGCCCTGCGGTCTGGGTACGGAGGATCTGCAAGGCTTCCTCCGACATCCCCTCGATCTCGCGAAGAAGGGCGGCCATCTCGTCCTCGCTCTCCTGTTCGACGCGCATCCGGACCACCACCAGCGCGAGCCCCTCCCCGGTCGGCGCCCGGAACACCTCGCGCAAAGGGACCTCGACCCCGAGGGCCGAACGGATGCGCGACAGCAGCAGAGTGGCCAGCAAGGAGTGCCCGCCGAGCTCGAAGAAGTGGTCGCGGATACCCACCCGGGGAATGCCGAGCAACTCGGAGAAGATCCCGCACAGAGCCTCCTCGACCGGAGTTCGCGGAGCGACGAATTCCCGCTCTCTCTGGGCGGCCTGGCCGGGGTTGGGGAGGGAGCGGCGGTCCACCTTGCCCGAGAGGGTGCGGGGCAGGGCCTCCAGGGTCACGAAGGCCGAAGGGACGGCCGAGTCGGGAAGCGCTCCGCGAACCGCTTCGGCCAGGGCCGTCACATCGAGATTCCCCTTGGGGACGACGTAGGCACAGAGGAACTTGTTGCCCTGCGTGTCGACGCGGTCGACCACGGCCACGTCGGCGACGCTCTCGTGCACGCGCAGCAGCTCTTCGATCGGGCCGATCTCCACCCGCACCCCGCGCACTTTGATCTGAGTGTCGCGCCGCCCGACGAATTCGAAGGCACCGTCCTCCCGCAGCCGCCCGAGGTCGCCCGTCTTGTAGACGATGTCGTCCGGCCGGTCGCTCCAGGGGTTCTGCACGAAGGCTTCGGCAGTGAGATCCGGCCGGTTCAGGTAGCCCAGCGAGCGGTACGGCGTCCGAATGTAGATCTCGCCCAGCTTCCCCGGCGGGCAGGGTACCCCCTTCTCGTCGACCACGACGACCCGGACGTCGGGCATGGGCCGGCCGATGGGCACCGCGCGGGCATGCCCGTCCTCCGGACGGACGAGATGGAACAGCTTGACCATGGTGGTCTCGCTGGGGCCGTATAGGTTGACCAGCTGAATCCGCTCCGCGAACAGATCGTGCCAGCGGCGCACGTTGGAAGGGAGCAGGGGCTCCCCCGCGAGCAGCACGAAGCGCAGAGCCGGGAAGCTCTCCGGCGTCAGCTCCTGCCCCAAGATCAGGCGGAAGACGGAAGGAGTGCAGTGCAGCAGCTCGATCCTCTGGTCCTCGATCCACTCGGCCAGCCGGCCGCCGTTGAGGATACTCTCGCGGCCGACGGGCACGCAGACGGTTCCGCCCGCCACCAGTGGCGTGAAGGCGTCACGCAGAAACGCGTCGAAGGCGGGGGAAGTGAGTTGGCTCACCCGCGTCCCCTCGCGGACCTCGAAGGTCTCCACCTCCCAGCGAATGAAGTGATCGATGGCCTGCAGCCGGCCGGCGATCCCCTTGGGGCGGCCGGTGGAACCGGAGGTGAAGTAGACATAGCTCATCGCATCCGGATCGACGGGCTCGGTGGAGAGGGCGAGGCGAAGCCCTGCCGCGCCGTCCCGGACCCAACCCTCTGCGATCGGCAGGACCGTGGCGCGGAACCCATGCTCGCAGAGGAGCCTCTCCAAGGTCTCGACCTGCCCCTCGCTGGCGAGCCAGAGGCGGGGGCGGGCCTCGGCCAAGACCGCGGAGAGTGTGGCCGCAGGGAATTGGAGATCGATGGGGACAAAGGCGCAGCCCGCGTCGAGAACCGCCAACATGGCGGCGATCACGTCGGCGGTGCGGCTCGGCAGGATACCGACGAGTGAGCCTCTCTCGGCGCCGGCTTGGCGCAGCTCCTCTGCAAGCCGCGCCGCCTGGCTCTCGAGCTGGCGGTAGGAAACCCGGTGCCCTTCCCACTCGATCGCCGGCCGGTCACCGAAACGCTCGGCGGCCTGCCGGAACATCTCTTGAATAGGGACATGCATCTCTATTCCGTCTCCTCTCGGAACTCAACTCGGGCCGGAAACCACGAAGGTTTCGAGGAACATGTTGAAGGTAAGGACGATCAGCAACAGGTCCGTATCCAGGTGTGGATGCAGGCGGAAGCCGGGCTGCGCATAGCGCGCCTTCAACCGTTCCACCAGGTCGGCGTCGAAAAATCCCTGACGTCGCACGAGCTCGGTGGACAGCAGGTCTTCGACCCAAGGCACCGAGCGTTGCAGAAGAAGGGGACTCCCCGGGGCACGGAAACCGAACTTTTCTCGCGCCACGATCTGGTGAGGGATCGTCCCTTCCGCCATCCGACGCACCACGTACTTGGCGGTTAAGTCCCGCACCTTGAGGTCCGGTGGCATACGGCGGGCCAGGTCGACGATCCCGAGGTCGAGGAACGGATAGCGCCCTTCCACCGAGTGGGCCATCACCATGCGGTCGCCGTGCTCGCTCAGAAGGTGATCCGCCAGCCGCAGCTTGACGTCCAGGTAGGAGCGCTGATGCAAAGGGTGGCGGCCCCGGAGCCGCTCCCGGTCGACCAACGGATGGGCCATGCAATCGAAATCCTCCATCCGTGCGCGCAGCGCTGGAGCATAGAGGGCACTCTTGATCTCACGGAAGGCGATCTGATTCTTCTCGTAGAAGAGGCGACGGTCCCCCCAGACGCGTTCGCGCAGCTCTTCCTCGAGTGCGGTCTCTACGTCCAAGGGGTCCTCGTCCCGCTCTCCCAGGCTGTCGAACCGGTAGCCGGGATAACCCCCGAAGATCTCGTCCGCCCCCTCGCCGCCGAGGATGACGGGGACGCCGGCCTCGTGCGCCGCCGCGGCCAAGGCGAGCGAACAGGTGTTATAGGTCTCTTTTACCGGGCACTCGCCATGGAACACCATGGCCTGCAGCCGCTCGATCATGGCATCGGCGGTGAAGCGGATCTCGTGGTGCTCGCAGCCGAGGTGCCGTGCCATGAGCCGTTGGTATCGCCCTTCGTCGATCTCCTCGTCATCGAAGGAGATCGAGAACGAGTGGTAGCGGTTACCGCCGGACATGCGAACGGCGGCGGTCGCCACCAGGGCGGAGTCCAGTCCCCCGGACAAGAACAGGCCCACCGGCACGTCGGCCTGGAGGTGGCGCTCGACGCTGCCGTCGAAACATTTCCGTAGCTCCTCCACCCACTCCTCCTCAGGACGGAGCGGCAGGGTCTCCCCCTCCACGGGATAATCGAGGTCCCAGTACTTGCGCATTGCGACCTGCCCGCGATCTGCCACGATGAGATGGCCCGGAGGCAGGCTGCGGATCCCTTCGAGGATGGTTCGCGGGCTCACCAGCCCGGGGAAGGACAGAATCTGGTCGAGGCCGACCAGGTCGATCCGCCGTGGCGCCTTGGGGTGGCGCAAGATGCCTTTGATCTCCGACGCGAAGATCAGAAGTCCCTCCGACTCGCAGACGTAGAGCGGATTGATCCCGAAGCGGTCACGGGCGAGCAGCAGTCGTTTCTCTCGCTGGTCGTAGAGGGCGAAAGCGAACTGTCCGTTCAGGTGGTCGACCAGCGAGACGCCGTGCTCCTCATAAAGGTGGACCAGCACCTCGATGTCGGTGCGGGTGCGGAAGTGGTGTCCGCGCCCGCGGAGCTCGGCGCGCAGCTCCCGGTAGTTGAAGATCTCGCCGTTGCAGACGAGGATCACCGTACCGTCCTCGTTGGTGATCGGCTGGTCCCCCGTCTCAAGGTCGATGATTTTGAGACGCCGGGCACCGAGGGCGATGTCCGGCTCGATGTAGAGGCCGGACGAGTCCGGGCCTCGATGCACCAGCGCTTCGATCATCGCCGCCGCGACGGATCGCTCGATACGGTCGGCGCCGCGCAGATCGAGACATCCGGCGATCCCGCACATGAGCTATCGCTCCTCCAAGAATTTCGCCGTCGCGACGCTCATCAGAAATCCTCACTGAATGCGCTGGCCAGCTGCCGGATATCGGACTCGGTGGTCAAGGGGATCGCGGAGAGCGGAAGGTCCGGATCCCTGGTGACGCTGTGGAGCAGCGTCAGGAAGTGCTCCGCCATGCGCGCCATGGCCGTCTCCGCGAACAGGTCCGTGTCATAGCGCAAGGCGCCGCCCAACCCGTCCCCCTCCTCGCTCAGCATCAAAGTGAGGTCAAAGTTCGCCGTATAGGCATCCACCTCCAGCGGGGCGATCTCCAACCCACCGGCCCGCCGCGCGGTCGCAGGGAAGTTTTGCAGCACGAATTTTACTTGGAAGAGTGAGGCGAAGGCCGTCTGACGTCGTGGCTGCACGGCATTCAGAACCTTCTCGAAAGGAACCTCCTGATGCGCGAAAGCGCCCAGCGTCACGTCGCGTACGCGCCGCACCAATTCGCGAAAGCCCGGATCACCGGACAGGTTGGTCCGCAGCGCGAGATTGTTGACGAAGAAGCCGATCAGTCCTTCGACCTCTCTACGGTCGCGGTTGGCGACATCGGTGCCGATGAGCAGATCCTCCTGGCCGCTATAGAGGTGGAGAAGGGCTTTGAAGCCGGCGAGAAGAGTCATAAACAACGTTGCCCCCTCGCTGCGACCGATCTCTTCGAGGGGCCGGCGGAGGCCGACGGGCACGACCACGGGGCAGGCCGCGCCGCGAAAGCCCGGAGCGTCCAGGCGGTCGCGCCTTTGCGGCAGCTCCAAGACGGGCAGCGGGCCTGCGAGCTGGTCTCGCCACCAAGCGAGTTGGGACTCCAGCCACTCCTCGTTGAGCCCGTTGCGCTGCCAGACGGCAAAGTCGGCGTACTGAACCGCCGGCTCGGGCAGGATGGGAAGACTCCCGGCGGAATCCGCAGCCAGGGCGGTATAGAGTGTGCCGACCTCATGGGTAAGCAGGCCGAGCGACCATCCGTCCCCTGCGATGTGGTGCAGGGTAAAGAGGACGGCGTGCTCCTCTCGTGACAGGCGCACCAAGGAGGTGCGCAGGGGCCAGTCGCGGGTGAGATCGAACGGGCGCGCCATCTCACGGTTCGCCAGCCGGCGCAACTCGCTCTCCCGCGCGTCTTCCGGGAGACCGGCCAAGTCGACGAGCGGCAGAGGGAACGGCGCGGCCGGATCGACCGCCTGGACCGGCCCGACTCCGCTCTCCTGATAGCGAGTGCGCAGCACCTCGTGACGGCGGACGGTTTCGCTGAGACTGGCGGCGAAGACATCGGGCATGAGGGCGCCGGTCAGGCGCACCACGCTGTTCAAGTGGAGGGCCGAGCTCTCCGGCTCCAGCAGGTAGAGGAACCAGAGACGCTCTTGAGCGTACGACAGAGGCACCGGACCCTCGCGCGGTATGGGGACCAGGGGTGGGGCGACCCGGCCGGTGCCCGCCCGTCGCGCCGCCTCGACCCGCGCCGCGAAATCGGTGAGCCGCGGAGCCTCGAAGAGATCGCGTAGCGGCATCTCGACGCCGAAGTCGCTCCGCAGCCGCGCCATCACGCGGGTTGCCAGCAAGGAGTGGCCACCCAGATTGAAAAAATGGTCGGTCGCCCCCACCCGTTCGAGGCCGAGCAGATCGGTCCAGAGACTGGCGAGGACCTCTTCGAGGTGCGTTCGCGGTGCCAGATAACTTTCCTCCGCGGTCCGCCACTCCGGAGCGGGTAGGGCCTTCCGGTCCACCTTGCCATTCGAGGTGAGGGGAAGAGCGGCGAGCGCGACGAAGGCGACGGGCACCATGTAATCCGGCAGCCTATCGCGCAACAACTGGCGCAGTTCCTCGGGCGAGGCACTGCCGACCCAATAGGCGACCAGTCGCTGGTCGCCAGGTGTGTCCTGGCGCGCCACCACGACCGCCTCACGGACTCCTGTCAGCGCCGAGAGTGCCGCTTCGATCTCGCCCAGCTCGATGCGAAAGCCGCGGATCTTGACTTGGGAGTCGCGCCGCCCCAGAAACTCCAGATTCCCATCGGGCCCATAGCGGGCGCGATCCCCGGTACGATAGAGAAGAGA
>DASQPA010000131.1:0-16624 GCA_035644215.1 Thermoanaerobaculia bacterium
CGTCATCGCGCAGGGCCGGGACCGCGGAGCCTCGCGCCGGCAGTCGCTGCGCCGGAGGCCGCCTTCCTGACCGGAAGGAATGCAAGGGGATCGTGGAAGATGATGCAGGGTGCCGTACGCCGCCACGTTCTTCCCAACGGCATCGAAGTGTCCTACCAGTCGAAAGCCGAGCTCCTGCAGTTTTATACCGATATTTTCGAGAAACAGATCTATACCCGGGGTGGGATCTCGCTGCGCGACGGCGATGTCGTGTTCGACGTGGGCGCCAACATCGGTCTGTTCACGACGTTCGTGGCGCTCTCCCATCCCGGTGCCCGGGTCTTCGCTTTCGAGCCGGCCCCTCCGACTTTCGCTATTCTGCAGGCGAACGCAGCCCCCTACGGAGACCGCGTCCGGCTCTTCCCCTGCGGCCTCTCGGACCGTGCCGGCTCCGCCGAGCTCACCTTCTACTTGCATACCTCGGGGATGTCCTCGTTCTACCCGGATGAACAGGAGGAGACGGCGGCCTTGCGCACGCTGATCCGCAACGAGTTGGCGAGCGGCAAACCGGGTGTCGAAGGGCTTCTCGAACACGAGGACGAATGGATCGAGCAGCGCCTTCGCCATGAGACCTGGACCTGCCCTGTAAAGACCCTAAGCCAGATCGTTCACGACGAGGGCGTCACACGCATCGACCTGCTCAAGATCGACGTGGAGAAAAGTGAGCTGGACGTTCTCGCCGGCATCGCGCCCGGGGACTGGAGGAAGATCGAGCAGGTGGTCATCGAGGCCCACGACGTGGGGGATCGGCTGCAGCGGATCGAGGAGGAGCTGCGGCGGCACGGCTTCGCAGTCCGGTGGGAGCAGGACGAGCTGTATCGCGGCTCCGACCGCCACAACCTGTATGCGGTCCGCGATCTGCTGAGCCCGGCGCAACCCGTTCCGGTCGAGCGGCGGCCCTCCGCCGTTCCTCCGCAACGGATCGTCGAGCGAGCCCAGCGGGCGCGGGACAAGTGGAAGAAGGGCTGAGGAATTCGAGATGGCGGACGAGACCGAGCGTAAGACTGAGAGCATCGCCGTCGTCGGCATGGCGGGCCGGTTCCCCGGGGCGCGCAATGTCGAGGAATTCTGGCGCAACCTGTGCGCCGGGGTCGAGTCGATCTCCTTCTACTCCCGGGAAGAGCTGGTCGAGGCGGGGGTCGATCCCGCCCTCCTGGACGACGGCCGTTACGTCCGCGCCGGCGGCGACCTTGCGGATGCCGACCTCTTCGACGCCGGCTTCTTCGGCTTCAGCCCGCGGGAAGCCGAGATGCTCGATCCGCAGCACCGGATCTTCATGGAGTGTGCCTGGGAGGCTTTAGAGCAGGCCGGCTATGCCACCGATTCCTACCGCGGCGTCATCGGCGCCTTCGGCGGCATGGGGATGAGCCTGTACCTGCTTTCCAACCTGCTCGCCCGCCCGGATGTCTTGAGGGCCGCGGGGCCGCTCCAGATCCGCCTGCTCAACGACAAGGACTTCCTGGTCTCGCACGCCGCCTACAAGCTGGACCTGACCGGACCGTGCATGACCGTCCAGACGGCCTGTTCGAGCTCTCTCGTGGCAACCTGCCTGGCCTGCCAGAGCCTGCTCGATTACCAGTGCGACATGGCTCTCGCGGGCGGGGTCTGCATCGCGGCTCCCCTGAAGAAGGGCTATCTCGGACAGGACAGCGTCCTCTCCCCCGACGGCCACTGCCGCGCCTTCGACGCCGACGGACAGGGGACTGTCGAGGGCAACGGCGCCGGCGTGGTCGTGCTCAAGCGGCTCTCGGAGGCGCTCGCTGACGGCGACCACGTCCATGCCGTCATCCGCGGTTTCGCAACCAACAACGACGGTGCCGCCAAGCTGGCCTATGCCGCGCCGACGGTCGACGGACAGGTCCAGGTGATGGCGATGGCGCAGGCGTTGGCCGAGGTCGATCCCGCGACCGTCACCTATGTCGAGGCGCACGGCACCGGCACCCCCCTGGGCGATCTGATCGAGGTGACGGCGCTGCGCGAGGTCTTCTCCGCCGACACCGAGAGGACGGGGTTTTGCGCCCTGGGCTCGGTCAAGACCAACATCGGCCACCTGGACGCGGCGGCGGGAGTGGCCAGCCTGATCAAGGCCGTACTCGCGACCGAGCGGGGTCTCCTGCCGGCCAGCCTGCACTTCCGCCGGCCGAACCCGCAGCTCGATCTCGACAGGAGCCCGTTCTACGTCAATACCGAGCTTCGGGAGTGGCGGCCGGCAGGCCTGCCCCGGCGGGCGGGTGTGAGCTCGTTCGGCATGGGCGGCGTCAACGCTCACGTGGTGCTGGAGGAGGCCCCTCGGCCGGAGCCCACCACCCCCGGCGCGCCCTGGCAGCTCCTGCTCCTTTCGGCCCGCACGGAGACCGCCCTGGAGGCGGCGACCGACCGGCTGCTCCTCCATCTGGAGGCGGAACCCGAGCTCGATCTGGCAGACGTGGCCTACACGACGCAGGTGGGCCGCCGCACCTTCTCCCAACGTCGCCTGCTGGTGTGCAACGATCTCCAGGATGCCGTGGTCTGCCTGAAGGCTCGCGATCCGCGGCGGGTCCTGGGCGGGCAGGGCGAGATGCGGGACCGCTCCCTGGCGTTCCTGTTCCCGGGCCTGGGCAACCACTACGCCGGCATGGGACGCGATCTCTACCGTTCGATCCCGCGCTTCCGCGAGCTGGTCGACGACTGCGCCGCGCGGCTGCGGCCGCACCTGGAAGGCGACCTGCTGGCGATGCTCGACCTGGAGGCGACGCCGGGCGCGGCCGCACCTGCCGGCGGTTCCGGCGGGATGGACCTGCGCACCCTCCTGGGGCGAGGATCTCGGACCGCGGGGGCGGAGGTCGAGGGGCAGTTGAGCCGCACGTCCCTCACCCAGCCCGCGGTCTTCGTCGTCGAGTACGCCCTGGCTCAGCTGCTGATGAGCTGGGGGCTCCAGCCCCAGGCCCTGCTGGGGTTCAGCCTCGGCGAGTACGTCGCCGCCTGCGTGGCCGGCGTGCTGTCGCTCGACGACGCGCTTCGTCTGGTGGCGGAGCGGGCGCGGCTCATCGGCGAGCTGCCGCCTGGCGCGATGCTCGCCGTGCCACTAGGCGAGGCGGCGGTGCTCCCCCGGCTCGTTCCCGGCGTCTCGCTGGCCGCGGTGAGCAGTCCGGACCTCACCGTCCTGGCGGGCCGGGAGGCGGAGATTGCCGCCCTGGAGGAACAGCTCACGAGCGAGGGACACGTCTGCCGCCGGCTGCAGACCGAGCACCCCTTCCACTCGGCCGAGATGCAGCCCGTGGCCGCTCGTTTCCGCGAGCTGATCGCCGCCGTCGAGCTCCGTCCGCCGGCCATCCCCTATCTCTCGAACGTCACCGGCACCTGGATCACCGATCACCAGGCGACCGATCCCGACTACTGGACGGAGCACCTACTGGGGACGGTCCGCTTCGCCGAGGGCATCGCCGAGCTGTGGCTGGCCTCCGATCGGCTTCTCCTGGAGGTCGGTCCCGGGCAGACGCTCTGCGCCTGGGCCCTGCAACACCCCGCCGCGCCGGTCGCGGGCGCCGCGATCCCCACCCTCCGGCATGCCCTCGACCGGCAGGACGATCTCGCCTTCCTCCTCGGGGCTCTGGGCCGGCTCTGGCTGCTGGGCCAGCGGGTCGACTGGGCGGCGGTCGGGGCGGGGCAGAAGCGTCGCCGGGTGGCGCTCCCCACCTATCCCTTCGAGCGGCAGCGCCACTGGCTCGAACCTCGGCGGCGGGAGAGGGCCGCGTCCGTCGCCCCGGAAGCGGCGGAACCGCGGGAGACGGAGGCGCCGGTGCACGCCCGGCCCCACCTGCCGGCGCCCTTCGCACCGCCGCGCAACGACATCGAGGAGAGCGTGGCCGCCCTGATGGGCACCCTCCTGCGCGTCGAGGCGGTGGGCATTCACGACAGCTTCTTCGACCTGGGCGGCGACTCGCTCCTGGCGAGCAATCTGGTCTCTCGCCTGAACGACGTCTTCGCCGTGGAGCTGTCGCTGCGCGCCGTCTTCGAATCGCCCACGGCGGCGACACTCGCCGTCGCCGTCGTGCAGCAGCAGGCCCGCCATGTGGATGCCGAGGACCTGGCCGCCGTGCTGGAAGAGCTGGAGAGCCTGACGCCGGACGAATCGGCGGCGGAGAGCTGATCGATGGCCGATCTGTCGGAAAAGATCGCGAGCCTGTCTCCCCAAAAGCTCGCGCTGCTACGCCGGAAGCTCTTGGAGAAGGGCTCGGCGCGCCCTGCCGAGCGCATCGGGCGGCGGCGTCCCTCCGCATGGGCGCCGCTCTCCTTCGCCCAGGAGCGCCTGTGGATCATCGATCAGCTGGAACCCGGCTCGACGGCCTACCACGTCCCGCTGGCCGTGCGCCTCGCAGGCGAGTTGGATGCTGTCGCCCTGCACTGGAGCCTGGCGGAGATCGTCCGCCGGCACGAGGCTCTGCGAACCCATTTCGCGACGCGGGACGGCAGCCCCGTCCAGGTGATCTCCCCCTTCGTGCCGCCAGTGTCGTCGGCATTGCCGCGCGTCGACCTGACCGCCCTCGCCGCCGACCCCGCCGACCCCGCCGGACCGCGCGAGAGCGAGGTCCGGCGACTGCTCGACGCCGACGTGCTCTACCCCTTCGACCTGGGACGCGGGCCGCTCTTCCGGGCCACCCTGGTGGTGCTCGGAAAAACCGAGCACCTCCTGCTCACGACCCTGCACCACATCGTCTCGGACGGCTGGTCGGGAGGGGTGCTGCTCGCTGAGCTCGCGGCGCTCTACGCTGCCCGGCAGGCCCGGCGGGAGGGCCATCGCTCGGTGCTCGCGGTATTGCCGGAGCTGCCGGTGCAGTACGCCGACTACGCGGTCTGGCAGCGGAGCTGGCTCTCTGGCGAGGTACTGGAGCGGGAGATCGCCTACTGGCGGGAGACCCTCGCCGGCGTGCCGGTGCTCGAGCTGCCCGCCGACCGTCCCCGGCATGGAGAGCGGAGCGGGACGTCCGGCACCTGCCCGCTCGTCGTTTCTCCCGGCCTGACCGCGGAGCTGGCGCAGCTCGGTCGCGGGAGGGGCGCGACCCTGTTCATGGTCCTGCTCGCGGCCTTCGACGTGCTCCTCTACCGTCATACCGGGGAGGAGGACGTGGCGGTGGGTTCCGCCGTGGCCAACCGCACCCGGCCCGAGATCGAGGGGCTGGTCGGCTTTTTCGTCAACACCCTGGTCCTGCGCACCCCCCTCTCGGCGGAGACCGGGGCGATGGCGCTTCTCGCGCGGGTACGGGAGATGACGCTCGCCGCCTACTCGCACCAGGACGTGCCGTTCGAGAAGCTGGTCGCGGAGCTGCGGCCCGAGCGCGGAGCCTATCGTTCCCCCTTCTTCCAGGTCTTCCTCACTCTCCAGAACACGCC
This sequence comes from Thermoanaerobaculia bacterium, assembly GCA_035644215.1. Taxonomy (GTDB): domain Bacteria; phylum Acidobacteriota; class Thermoanaerobaculia; order Multivoradales; family UBA5704; genus DASQPA01. The sequence goes on from DASQPA010000131.1 coordinate 5,410, forward strand.
GGTGCCCGAAAGGCGCCTGCCGGGGCTCACCCTGACGCAGCTGCCCACCCCCGGCGCCGGCAGCAAGTTCGAGCTCAGCCTCTCTCTGGCGTCGTCGGGGGAGGTGGGGGACGGCGGCCTCGCGGGCGGGGCCGACTATGCCCGCGAGCTCTTCGACCCGACGACCGTCGATCGCCTGATGCGGCAGCTCGTCCATCTCCTGGCCGCCTTCGTCGCGGCGCCGGAGCGGACGGTTGGCGACCTGCCGCTTCTCGGCGCGGCGGAGCGACATCAGCTCCTCGCCGAATGGAACGACACCCGGCGGGCTCCGCCGTGGCCGGCGACCGTCCACCGGCGGTTCGCCGAGCAGGCGGCCCGCCGGCCGGAGGCGGTCGCTCTCGCGGGGGCGGGAGGCGAGCAGATCACCTACGGCGAGCTCGACCGGCGCGCCGCTCGACTGGCGCGCCGCCTGCTCGGGCTCGGCCTGCCGCCTGAGGCCCCGGTCGGAGTCTTCGCCGAGCGCTCGCCCGCGATGGTGACGGCGCTCCTCGCGGTCCTCCAGGCCGGCGGGGCGTACCTCCCCCTGGACCCCGCCTACCCCGACGAGCGGTTGGGATTCATGCTGCGCGACAGCCGGACGCCGGTCGTCCTCACCGGGGCCGCCCTCGCCGGCCGGCTCTCCGGGCAGGGGGTGATCGAGCTGCGGATCGACGCCGCGGGGGAGGCCGGCAATCCTGAGACGACAGAGCCGGATCTTTCGGTGGACGCGGACGGCCTCGCCTACGTGATGTACACCTCGGGCTCGACCGGCCGGCCGAAGGGGGTCGCCGTGCCTCACCGCGGGGTGGTCCGCCTGGCGCGCGATATCGGCGACGCCGGCGATACCGGTCTCGGTCCGGGCGAGGTTTTCCTGCAGTTCGCGCCGATCTCGTTCGACGCCTCGACCTTCGAGATCTGGGGAGACCTGCTCCACGGCGCGCGGCTGGTCCTGGCGCCGGAGGGGGCCCTGGCGCTGGCCGACTTGGGGGAGCAGATCGAGCGTCACGGAGTGACCACCCTCTGGCTGACCGCGGGGCTGTTCCACCTCATGGTCGACCATCAGCTCGACCGGCTGCGACCGGTGCGCCGCCTGCTCGCCGGCGGCGACGTCCTCTCACCGCGCCAGGTCGAGCGGGCGCTCCGTGCGCTCCCCGGCACCCGTCTGGTCAACGGCTACGGTCCGACCGAGAACACCACCTTCACCTGCTGCCACCCGATGGCCCTGCCGGACGACGTCGGGAGGTCGGTGGCGCTCGGCCGCCCCATCGCGGAAACGCGGGTCCACATTCTCGATCGCGGCGGCCGGCCGGTGCCGGTGGGAGCCTCCGGCGAGCTGTGCACGGGGGGAGAGGGGTTGGCGCGCGGCTACCTGAACCGCCCGGACCTGACGGCGGAGCGCTTCGTCCCCGATCCCTTCGCGGTGCTGGAGGGGGCCGGGGGCCGGCTCTACCGGACCGGCGACCTGGCGCGTTACCGGCCCGACGGGCGGCTCGATTTCCTGGGCCGGATCGACCACCAGGTCAAGCTGCGGGGCTTCCGCATCGAGCCGGGGGAGATCGAGGCTCGCCTGCGCGAGCATCCCGGGGTCCTGGCGGCGGCGGTGGCGCTCCACGAGCAGCCGGTCGGGAACCTGTTCCTGGTCGCCTACCTGGTGGGCGACGAGGTGTCGGACGCCGCCCTGCGCGACCACCTGCGAGCCCAACTGCCCGAGTACATGGTGCCGACGGCGTTCGTCCGCCTGGAGGCGCTGCCGCTCACTCCGAACGGCAAGGTGGATCGCCGCCGCTTGCCGGCCCTGACGGAGGGGGGAGAAATCGGCCGGGCGCCGGGAGCGGCGCTCTCGTTCCCCTCCCTGTCCTCGCCGTCTTCGATCGCGGAGATCCTGGCCGGGATCTGGCGCGACCTCCTGCGGGTCGAAGAGGTGCATCTCGCCGACAGCTTCTTCGACCTGGGCGGCTACTCCCTGGTCGCCACCCGCCTCTCCACCCGGGTGCGCGAGGCGTTCGGGATCGAGATCTCGCTCCACCGCCTGTTCGCAGATCCCACCCTGGCCGGTCTGGTGGCCGAGGTGGAGCAGGGGCTGCGGCAGGACCGGGGGGCCGAGCCGCCGCCGCTCGTACCCGTGGACCGCAGCGGTCCCCTGCCTCTCTCCTTCGCGCAGCAGCGCCTGTGGATCGTCCACCAGGTGGAGCCCGGATTGACCGCCTACCACGTCCCGCTCGCCCTGCGCCTCGCCGGCGAGCTGGACGCCGCCGCTCTGCACGGCAGCCTGGGGGAGATCCTCTACCGGCACGAGGCCCTGCGGACCCGTTTCGCGACAGAGGACAGCTCTCCCTTCCAGGTGATCCTCCCCTTCGTGTCGTCGGTGTCGGCGGCATTGCCGCGCGTCGACCTGACCGGCCTGTCCGCGGAGTGGCGAGAGGGGGAGCTCCAGCGGCTGCTCCAGGTCGAGGCCTTCCGCCCCTTCGATCTGGAGCGGGGCCCGCTCTTCCGGGCCACCCTGGTGGCTCTCGACGCGACCGATCACGCCCTGCTCACGACCATGCACCACATCGTCTCGGACGGCTGGTCGGTCGGCGTCCTGCTCGCGGAGCTCGCAGCCCTCTACGGCGCCCGCTTCGAAGGTCGCCCCTCGGGGCTGGCGGGGTTGCCGGAGCTGCCGGTGCAGTACGCCGACTATGCGGTCTGGCAGCGGCGCTGGCTCTCCGGCGAGGTGCTGGAGCGGGAGGTCGCCTACTGGCGGGAGACTCTGGCCGGGGCGCCGGTCCTCGAGCTACCCGCCGATCGGCCCCGGCATGGGGAGCGGAGCCGGATCTCCGGCACCCGCTCCTATCTCGTCCTCCCCGCCGACCGGACGGCGGAGCTGGCACGGCTCGGCCGGCTGCAAGGGGTGACCCTGTTCATGGTCCTTTTAGCGGCCTTCGACGCGCTCCTCTACCGCTACACCGGCGAGACGGACGTCGCGGTGGGCTCGCCGATCGCCAACCGCACCCGGCGCGAAATCGAGGGGCTGGTCGGCTTCTTCGTCAACACTCTGGTGCTGCGCACCGCCGTCTCTCCGGCGGCCGGCGCGGTCGAGCTCCTGAAGCGGGTGCGGGAGACGACCCTCGCCGCTTACTCGCACCAGGACGTTCCCTTCGAGAAGCTGGTCGAGGAGCTGCAGCCCGAGCGGGGAGCCCACCGCTCCCCCTTCTTCCTGGTCCTCCTCGCCTTGCAGAACGCGCCGCTGCCGGTACGGCAGCTGCCCGGGCTCACCCTGACGCCGCTGCCCTCGCCCGGTGTCGGCTCCAAGTTCGAGCTCAGCCTGTCTCTGGCGGAAGCCGAGGACGGAGGCCTCCTGGGCGGGGTCGAGTACGGCCGGGAGCTCTTCGACCCGTCGACCCTCGATCGCCTGGTGGGTCATTTCACCCACCTCCTGGCCGCCTTCGCCGCCGGGCCGGAGCGGGCGGTCGGCGCTCTCCCGCTTTTCGGCGATGCGGAGCGACATCAGCTCCTCGCCGAGTGGAACGACACCCGGCGAGAGCTGCCGGCACCGGCCCTCGTCCACCGGTGGTTCGCCGAGCAGGCAGCGCGCCGCCCCGAGGCGGTGGCCCTGCTGTCGGCCGCCGGGGAGCGGATCACCTATGCCGAGCTCGAACGCCGCGCCGACCGGCTGGCGCGGCGCCTGCTCCGCCGAGGCCTCCGGCCCGACGTCCCGGTCGGGGTTTTCCTCCCGCGCTCGCCGGAGATGATGACGGCGTTCCTGGCGATCCTGAAGGCGGGCGGGGCGTATGTCCCCCTCGATCCGGCCTACCCGGCAGACCGTCTGGACTTCATGCTGCGCGACACCGCGGCCCCCCTGGTCCTCACCCGGGAGGCGCTCGCCGATCGGCTTTCCGGGCAGGGCGCGGCGGTGGTCTGCCTCGACCGCGAGGCGGACGATCCCGTCGCTGAAATCGAAGCGCCGGGTTTCCCTCCGGCGGTGGACGCCGCTCATCTGGCCTACATCCTCTACACCTCGGGGTCGACGGGCCGCCCCAAAGGGGTGGCCGTGTCGCACCGGGCGGTGGCCCGACTGGTGCGTGAGACCGACTATGCCCGGTTCGGTCCGGACGAGGTCTTCCTGCAATTCGCGCCGGTCGCCTTCGACGCCTCGACGTTCGAGATCTGGGGCGCCCTCCTGAACGGCGGCCAGGTGGTCCTGGCGCCGGAGGGCGCGGTGGCCCTCTCCGATTTGGGCGACCTGATCGACCGGCATGGGATCACCACGGTGTTCCTGACCACGGCGCTCTTCCACCTGATGGTCGACCACCAGTTGGCGCGCCTACGGCCGCTGCGGCAGCTGCTGACCGGCGGCGAGATGATGTCGCCCACCCACGTGCGCCGGGCGCTCGCCGGGTTGCCGGAGACCCGCCTGACCATCTTCTACGGCCCGACGGAGAACACTACCTTCACCACCTACTGCCCACTCGCCGATCCGGTCGAGGTCGGGGCCGCGGTGCCGCTCGGCCGGCCCATCGCCAACACCCGGGCCTATGTGCTGGACGGCCAGGGCGAGCTGGCGCCGCTGGGAGCGGTCGGCGAGCTGTGCGCGGCGGGGGAGGGGCTGGCGCGCGGCTACCTGAACCGGCCGGAGCGGACCGCCGAGCGGTTCGTCCCCGATCCGCACGGGGTGGGCGGCCGCCTCTACCGGACGGGGGACCTGGCGCGGGTCCTGCCGGATGGGCGGCTCGACTTCCTGGGCCGCATCGACCACCAGGTCAAGCTGCGTGGCTACCGCATCGAGCCGGGGGAGATCGAGGCCCGTCTGCTGGATCACCCGGCGGTGCGCGAGGCCGTGGTCGTGGTGCACGAGCAGCCGGTGGGGAACCGGTTCCTCGTCGCCTACGTGGTGGGGGACGAGGTGTCCGAGGCCGTCCTGCGTGACTCCCTACGGGAGCAGCTGCCCGAGTACATGGTGCCGACGGCGTTCGTTTCCTTGCCAGAGCTGCCGCTCACCCCGAACGGCAAGGTGGACCGCCGCCGGCTGCCGGCCCCGAGCGCCGAGCGGCCGGCCGGCGAGGGGGTGGTGGAGGCGGATTCCGAGGTCCTGCCGGCGTTCTCCGACTCGCCCCTCGTCCCGGTGGCGGAGCTCCTGACCGAGCTCTGGCGCGACCTCCTGCGGGTCGACAAGGTGGAGCTCGGCGACGACTTCTTCGCGCTGGGCGGCTACTCCCTGATCGCGACCGGCCTCTCGCTCCGGGTGCGCGAGGCGTTCGGGGTCGAGATCTCGCTCCAGCGCCTGTTCGACGATCCCACCCTGGCCGGCCTGGTGGCCGAGGTGGAGCAGGGGCTGCGGGGGGACCGGGGGGTCGAGCCGCCGCTGCTCCTGCCGGTGGACCGCGGCGGCTTCCTGCCGCTCTCCTTCGCGCAGGAGCGCCTGTGGATCCTCGACCGGCTGGAGCCCGGATCGACGGCCTATCACGTCCCCCTGGCCCTGCGCCTCGTCGGGGAGCTGGACGCCGTCGCCTTGCACCGCAGCCTGGGTGAGATCGTCCGCCGGCACGAGGCCCTACGGACCCGCTTCGCGGTCGTGGACGGGAACCCGGTCCAGGTGATCCTCCCCTTCGCGCCGCCGGTCCCGCCGGCATTGCCGCGCGTCGACCTGACCGCCCTGTCGGCAGAGCGGCGAGAGGCCGAGCTTCGGCGGCGGCTCGTCGCCGACGCCCTCCGTCCCTTCGATCTGGAACAGGGGCCGCTCTTCCGCACCACCCTGGTCCTGCTGGGCGTCTCCGAGCACGCCCTGCTCACCAACATGCACCACATCGTCTCGGACGGCTGGTCGATCGGCGTGCTGCTCGGGGAGCTCACGGCGCTCTACGGCGCCGGGCTCGCCGGCCGCCCGTCCGCGCTGCCGGAGCTGCCGGTGCAGTACGCCGACTTCGCGGTCTGGCAGCGGCTCTGGCTCGCAGGCGAGGTGCTGGAGCGGGAGATCGCCTACTGGCGGCGAGCCCTCCACGGAGTGCCGGTGCTCGAGCTGCCGGCCGACCGCCCCCGGCCGTGGGAGCGGAGCGGGCCGGCGGGCACCCGCTCCATCTCCCTCCCCGCCGCCCTTCTGGCGGAGCTGGCGCAGCTCGGTCGCCGCCGGGGCGTGACCCTGTTCATGGTCCTGCTCGCGGCCTTCAAGGTGCTCCTGAAGCGCTATACCGGCGCGGCGGACTTCGCGGTGGGCTCGCCCATCGCCAACCGCACCCGGCGCGAGATCGAGGGGCTGGTCGGTTTCTTCGTCAACACCCTGGTGCTGCGCACCGTCTTCGCCGCGGACACCGGCGCGGGCGAGCTCCTGAAACGGGTGCGGGAGACGACCCTCGGCGCCTACGCGCATCAGGACGTCCCGTTCGAAAAGCTGGTCGAGGACCTCCAGCCCGAGCGGGGCGCGCATCGCACCCCTTTCTTCCAGGTCGCCTTCGCTCTGCAGAACGCACCGCTTCCCGCCCGGCGGCTGCCGGGGCTCGCCCTGACGCTGCTGCTCATCCCCAGCCTCGGCGCCAAGTTCGAGCTCAGTCTCGGGATGGCGGAAGCCGAGGACGGCCGCCTGGAGGGCGCGGTCGAGTACGGCCGCGAGCTCTTCGACCGGACGACCATCGACCGCCTGCTGGGGCATTTCGCCCATCTCCTGGCCGCCCTCGTCGCGACGCCGGAGAGGGCGGTCGGCGAGCTGCCGCTCCTCTCCCCGGCGGAGCGCCGGCAGCTCCTGGGCGCCTGGAGCGGGGCGGAGGTCGAGCCCGGTCCGGACCGCCGCCTGTACGATCTGGTGGCCGAGCAGGTGGCGCGGCGCGCCGAGGCGGTGGCGGTGCTCTGCGGCGGCGAGAGCCTGAGCTACGGCGAGCTCGACCGCCGGGCGGCCCGGCTGGCGCGGCGGCTCCGCGGGCTGGGGGTGGGCCCCGAGGTGCGGGTGGGCCTCCTCTGCGAGCCGTCGATCGAGCGCCTGGTGGGACTCCTGGGCGTCCTCCGGTCCGGTGGCGCCTACGTGCCGCTCGATCCCGAGCACCCGCCGGCGCGGCTGGCCGCGATCGTCGACAGCTCGGGCATGGCGGTCGCCCTGGCCCAGGACAGCCTGCGGGCGAAGCTGGTGTTTCCGGCCGGCATGGCCGGCGCGGCCGGCGCGGTGGGCGCTCTCCCGGTGCTCTCCCTGGCGGAGCCGTGGGTCGAGGCGGACCCGGCGCCGGCCGGGGAGCCCGCCACCGGGCTCCTGCCGGCGAACCTCGCCTATGTAATCTACACCTCGGGCTCGACGGGCCGTCCGAACGGCGTGCTGGTGCCGCAGCGGGGCGTGGCGGAGCTGATCGCGGGAGTGCGGGAGCGCTTCGGGATCGGTCCGGGGAGCCGGCTGGCGCAGGCCGGCGCCTTTACCTTCGACCTCTCGGTGATGGAAATCTTCCTCGCCCTGGGGAGCGGCGCGACGCTGGTGGTGGCGCCGAGCGGGGAGCGGCTGGGGGAGGCCCTGGCGGCCCTGCTCATCCGGGAGGCGGTCACGATGCTGGCGACGACCCCGGCGCTCCTGGCGACGCTGGCGCCGGAGGGCCTGGCGCTCTCGTCGGTCACGGTCGGGGGAGACCGCTGCCCGGCCGCGCTCGTCCGGCGGTGGGCGCCGCGGGTGGCGCTCTACAACTGCTACGGGCCGACCGAGACGTCGGTCTTCTCGGTCTACGGCCGCCTGGAAGGGGAGGGAGGAGAGCCGGCGATCGGCCGTCCGGTGGCGGGCACGGAAGTCTATCTGCTGGGCCGCGACCTGGAACCGGTGCCGCCGGGAGCGGCGGGCGAGCTCTCGGTGGGGGGAGCGGGCGTGGCGCGCGGCTACGCGGGCCAGCCGGCGAAGACGGCGGAGCGCTTCGTGCCGCACCCTTTCCCGCCGGCGCCGGGGGAGCGGCTCTACCGGACGGGCGACCTGGCGCGGTTCCGTTCGGACGGCCGGCTGGAGTTCCTGGGGCGGAACGACTCCCAGATCAAGATCCGCGGTGTGCGCATCGAGCCGGGGGAGATCGAGACGGTGCTGGCCGGCCACGGAGAGGTCCGGCAGGCCGCGGTGGTGGCGCGCGACGACCTGCCCGGCGGGCGCGGTCTGGTGGGCTTCGTCGTCGCCCGGGAGGGGAGCCCGCTCACGGCGTCGTCGCTCCGGCAGCACGCCGCGGCACACCTGCCCGCGACGATGGTCCCGGCGCGCCTGGTGGCCCTCGACCGTCTGCCGACGACGGTGCAGGGCAAGGTGGATCGCCGGGCGCTCGCCGGCTGGCCGCTCGACGAGGGCGTGGAGCCGGCGTCGACCGCGCCGCGCACGCCCCTGGAGGAGCTCCTGGCCAGCCTGTTCGCCGACCTGCTCGGCCGGCAGCGGGTCGGCATCGACGACGGATTCTTCGCGCTTGGCGGGCATTCGCTTCTGGCGACGCGGCTGCTCTCGCGGCTGCGCGAGGTCTCCGGCGTCGAGCTGCCGATGCGGGAGCTGTTCGAGGCTCCGACCGTCGCGGGGCTGGCGGAGAGAATCCACCGGGCGAAAGAAAACGCGGCGGGGACGTTCCCGCCCCCCGTCGAGCCGGTACGCCGGGAGGGAGTTCTGCCGCTCTCCTACGCGCAGCAGCGCCTCTGGATCCTCCATCAGCTGGAGCCCGGCTCGACGGCCTACCACGTGCCCCTGGCCCTGCGCCTCACCGGCGATCTGGACGCCGCCGCCCTCTGCTTCTGCCTGGGGGAGATCGTCCACCGGCACGAGGCTCTGCGCACCCGATTTGCGGCGCGGGACGGCAGCCCTGTCCAGGTGATCACGCCCTTCGCGCCGCCGGCCCTGCCCCTGATCGACCTGGCCGCCCTCGCCGGTCCTGCCGGCCGGCGCGAGACCGAGCTCCGGCGGCTGATCCACGCCGAGAGCCTCCGCCCCTTCCATCTGGAGCAGGGGCCGCTCTTCCGCGCCACCCTCGTGGCGCTCGACGTCTCCCCACCGGCCGAGCACGCCCTGCTCACCAACATGCACCATATCGTCTCGGACGGCTGGTCGGTCGGCGTGCTCCTCGGGGAGCTAGCGGCGCTCTATGGCGCCCGCCTCGACGGCCGTCCCGACCCCCTCCCGGAGCTGCCGGTGCAGTACGCCGACTACGCCGTCTGGCAGCGGCGCTGGCTCCAGGGCGAAGTGCTGGAGCGGGAGATCGCCTACTGGCGCCAGGCCCTCGCCGGGTTGCCGGTGCTCGAGCTTCCCGTCGACCGCCCCCGACACTGGGAACGGAGCGGGAGCGCCGACACCCGCCCCCTCGCCGTCTCCCCCGCCCTGGCGGCGGAGTTGGCGCAGCTGGGTCGCCGCCAGGGCGTGACTCTCTTCATGCTTCTCCTCGCGACCTTGGCGGCGCTCCTCCACCGCTATGCCGGGCGGGGGGGCCAGGACGACGTCGCGGTGGGCTCAGCCGTAGCCAACCGCACCCGGCGCGAGATCGAGGGGCTGGTCGGCTTCTTCGTCAACACCCTGGTGCTGCGCGCCACCTGCGCCGCGGCAACCAGCACGGGAGAGCTGCTGAAACAGGTGCGGGAGACGACGCTCGCCGCCTACGCGCACCAGGACGTCCCGTTCGAGAAGCTGGTCGAGGAGCTGCAGCCCGAGCGCGGTCCCCATCGCTCCCCGTTCTTCCAGGTCTTCCTCCTCCTCCAGAACACGCCGCTGCCCGAAAAGCGCCTGCCGGGGCTCACCCTGACGCCGCTGCCGATCCCCAGCCTCGGCGCCAAGTTCGATCTCACCCTCTCGCTGGCGGAAGCCGAGGACGGCACCCTCCAGGGCGGGATCGAGTACGGCCGCGAGCTCTTCGACCCGGCGACCGTCGAGCGCCTCGCCGGGCACTTCACCCGCCTCCTCGCCGGCTTCGCCGCGGCGCCGGAACGGGCGATCGGCGAGCTGCCGCTCCTCGGCGCGGCGGAGCGGCACCAGCTCCTCGCGGAATGGAACGACACCCGGCGGACCCTGCCACGGCCGGCCGTCGTCCACCCGCTGTTCGCCGAGCAGGCGGCGCTCCGCCCGGAGGCGGTGGCCCTGATCTCGGCGGCGGGGGAGCGGATCAGCTACGGCGAGCTCGACCGGCGGGCCGACCGGCTGGCCCGCCGGCTGCTTCGGCGGTTCCGGCGGGGTCTGCCGCCGGAGTCCCCGGTCGGGGTCTTCCTGGAGCGCTCGCCGGAGACGGTGACGGCGTTCCTCGCGGTCCTCAAGGCCGGCGGGGCCTACGTCCCCATCGACCCCTCCTATCCCGTCGAGCGCGTGGAGCACATGCTGCGCGACTCCCGGGCGCCGATCGTCGTCACCCAGGCCGCCCTCGCTGAGCGGCTTGCCGGGCTGGAAACGGCGGTGGTGGAGATGGATCGTGAGGAGGATGATGAGGAGGATACCGGTGTCACCGCGAGCGTGGCGGTGGAGGCCTCCAACCTCGCCTACGTCATCTACACCTCGGGCTCGACCGGCCTACCCAAGGGGGTCTGCGTGGCGCACGAGGGGATCGTGCGCCTGGTGCGCGAGGGGGGCTTCGCAACCCTCGGACCGGACGACGTCGTCCTCCACACCTGCCCGGTCTCCTTCGACGTGGCGACCTTCGAGATCTGGGGCGCGCTGCTGTCCGGTTCGACTCTGTCGATCCTGCCCTCGGCCACGCCGTCGCTCGACGAGCTGGGCGAGGCGATCGCGCGCGACCAGGTGACGACTCTCTGGCTGACCTCGGGCCTCTTCACCCTGATGGTCAACCACCGGCTCTTGGCGCTCTCGCCGGTGCGCCAGCTCCTGGCCGGGGGCGACGTAGTACCCCTGGCCCAGGCGCAGCGGGTCCTGGCCGAATTGCCGGGCTGCCGGCTGATCGACGGCTACGGGCCGACCGAGAACACCACCTTCACCGCCTGCCACCCGATCGGGCAGGGGCTCTCAGGACGTAGCTCGGTGCCGATCGGCCGGCCGATTGGCAACACCACGGTGGCGATTCTCGACGTCGGCCTCCAGCCGGTGCCGTTCGGCGTGGCGGGGGAGCTCTACACCGGCGGCCTGGGGCTCGCCCGCGGCTACTTCGACCAGCCCGAGCGGACCGCCGAGCGCTTCCTGCCGGACGCGGTTTCCGGGCTTGCGGGCGAACGGCTCTACCGCACGGGCGACCGGGCGCGCTGGCTGGCGGACGGGACGATCGAGTTCCTCGGCCGGGTCGACCACCAGGTCAAGGTGCGCGGCTAC
>DASQPA010000132.1:0-21648 GCA_035644215.1 Thermoanaerobaculia bacterium
GGCAGCGCCTTGGCGTTCACCTCGGCTCCCACCCCGCTCTCCCGGGCGAGCCGTGAGAGATCGAGGGCCAGGCCGTCCGAAAGATCGATCGCGGCGGCACGCCGTTGCCGGCCGAGCCAGCGACCGACTTCCAAGTGCGGCGCGGGCAGGAGATGGCGACGCACGGCGCGCCGTGCCGCCGCCCCGAGCCCGTGGGAATCGAAACCCGGCGGCAGATGGACGCTCCGGCCGTCGAAGCTGGCGCCGCCAGCGATCACGAAACGGCCGGCCGCCGATTCGCCGACCGTCCCCGAAAGCCACAGTGCATCGCCGGGGCGGGCGTTGCCGCGGGAGAGAAAACGGCCACCCCGCGGCCGGGTCCCCAAAAGCGTCAGGGTGGCGATCGTCGTCTGCGGATGGCGCGCCAGGTCGCCCCCCGCGAGACGCACGCCGAAGCGCCGGCAGGCATCCAGGAAGGCGTTGAAAAACGCTCGGTGATCGAAGCCCGGGACTGCCGAAAGAGCGAGGAACGCATAGGCGGGCTGGGCGCCGGTCGCCGCCAGGTCGGAAAGATTGACCGCCAGAAGGCGCCGGGCAAGGAGCGGCGCCGGGAGGCCGGGAGGAACATGCACGCCTTCGATCTGGCTGTCGACGGTGACGGCAAACGAGCCGGGCGGGAGGTGCGCGGCGTCGTCGCCCAGGAGCGGCGCGCCCGGCGTTACCGGCGTCCCCTCCGACCGCGCAAGCCGGCCGCGAAGCCAGGAGAGCAGCCGGTCCTCGGAGCTTTTGGCCAAGGAGGGGGTCTAGACCGGGGCGACCTGCCGCTCGCTCTCGATAGTAGCGGGAGTGGCGGGAGTGGCGGGCAGGTCGTTTTCCAGGAGCGCGATCTTCAGGACCTCGTCCATGTGATCGACGAAGTGGAAGGTCAGGTCTTTCTTGATCGTCTCCGGGATCTCGACCAGGTCGCGCCGGTTGAGCTTGGGAACGATCACCGTGTGGACGCCGGCGAGCTTGGCGGCGAGGACTTTCTCTTTCAACCCGCCGATCGGCAGGACGTCGCCGCGCAGGGTGATCTCGCCGGTCATCGCCACCCGCCGGTTGATCGGACGGTTGGCGAGCACCGACAGGATGGCGGTGCCGATGGTGATCCCGGCCGACGGCCCGTCCTTGGGGATCGAGCCCGCCGGCACGTGGACGTGGATGTCGTGCTTGGCGAAATAATCCTCGGCGATGCCCGTGCTCCCCATCCCGCCGGCGTAGGCGCGGGCATAGGAAAGAGCGGCCTGGGCCGACTCCTTCATCACGTCGCCCAGCTGGCCGGTCAGGAGGAGCTGGCCCTTGCCCGGCACCGCCACCACCTCAATGAACAGAAGATCGCCGCCCACCGCGGTCCAGGCGAGGCCGGTCGCCACCCCCACGCGGTCGCGATCGAGCAATTCCTCACTGAAGTGCTTGGCGGGACCCAGGAGCTCCTCGACCTTCGCCGGATCGATCGCCGTCTGCCCCTCCTGCCCGCGCGCCACCTGCACGGCGACTTTGCGGCAGATGGCGGCGAGCTCGCGCTCCAGGTTGCGCAGCCCCGCCTCCTTGGTATACCCCGAGATGAGCTTTTTGATCCCGTCGTCGGTGAAGTCGATCTTCGATTCGTCGATGCCGTTTTCCTTCACCTGCTTGGGGATGAGATGCGCGCGTGCGATGCGCAGCTTCTCCTCCTCGGTGTAGCCGGAGAGGCGGATCACCTCCATGCGGTCGAGGAAGGCCGGTTGGACGGGCTCCAGGAGGTTCGCGGTGGCGATGAACATGACGCGCGAGAGGTCGTAGGAGAGCCCGAGATAGTGATCGACGAAGCTCCAGTTCTGTTCCGGGTCGAGCACTTCCAAGAGCGCCGAGGAGGGATCGCCCCGATAGTCGGCGCCGATCTTGTCGATCTCGTCGAGAACGAAGACCGGGTTGCTCGTGCCGGCCTGGCGGATGCCCTGGAGAATCCGGCCGGGAAGCGCGCCGACGTAGGTCCGCCGGTGGCCGCGGATCTCGGCCTCGTCGCGGACGCCGCCCAAAGAGATGCGGACGAACTGGCGGCCGAGCGAACGGGCGATCGAACGGCCGAGCGAGGTCTTGCCCACCCCGGGCGGCCCGACGAAGCAGAGGATCGGCCCCTTGGTGTCCTGCTTCAACTTGCGGACCGCCAGGTACTCCAAGATCCGCTCCTTGATCTTTTCGAGGTCGTAGTGATCCTCGTCGAGGACCTGCTGCGCGTGGTCGAGATCGAGGTTGTCCTCGGAGAGCGTCTGCCAGGGGAGGGCGGTCAGCCAGTCGAGATAGGTGCGGATGATCTGCGTCTCGGCGCTCTCGGGGTGGCTGCGCTCCAGGCGCTTGACCTGGCGCTCCAGCTCCTCTTTCCCCTCGTCCGAAATCTTTCTGTCCTCGGCCAGCTTGCGATAGTTGGCAATCTCCTCCGACAGCTCCTCGCCCTCGCCCAGCTCCTGCTGGATGGCTTTGAGCTGCTGGCGCAGGAAGTACTCGCGCTGGCTGCGGTCCATTTCGCCGCGCGCCTGGGAGGAGATCTCCTGCTGCATGGTGAGCACCTGGATCTCGCGCGCCAGAAGCTCGCTCACCTTGCGCAGGCGATCGACCGGATGGATCGTTTCGAGGACGCCCTGCGCCTCGTCGATCTTCAAATCGAGATTGCTCGCCGCGAGGTCCGCCAGCCGCCCGGCGTCCTCCAGGTTGGCGGCGATCACCATCACCTCGGGCGAAATGCCCTTCCCCAAGGTGACGGCGCGGTCCAGGCTCTCCTTGACGCTCCGGATCAGGGCTTCGATCTCCAGGCTGCGCTCGCCGACCGGCGGCTCCTCGATGCGCTCGATCTTCGCCTGGAGATAGGGGTCCATCTGGCTGATGTGCTCGACTTTGGCGCGCGCCAGCCCCTGGACCAGGATGCGGATACGGCCGTCGGGCAGCTTCAGCATCCGCATGATGACGGCCGCGGTGCCCAGCGGATAGAGATCCGCCTCGCCGGGGTTGTCGGTCGCCGCGTCGCGCTGCGCCACGAGCATGATGACGCGGCTCTCGGCGAGCGCGCGGTCGACCGCCAGGACGCTCTTGTCGCGACCGACCGACAGCGGCAGGATGATGTAGGGGAAGATCACCGTGTCCTTGAGCGGGAGCACGGGGAGGACGTCAGGGATCTTGATCGCGTCGTCGGGCGGGTCTCCTGGCGGCTTGCTCATTCTTCCGCTCCCCAGGGCTCCATGATCTCCTGGATTTCCTCGATCTGCAAACGGCGAGCCGCCTGCCGCTTCTCCTGGACCTTGGGAAATTCGATCGTCAGCAGGCCGTCCTGCAACCGCGCCGTGCCGCCGTGGCTGTTGACCGGCCAGAAGAGCTGCACCTCGCGCACGAACCGGCCGTGCCCGCGCTCGACGCACTGGAACTTGATGCGCTCGGCGGTCGGCAGCGGCGTCGACTTGGTGCCGGTCAGGGTCACCAGCGTCCCCTTGACCTCGACCGTCAGGTCGGCGGCGTTCATCCCCGGCACCTCGGCGAGGACGAGGATCGCCCCAGGCGTCTCGACGATGTCGACGGTCGGCTGCCACTCGGTCCCCGGCCGGCTGCTCTCGCCCACCGCCAGGGCCTCCTGGAACAGCCGCTCCAGCTCGGACTGGAACCGCGAGACGAGAAACATCGAGGCATATTTGCCGGCCATGCTCACGAAGCCTCTTTCGGGTGGATGAGCGTTTTGAGCACGTCCATGAAGGCGTCGATGTCCTCGAAACGCCGGTAGACCGAGGCGAAGCGGACGTAGGCCACCTGGTCGAGCTCGCGCAGGCGCTCCATGACGAAACCGCCGATGTCGTGGGTCGAGATCTCCCGGTCCTCCCGCTCGTGCAGCAGGTTCTCGGTCTGCTCGACGATCCCCTCCAGCTTCTTCAACGCCACCGGCCGCTTCTCGCAGGCCTTGAGCAGGCCACCCAGGAGTTTTTTGCGGCTGAACTCCTCGCGCGAGCCGTCCTGCTTGACCACCATGTAGGGGATGTCCTCGATCTGCTCGTAGGAGGTGAAGCGGCGGCCACAGGAGAGGCACTCCCGGCGGCGGCGGATGGTGTCGCCGTCACGGCTCTCCCGGGAATCGACGACACGGTCCCGGTTGGCGGAGCAGAAAGGGCACTTCACTGTCTATTCTTTTGCGTTGAGCGCGATGTTCAGGCGCAGGAGGAGCTTTTCCAAACTGGCGGCGTCTTTGATCTCGACGGGTAAATCGCGCACCGAGTCCATGATCCGGCTCTGATCGTCCTCGACCTGGAAGCTGACGAGAATCCGGCGGGCGCGCTCGAAGTCCGCACGCTTCAAGGTGAGCTCGATGTTGCGCGACAGCTCGCCGCGGCCGTTCTTGCCGGGGGTCGGGGTCGGCGCGGCCGCGGGTGCCGCTGGTGCCGCCGGGACCGCCGATGCCGCCGATGCCGTCGATATCGCCGGCATTGCCGGCCTTGCCGGTGCCGCCGGCTTGGCCGGAGCCGCCGGCTTGGCCGTCGCGGCGGCGGGGACGGGCGGGGCGGGAGCGGCCGGGGCCGGCGAGGGAGCGGCGGCCGGCGGAGCCGAGTTGCCCGACGGCTGCATGGCCTCGCGCCGCAGCTTCTCCAGCTCGCCTAAAATGTCGACCGAGCGGTGGCGCCCCGAGGTCGGCCGGGCCGCCGGAGGCGGGGCGGGAGCCGGGGGCGGCGCGGTCGGCTTGCTTCCCAGGGCGGCGGGCGGGGGTGCCGCGGCCGGCGGGCTCGCCGGTTTCGCCATCGCTGCCGCCGACGCCGCCGGAGGCGGCCCGCCGGCCGGGGCCGGACGGGGCGCCGGGCGGCTGGGGGGGGACGCGGACTCCCCGCCGCGGGTCAGGCGCTTCTTGAGCGACAGGAGGGTGAGCTTGGAAACCCCCTTCAGGGTCTCGAAGACCCCCTGGCCGGTCAGCGCCGAGGACTCGAAGTGCGGCCAGTTGTGGGGGTTCAAGGAGCGGTTCATCTCCTCGACCGTGCAGATGTTCGCCAGGTCCCGCTTGTTGTACTGCAGGACCAGCGGCAGGCTCTCGGAGGAGAGGCCCATCTCGGCCAGATTCTCCTCCAGATTCTTGAATGATTCAATGTTGGCCTGGACCATGGCGCGCTGCGAATCGGCCACGAAGACCACCCCATCGACCCCCTTCAACACCAGCTTGCGGGTGGTGTTGTAGAAGACCTGCCCGGGCACCGTATACAGCTGGATGCGGGTGTTGAAGCCGGCGATCTGGCCGACGTCGATGGGCAGGAGGTCGAAGAAGAGGGTGCGGTCGGTCTCGGTCTCCAGCGACACCATCTCCCCGCGCGAGTCGCCCGAGGTATGGCCATAGATATAGTGCAGGTTGGTCGTCTTGCCGCACAGACCGGGGCCGTAGTACACCACTTTGGCCGCCATCTGCATCGTGCTGTAGTTGAAGAAAACCATACCGGTCTGGACCTTGGACGGGAGCGGAAGCATAGCACCGCCCCCCAGGGGGGTCAATCACGTTTCAGCTTCGGCTAAGGGACGCGCCTCCCACTGGGCACAAGCTTACACCGTGCTACCCTAAACGCGCTGATGGACACGCCTACGAAAACGATCCGGATCGGCAATGGCCAGGGGTTCTGGGGGGACAACGTCGACGCCCCCGTCGAGCTGCTCCAGGGCGGCCCCCTGGACTACCTCGGCATGGACTACCTGGCCGAGGTCACCCTGTCGATCATGATGCGGCAGAAGCTCAAAGACCCGAAGCTCGGCTACGCCACCGACTTCATCGGCTTCATCCGCCGCGCCCTCCCCGCCATCCAGGAGAAGAACGTCCGGGTCCTGACCAACGCCGGGGGCCTGAACCCCCGCGCCTGCCGGGCGCGCATCCTCCAGGTGGCGAAGGATCTCGGCCTCCAGGGGATCCGCGTCGGGGTGGTCGAGGGGGACGACGTCTTCCCCCGCCTGCCGGAGCTGATCGCGGCCGGCCACCCGCTCGCCAACATGGACACCGGGGAGCCGCTGGCCGCCCACGTCGCCCAGGTGACGAGCGCCAACGCCTACCTGGGCGCCCGGCCGGTGGTCCGCGCCCTGGAGATGGAGGCGCAGATCGTCCTCTGCGGGCGGATCACCGACACCGCGCTCGCCCTGGCCCCCATGATCCACGAGTTCGGCTGGGCGGAGGACGACTGGGACCGTCTGGCCGCCGGCACCATCGCCGGCCACATCCTGGAGTGCGGCCCGCAGTGCACGGGCGGCAACTTCAGCCGCTTCTGGGAGGTGCCCGACCTGTGGAACGTCGGCTACCCCATCGTCGAGGCGCGGCCGGACGGCACCTTCACCGTCACCAAACACCCGGGGACGGGGGGGATGGTGACCGTCGACACGGTCTCCGAGCAGCTCCTCTATGAGATGAGCAAACCCTCCGAGTACGTCACCCCGGACGTCACCGCCGACTTCACTTCGATCCGCCTGCGTCAGGAGGGGCCGGACCGGGTGGAGGTGACAGGCATCCAGGGTTCCCCCAAGACGCCGTTCTTGAAGATCTCCGGCTCCTACCTCGCCGGCTACAAGGCGGTCGGCCAGATCACGCTCTCGGGACCGCGGGCGATCGAGAAGGCGCAGCTCGCGGCCGAGATCGTCTGGAAGCGCCTGGAGCGCGCCGGGGTGACCTTCGAGCCGGAGCACCGGATCGCCGAGATGGTGGGGCTCGGGGCCTGCCTGCCGGGCATTCTGCCGGCCCCCGCCGATCCGCCGGAGGTGGTGCTGCGCCTGGGGGTGCGCGACCCCGACGCCAAGCGGGTGGAGCGCTTCGGCAAGGAGATCGCGCCGCTGGTCACCGCCGGCCCGCCGGGGGTCACCGGCTTCGCCGGCGGCCGCCCCAAGGCGCAGGAGGTGGTCGCCTACTGGCCGGCCCTCCTCGCCCGCGAGGAGGTCGAGACCCGGATCGAGGTTTCGGTCGAGACCACCGAGGAGTAGACATGGACATGGAACCCTCTCTCGCCCGCCGCTGGTACGGCGGCCTCGCCGCCGGTCTCCTGCCGGTGCTCCTCCTGGGCTTCGGCTACAGTGCCCTGGCCGACCGGCTGGCCTTCGTCTACTGGGCGCTCGCCCTGGCCACGATCTATACCCTGCTCCTCCGCCACGGTCTCTCCGTCGGCTGGGGGGATACCCGCCTGGCCGGTGCCCTCGCCCTCCTCCTGGCCGCCGGCTTCGCCGGCTTCGCCCTCCTGGAGCGGGCGCACGGGGAGATTCTCGATCTCGGCTTCCGCGCCCTCCTCCCCGGCCTCTACCAACCGGCGACCACCGCCCCGGCCACCGCCTTCGTCGTCGCCCTGGCGCTCGGCCTCGCTGGCGCCGCCGCCCTCCTGGTCTCCCGGAGGCGCGTATGAAGTTGCCGCTCCACCGCCTCGCTCACGCCCGTTCGGGGGACAAGGGGGACGCCAGCAACGTCGGGCTGATCGCCGACTCGGCCGAGATTTACGAGGTTCTCCGCCGGGAGGTGACCGCCGAGCGGGTGAAGGCGCACTTCCGGGAGATCTGCCGCGGCCGGGTCGAGCGCTTCGAGGTCCCCAATCTCCTGGCTTTGAACTTCATGCTCCACGATTCGCTGGGAGGCGGCGGGACGGAGAGCCTGAAGACCGACGCCCAGGGCAAGACCCACGCCCAGGGGATGCTGCAGCTCACGATCGAGGTACCGGACGAGCTCGCGGCACGGCTCCCGACGGCAGGAGCGGGTGGACGTGGCTGACGCGAAGCCGGACCCGCCGGAGATGTCGGAGATGTCGGAGATCCTGACCGCCCGCCGCGAGGGCGACCTCCTCTGGGTGACCCTGAACGACCCGGCCCGGGCCAACGCCCTGTCGCCGCGGTTGGTCGAGGCGCTGACCGCCCTCTACCGCCGCGACCTGCGGGCGGAGGGGGTGCGGGCGGTGCTGCTCTCCGGAGCGGGCAAGAACTTCTCGGCCGGAGCGGACCTGGAGCACCTGCGCGCCCTGCGCGACGCCGGACCGGAGGAGAACCTGGCCGATTCGCTGCGTCTGCGCGACCTCTTCCAGTCGGTGCTCCGCCAGGAGGCGCTGACCATCGCCCTCGTCCAGGGGGCCTGCGTGGCGGGCGGCTGCGGCCTCGCCACGGCGCACGACTTCGTGATCGCGTCGGGCGACGCGCGTTTCCTCTACAGCGAGGTGCGGATCGGCTTCGTGGCGGCGCTGGTCGCCACCTATCTCTCCCTGCGGTTGCGGGGATCGGACGTGCGCGAGATGCTGCTCAATCCCCAGTTCGTCGAGGCGCCGCGGGCGCAGGCCATCGGCCTCATCAACCGGGTGGTCCCCGCCTCGGCCAGCCTCGCCGCCGCCGGGGAGGCGCTGGCCTCCGAGATCCTGGCCAACGGCAGCTCGGAGTCGATCGCCCGCACCAAGCGGCTGCTTCTCGACGTGCTGGGCCGACCGCTCGACGAGGCGATGCAGCAGGCCGCCGAGGTCAACGCCGCCTCCCGGGCGACGGACGACTGCAAGCGCGGGATCGCGACCTTCCTGGAGACGAAGAAGACGCCGCAGTGGCGGTAGGCGCCCC
Source organism: Thermoanaerobaculia bacterium (assembly GCA_035644215.1). Lineage (GTDB taxonomy): Bacteria > Acidobacteriota > Thermoanaerobaculia > Multivoradales > UBA5704 > DASQPA01. The sequence continues at coordinate 8,560 of DASQPA010000132.1, forward strand.
CCTCCTGTCCTTCCCCCCTCGACGGCGAAGGTAGCGCCGGGGCCGCCAGGCTTTGCCGGACTCCCTTCCCCCGGCATTGACAAACCCACCCCCACTCTCTATCGTCCATCTATATTTCGAAAAGGAGAATCCTCCCAATGAAATACACCCCTCGGGTCCATCACGCCGCCATCGCCGTCGTGGTCCTTCTCGGGCTGTTCGCGAGCCAGTCGGCTTTCGCCTTCAGCTGCTCGACCATCTGCAAGTGCAGGGCGCAATGCAGCACGCCCTGTTCCGATGCGGGGGACACCATCACCTGTGGAGTCTATGGGATCTGTGAGTGCAGCCCGGTGGTCGCGAGCTCCATGGCGCGGTCGGCCGAGAACCCCCTGGCTCTCGCCGCCGAGCCCGATCCGCTCGCCGCGCTCCTCGGCACCTCTTGCGCGACGCCCCCGGCGCCCGGCCAGGCCGCGGCCGTCGGCCGCTGAGCCCACCCCCCCCGCGTCCAGACGCGGGAGGTCGAGTGCGTTGCCGGACCCCCCTCTCCCGGTGGTACCCCGGCAGACACCGGCTGGCCGGGAGAGGGGCCGGGGGTGCAGGCTGGCGGTCACCGAATGCATGCTGGCGATGACCGACGAGCAGGATGGCGGTCACTGAATGCATGCCGCTGATGACCGACGACAGGCTGGCGATCACCGGATGCATGCAGCCGATGACCGGCGAGCAGGGTGCCAGTCACTGAGTGCATGACGCCGATGACCGGCGAGCAGGGTGGCAGTCACTGAATGCATGACGCCGATGACCGGCGAGCAGGGTGGCGGTCACTGAATGCATGACGCCGATGACCGACGAGCAGGATGGCGGTCACTGAATGCATGACGCCGATGACCGACGAGCAGGATGGCGGTCACTGAATGCAGGCAGCCGATGACCGACGAGCAGGGTGCCGGTCACCGAATGCATACCGCCGATGACCGCCGAGCAGGCCGGCGGTCACTGAATGCATGACGCCGATGACCGACGAGCAGGGTGGCGGTCACTGAATGCATGACGCCGGTGACCGCGAGCAGGCCGGCAGTCACTGAATGCAGGCAGCCGATGACCGACGAGCCCCACATCAGCTCAGTACGCGGATCCTCGGTGGGCGGCGGCCGTCAGGAGGACGACCTTTTGCTCGTCGTCGACCTCGTAGAAGAAGCGCCAGGAGCCGATACGGTATCGCCAGGTGTCCGGGGTATAGCCCTGCAGCTTGCGGATGTTGGCCCCGTGGTAGGGATGGCTAGCGAGTTGCGGATAAACCATCGCGCGGAGTTTGCGCACGATGTCGGCCCGACCGGCGCGGGCGATGTGCTGAAGGTCTTCCTGGAACTGCTCGGTCTCGAAGATTCGATACTCAGTCAACGAAGCGCCCCTGGCGCGCCCGGGCCTGGGCGGACCCCGTTTGCAGCCGCGCGACGAGCTTCTCGTTGGCGAGGATCTCGGCCATTTCGACATCGTCGACGAACTGCTGCTCGCGCAGGTGGCCTAGGGCGGCCGTCTCGATGAGATTCGAGATCGGGCGGTTCTCGGCTTCGGCTGCCTGCCGGAACTCTTCATAGACCCGATCGTCCAGGCGCAAGGTCACGGTCTTGGACATGAGATCTCCTTCCTCTGTGTTCATCTGTATTCTCGGCGACCTCGCCTCGTCCGGTCAAGCGGGCCGGGAGGGCATTGGGGGCGAGAGGCTGCCTATATATAGAGAGAGGATGTCGCCGTAGCCCTCGCCCCTGCGTTTCGGTATTCTCTGGCCAACGCGCCCAATTCGGCCCGCTGCGGGCAGGGAGCCCGGGATGAGCAAGCCGTCCGTCTTCCTCAGCGATAGCCATCAGGACGAGAGGTGGAAGGACCGGCTCGTCCAGCAGCTGCGGATCTTGGAGAAGGAAGGACTGCTCGCAGTCTGGCACGATCGCCTGATAGGCGGTGGTGGGAAGTGGTACGAGGAGATCCAGGCCGCCATCGAGGGGGCAGAGGTCGCCCTGCTCCTCATCTCGGCCGACTTCCTGAGTTCCCCGTTCATCCTGGACAAGGAGGTCCCTGCACTCCTCAAGCGCCAGGAAGAGAAGGGGCTGCGAGTCATTCCTATCATCTTGAAGGAATGCCCGTGGCGACAGTCCACTTTTTCTCAGATAATCCGTCTTGCACAAGCTGCCCGCCTGCTCGGCATCTCCCGGCCGACTTTGTACAGGTGGCAAGCGCTGGCCAACTGGCGCCCCGAGTAATTCTCGGTCCCCATACCAGCGGATGGCAGGAGGCTGACCCTCGCCGCGTGCCGTAGCTTCTCCGGTTCCGCTCGATTTTCTGGCTTGACAAAGCACCTCCTGTGGGAGGTAGAGTAGGGGATGGGATGGGGAAAGAACCGAAAGCGCACGGCGAAAACGACTTATTTACACCGAACGCACAGTGCAAATAGCGTGACAGCCAAATGTTCCGCGTGATACGGTTATTACAGAGCAATCACACACTATCGGCCAATCAATTAGGGTGAACGGCGGTAGTAAGAATGGCCCGTATCAGCTTGGTAGAGACGCGGTTATTCGAGCCTGGACGGAGGAGCGTATTGGCAGTTGGATTGCCCTACCCAGCCGATTTACCTGCATGAACTGACCGCCGAAGCGAAAGGAAGACTAATGCCTTTAACAAAACCTAGTGCTGCACCGCAGAACACCCCGCAAGCTAACGAGCAAAATCAAACTCTGCGCGCGGAGTACGAAATCTGCGATCGTGAAGTGACGGAAGCGCGAAAAAGGCTCGATGAAGCACTCGCAGAACGATCCGATGTTGTTCGTCGAATTGTACAGGCGAATAACGGGCTAAACGGCCCATATTACTTTAACGGCGCGTCGTACCGGGCGACGAAGAAGCCTGTTCGCAACGCGGCAAATCAACCGAACGGCGATGTGATTTGGTACTTCCGCCAGTATTACGACCCAAAACGGGCTATCGATCTTGATAGGCACTTAACGCCGTTCTACCCGACAGACTGAGCGACGACATGAGCGCGCGGAGTTGTCGTCAAGGCGTCTCAAGTTGTACTCCACCGAACCGGCTACCATCCGTCGAAAGCGGTGGAGTAGTTGAGCGGCGAGGATGGCGAGCCACACGGCGGAGGACAAGTTTCCGGCTCACCTGCTTAGTGTCAATGTGAGACGGAAGATTGTGGAAGAGTTAATTGCGCTTAAACAGGCGAGCGGTCGCACGCGATAAGAGACCCGGCACAACCCCGGTCGGCCCGTCCGTATCGTTGCCTCGACTCGAGAAGGGAGGAAGACCATGGCGAAGGAGACGACCTCCAGCGATTTTGAAACCGTCCTCAAAGAGGAGGCCGAGAGGTACAACCTAGTAGCGCACACGCTACGGGTTGCAGTCCGCACTGAGCTGACCGCGCTCGTGGCGAAGAGGATCGCGGAACAGATTGTCGAAGGGAAGGTGGCGCCGCCAAAAAAGTTGAAAGGAGGAGTGGTCTAGCCCCTGACCGGCAATAGCCGCCCTGGGGAAAGTTATCGAGCGCTTTGACGGCGACCCTGACGCGGCCGGAGTTCAAAGCGTATCAAGTTGACTCGTCCGAACCGGCTACAACCCAACGCAAGCGATGGAGTTGAGCGGCAGGATGGCGGACCGATATGCACGACGGAGGACACATTTCCGGTTCACCTGCTTAGTGTCGATCTGAGGCGCGCGCCTGCCTACCTCGAAGAGATGCCGGACAAGCTCGAGGTGGACTGGGACGCCGAGTAGGGGGAAGCCGACCCCGATCCTCCGCCAGATCCGCTATGCTGATGGAGTCAGAGGTCTGGCATGCACACCGAGATCGAGACCCGCCTTCCCCAGCTTCGAGACCTTTGTGGGAAGCACTTCGTAACGCGCCTCGACCTGTTCGGCTCGGGGACCGGCGACGAGTTCGAACCTGCGCGGAGCGACCTCGATTTCCTGGTCGAGTTCCAGCCCATGCCACCCGCCAGGCATGCCAAGGCGTTCTTCGGGCTCCTCGCCGATCTCGAAAGCCTGTTCGGCCGGCGCGTGGACCTGCTGGAGCGAGAGGCGATCGAGAACCCTTATCTCTGGACCTCTATTGAGAAGTCCCGCCACGCCGTCTATGTGGCAGAGAAACCCGCTGCGCACGAGCTGACAGGAGTTGTCGCTGAGCTGGCCGGCCTTCTCGCGGATCAGGAGGTCGACAGCTCGAAGGATGGCTTTGCCGAGTACCTGACCCGCAAGTACTCATGACCGGGGATCACCCCCCTCCTGTCCTCCCCCCATCCCCACCCTCCCGCCCGCCCAGGGGGGAGGGACCCTTCGGTTAGGCTGCATCGTTTCGGAACCGTAGATCGGGTTGAGGATGGAGCGTCTCTGCGAAGGCTCTGATCTGGCAGATACCGCGAAACGCCCCCCTCCTGACCTCCCCCCTGATCCAGCCGCCCCCCTCCCAGGGGGGAGGGACCCACCTCCCGCCCCCTCGACGGCGAAGGTAGCGCCGGGGCCGCCAGGCTTGGCCGGACTCCCCTCTCCCGGTGGTCGAGGCGGCGGGCCGGGACAGGGGCCGGGGGTGAGGGCCTTCCGTTCGCCGCCGTCCCCCCAACTGGACGCCCCTTGACGCCCGTGCCACAATAGCCGGGCCAGTCCTCCGGGGCCCGGCCACATCCGCCCCGTTTCTACCCGCAACCCCCCTCTCTCTCGGATCGAGGAGGAGTAACGATGGCTCAGACTGCCGAAGAGGTCGCTCAGCGCACCCTGATTCACTACGAAGTCAAGGACGGAGTCGCCTACATCACCCTGGACGACCCACCCGCCAATACCTATACCCACGAGATGATGCGCCAGCTCGACGCGGCCATTCTGGAGGCCCGCTTCGACAAGAACGTCTATGTGCTGGTGCTGAACGGCAAGGGGGAGAAGTTCTTCTGCGCCGGGGCCAACATCAACATGTTGAAGACTTCGGACCCCCACTTCAAGTACTACTTCTGCCTCCACGCCAACGAGACCCTGAACCGCCTGGAGCAGACCCCCAAGCTGGTCATCGCGGCGCTCGAAGGGCACACCGTGGGCGGCGGGCTGGAGATCGCCATGGCCGCGGACCTGCTCATCGCCAAGCGCAACTCCGGCAAGGTCGGCCTGCCCGAGATCAACCTGGGCGTCCTCCCCGGCACCGGCGGCACCCAGCGCCTGGCCCGCCGGGTGGGCAAGAACCTGGCCATCGACCTCATGATCACCGGCCGCCTCATCTCCTTCGAGGAGGCCGAGAAGATCGGCATCGTCAACCAGATTCTGGACGGCGACGACTTCATGGGCCAGATCCACGAGTACGCCAAGCAGTTCTGCCCGCCCAACCGGGCCTCGAAGGCGGTCGGCCGGATCAAGCGCTCCGTGCAGTCCGGCGCCGAGGTGCCGTTCGAGAGCGGTCTCGCCATCGAGCGCGAGCTGCAGCAGCAGCTGTTCGAGAGCTCGGACGCCAAGGAAGGGCTCGACGCCTACGTCACCAAGCGCACCCCGCAGTTCAAGGGGGTGTGACGTGGCGACCGCGGTGAGCGCACCGGCGACGAGCGCCCAGGCCAAGCTCCCACCCGCCAAGCTGTGGATCGGCGGGCAGTGGGTCGAGGCCCTAGGCGGCAAGACCTTCACCACCGAGAACCCGGCGACCGAGGAGACGATCTCGGAGGTCGGCTCGGCCTCCGCCGGAGACGTGGACCGGGCGGTCCAGTCGGCCCAGGCGGCGCTGAACGGCGACTGGGGGAAGAAGTACTCGGCCCGCGAGCGCGGGCGGATGCTGTGGAAGATCGCCGATCTGCTGGAAGCGCGGATCGACGAGTTCGCGCTGCTCGAGACGCTCGACAACGGCAAACCCATCTTCGAGTCGCGCTACGTCGACATCCCGGCGGCGATCGACGCCCTGCGCTATTTCGCCGGCTGGGCGGACAAGGTGACCGGGGAGACGCTCCCGGTCGCCGGGCCGTTCGTCCTCGCCTACACCCTGCGCGAGCCGATCGGGGTGATCGCGGCGATCACGCCCTGGAACTTCCCGATCATCCAGGCGCTGTGGAAGATCGCTCCGGCGCTCGCCTGCGGCAACACGGTGATCCACAAGCCGGCCTCCTACACCCCGTTGACCGCGCTCAAGTTCGCCGAGCTGGCCTCCGAGGCGGGGCTGCCGCCGGGGGTGCTGAACGTCCTCCCCGGCCGCGGCGCCGAGGTGGGCAACGCGCTCGTCGAGCACCCGGGGATCGGCAAGATCACCTTCACCGGCTCGACCGAGGTGGGGCGGGACATCATGCGCGGGGCGGCGGGGACGATCAAGCGGGTGACCCTGGAGCTGGGGGGCAAGTCGCCCAACATCATCTTTGCCGACGCCGATCTGGACGCGGCGGTCAAGGGCGCCTACACCGGTATCTTCTATGGCAAGGGCGAGGTCTGCGCCGCCGGCTCGCGGCTCTTCGTCGAGCGCTCGGTGCACGATCAGCTGGTCGAGAAGCTCGTCGAGCGGACCAAGAAGCTGGTGCCCGCCGATCCGCTCGACCCCAAGACCCGGCTGGGGGCGCTGGTCTCCGGCAAGCAGCGGGAGAGCGTCCTCTCCTATGTCGAGGCCGGGAAGCGCGAGGGGGCGGAGGTGGTAGCGGGCGGCGAGGCGGCGACGGTCAACGGCAAGGGTTTCTTCATGCAGCCAACGATTTTGGACGCCTGCCGGAACGACATGCAGGTCGCCCAGGAGGAGATCTTCGGGCCGGTGCTGGTGACCATCCCCTTCGACGACGTGAAGGAGGCGGTGAAGCTCGCCAACGACTCGATGTTCGGCCTGGCGGCCGGGGTCTGGACGCGCGACATCGGCAAGGCGCACCAGGTGGCCCGCGAGGTGCAGGCGGGAACGGTGTGGATCAACCAGTACAACTGGTACGACTCCGGCGCCCCCTTCGGCGGCTACAAGCAGAGCGGCTTCGGCCGCGAGCTGGGCAAGCAGGCCCTGGAGTATTACACCGAGTCGAAGACGGTGTTCGTGGGAAAGTAGCGCCCGGACCTGTGCCGGGCGGCCTTCGATAAGGATGCCGATGGACTCCAAGACCGACATCGTCCTCGCCGCCCCGGTGCGCACCCCGATCGGCAAATTCGGCGGGGGGCTCGCTTCGCTTTCGGCGGCCGACCTGGGGACCGCGGCGGCGGCAGGTGCGCTGTCCCGGGCGCACCTCGATCCCTCGAAGATCGATCAGGTGATCTTCGGCCATGCCCGCCAGGCCGGCGGCGGACCCAACACGGCGCGGCAGATCGCCTTCCGCGCCGGGGTCCCCGTCGACCGGCCGGCCTATACGATCAACCAGGCCTGCGGCTCGGGCCTCCAGGCCGTGCTCTCGGCCGCCCGCACGATTCGCACCGGCGAGGCCCGGGTGGTGCTCGTGGGCGGCGCCGAGAGCATGTCGAACACTCCGTACCTCCTCCCCCGCGCCCGCTGGGGCTACCGGCTGGGACATGCCGAGATCGTCGACGGCATGTACAAGGACGGCTTCAACGACCCGCTCTCCGGCCTGGTGATGGGCGAGACCGCCGAGGAGCTGGCCTTGGAGGTCGGCATCGATCGGGCGGCGGCGGACGCCTGGGCTCTGGGCAGCCAGCAGCGCTGCGAGCGGGCGCGCGGCGCCGGCCGGTTCACCTCGGAGATCGTGCCGGTCACGGTGGGCGGGAAGAAGGGGGAGGTCGTGGTCGATACCGACGAGCATCCGCGTGACGGCACGACGCTCGCCTCGCTCCAGAAGCTCGCCCCGGTCTTCCGCGAGGGCGGGACGGTCACCGCCGGGAACGCCTCGGGGATCACCGACGGCGCCGCCGCCCTGATCGTCGCCTCGCGCGAGGCGGCCGCCGAATTGGGGCTCCCGGTCGTGGCGCGGCTCGTCGACTGGCAGGTGGTGGGCGTCGATCCGCGGATCATGGGGATCGGCCCGGTGCCGGCGGTCGAGCAGCTCCTCGCCCGGAGCGGCATCCAGGGCCGGCAGATCGACGACGTGGAGCTGAACGAGGCCTTCGCCAGCCAGGTGCTGGCGTGTCTCAAGCGCCTGCCGGACCTCGATCCCGAACGGGTCAACCAGGACGGCGGCGCGATCGCCTTGGGCCATCCGATCGGGGCGACCGGAGCGCGCATCCTGGTCACCCTCCTCCACGGCCTCGCCGCCCGCGGCGGCCAGCGCGGCCTCGCCACCCTTTGCGTGTCGGGCGGCATGGGGCTCGCGGCGCTGGTCGAGATGGAACGGGAGGCGGCATGAACGGCGGGAAGATCCTCGTCTCCGCCGGCTTCGACGAGAAGGCGGCCCCCTATGTCGAGGCGCTCAAGGCCGTGGGCGTGCCGGCGGAGCGGATCACCGTCCTCACCCCGGGTGCCGGCCGGCCGGGGCTCCCCGCGGAGCTGGTCGCCACGGCGGCCGGGCTAGTCCTGACCGGCGGGGTGGACGTCGCCCCCGAGCGCTACGGCGAGAGCCCGCGGCCCGACGCCCGACTGGAGGTCTACCCCGAGCGCGACGACCTGGAATGGGAGCTGCTCGCCGGCGCCCGGGAGCGGCGGCTGCCGGTCTGGTGCATCTGCCGCGGGCTCCAACTCGCCAACGTCTACCTGGGCGGCACCCTTTGGCAGGACCTCCCCACCCAGCTCCCCGGGGGAGTGCCGCACGAGCTGACCGACACCCCCGACGTCCTGGCCCACCCGGTGCGGGTCGCCGGCCCGGGCACGACCCTGGCCGAGCGGCTCTCCCGCGAGGCGGTCCTGGTCAACAGCCGCCACCACCAGGCGGTCAAGGACCTCGCCCCGGGGCTCGAAGCCGCCGCCTGGTCGCCGGACGGCCTCGTCGAGGCGTTCGAGCTCGCCGGGACCGGGGACGAAAACGGCTGGTGGCTGCGGGGGGTCCAGTGGCACCCCGAGAACCTGGTCGCCATGCACCTCCAGCGGGCGCTCTGGGAGGACTTCGTGAACGCCGTCGACGGAAATGCCACCAACGGGAGCCGGCCATGAGCACCGCCACGATCTCCCCCGTCCTCGTCGAGCGCGCCGGGCGGACCGCCACGCTCACCCTGAACCGGCCGCCGCTCAACATCCTGGACCTCGACACCCTGGCCCGGCTGAAGGAGGCGATCGCGGATCTCGCCCAGGACCCCGATCTTCAGGTGGTCGTCCTCCGCGGCGCCGGGGAGCGCGCCTTCTCGGCCGGGGTCTCGGTCCAGGACCACACTCCGGACAAGGTGCGGGCCATGCTCGACGGCCTCCACGGCGCCATCCGCGGCCTCGGGGATCTCCCCGCCATCGCCGTCGCCGCCGTCCACGGCCACTGCCTGGGGGGCGGGATGGAGCTGGCTCTCGGCTGTGACCTGGTGCTGGCGACCGACGACGCCCGTTTCGGCCAGCCCGAGATCGAGCTCGGCTGCTATCCGCCGGCCGCCGCCGCCCTCTATCCCCAGCTTTTGGGGCCGGGCCGCACCCTGGAGCTGCTTCTGACCGGCCGCACCTTCTCCTGCGAGGAGGCGGAGCGGCTGGGGCTCGTCACCTGGCGGATCGAGGCGGGGGGGCTGGACTTAGGGATCGCCCGGGTGCTCGCCGACCTGACGGCGAAGAGCGCCGCGGTCACCCGCCTGACCAAGAAGGCGGTGCGCGCCGGCCGCGACCTGGGCTTCGCCGAGGCCCTGCGGGAGACCGAGCGGCTTTACCTGGACGAGCTCTGCGCCACCGCCGACATGGAGGAAGGCCTGGCCGCCTTCCTCGCCAAGCGGAAGCCGGTCTGGCAGCACCGTTGAGCCGCGTGATCTAATGGGCGTACCAACCCGTTGATCCGAGGAGGATGCGCCATGCGTGAGCGCTCGATCCGCCGTTTCGCGAGCCGGCTGGCCCTGCTGGCTCTGATCGTTCCGCTGCTCAGCCTGCTCCCGGCTGTCCTCCATGCCCAGCCCGAGGAGACCCTCCCTCCCGGCGGCGCGGTGACCTTCCGGTGGAATCCGCCGCTCGGCGTCCCCCTGATCGAGGCCAACCGGGCGAGCATCCGCACCCAGGCGGCGCGCGGCAAAGGGGTGGACAGCCTCCTCGACACCTCCACCCAGGTCACCTTCCGCCGTGGCGGGGCGCAGCAGTACGAGGAGGTCGGGAGCCTCGCGTCGATGAAGATGGTGCAGGACGAGCAGCAGCTCGACCTCTCGCGGCTGCTCAAGATCCTGCAGGGCCAGGAGCTCGTCATCAAGGTCGCGGGAGACGGCCGCTTCCTCGGTTTCTCGGGCGGCGCCAACCTCCTCGAGCGGGCTCGCCAGGTCCTCTCCGCCGAGGCCTACCAGGCGCTGCGGCCCCAGCTCGACGACAAGGAGATGGCGGCCAACCAGAAGGCCGATTGGCTGAAACGGGTCGAATTCTTCGCCGGCAAGACCTTCACCGTCGGGCTGCCCTATACCCGCACCTCCGAGCTCGAGCTGCCGGGCAACCGGAAGATCCAGGTGCTCGACCAGTTCCGGATCGTGGGGCGCGAGCACACGGCCGATTGTGACTGCGTCCGCCTGGAGATCGCCGCCGCCCAGGGTCCCGGCACCCCGGCCGGCACCACGATGACCGGTCGCGGCACCGCCCTGGTCGATCCGGCCACCGGGCTCCTCTGGCGCGAGACGATCGAGCGGACGGTGCGCACCAAGAGCCAGATCTCCGAGGGGTTCAGCGCTCCCGTGACCCTGTTGCTCAAGGAAGATTTCGAGCTGAGCCACCCCCACTGATCGGCTCGCGCCCCAAGGATTCCAGCCATAAGGAGAAAAGGATGTCCGAAACCATTCTGATGGAGCGGGAAGGCCGGGTGGCCGTCCTCACCGTCAATCGACCCGATAAGCTGAACGCCCTGAACGACCAGGTGCGCGTCGATCTGCTCGCCGCCCTGGCCGAGATCGAGACCGACGACGACCTGGGCGTCGTGGTGATCACCGGGGCCGGCGAGAAGTCGTTCATCGCCGGCGCCGACATCGGCGAGTTCGCCGGCCGCTCGCCCTTCGACCAGCGCGAGGCCATGCGCAGCCCGCGCATCTTCGACGTCATGGGGAGCTTCCCCAAGCCGGTGATCGCCATGATCAACGGCTTCTGCCTGGGCGGCGGCTGTGAGCTCGCCAGTTCCTGCGACCTCCGCATCGCTTCCGAAAAAGCGCGCTTCGGCCAACCCGAGATCAACCTCGGGTTGATCCCCGGCGGCGGCGGCACCCAGCGCCTGCCGCGCTTGATCGGCCTGGGAAACGCCATGCGGCTGGTCTTGACCGGCGACATGATCGGCGCCGCCGAGGCGAAAGACATGGGCCTCGTCGAGATGGTCGTGCCGCACGAGGAGCTGCGCGCCAGGACTCTGGAGCTGGCCGGCAAGATCGCCAGCAAGAGCCCGCTGACGCTCAAGGTCGCCAAGGAGGCGCTGCGGGCCAGCCAGAAGCTCGCGATCGAGGACGGCATCGCCTATGAGCGCGACCTCTTCTGCCTCTGCTTCTCGACCGAGGACAAGGAGGAGGGGGTGAAGGCGTTCCTGGAGAAGCGGCCGGCGCAGTGGAAGGGCCGGTAGGTGGGGTTGCCGCTCCGGTTGCCTCTCCCCTATGGGGTGGTCGACATCCATGTCCATCTCCAGCCCTGGGAGCAGATGCGGCCCGAGGTGCGGACGCGGATGGAGAGCGCGCCGGGGGCGGCCGAGCTGGCCGAGCTGATGCGCCGGCCGGAGAAGGTGCTGGCGCTGATGGACCGCGCCGGCATCGAGCGGCTGGGGATGGTCCACTACGTCTCGCCGCTCATGGGCTTCACGCCGGCGGTCAACGACTTCAGCCTGGAGGTCGCCCGCCTCGCCCCCGACCGGCTGATCCCCTTCGGCTCGGTCCATCCGGGCTTGACGCCCGAGCCGGGGGCGGAGGTGCGGCGGTTGCGCGATCGGGGCATCCAGGCGCTCAAGATCCATCCGCCGCACCAGCTGTTCGCCGCCAACGCCTACCTGGACTCGCTGCCGGGGCTGGGAGAAATCTACGGCCAGGCGGAGACGCTGGGGATGCCGGTGATGATCCACACCGGCACTTCGGTCTTCCCCGGCGCCCGCAACAAGTTCGCCGACCCCATGGCGGCGGACGACGTGGCGGTCGATTTTCCGGACCTCCGCCTGATCCTCGCCCATGCCGGGCGTCCTCTCTACATGGACACCTGCCTGTTCCTCGCCCGGCGGCACCCCCACGTCTACCTCGACGTTTCGGGCATCCCTCCCAAGCGGCTCCTCCAGTACCTGCCGCGCCTCGACAGCATCGCCGACAAGGTGCTCTGGGGGACCGACTGGCCCGATCCCGGGGTGACCAGCCTGGAGAAGAACCTGGAGGATTTCCTCACCCTCGACCTGCCGGAGGCGACAAAGCGTAGAATCCTCCGCGACAATTCGTATCGGGTCTTCGGCTGGAAGGAGTAGTTGTAATCTATCTCCGATTGGCCCGACTGGAAAGGACCGTCATGACCATCGCCGCTTCCGTTGCCACCCCGGCGCCGCACGCCGACCTTCTCTCCCTGCGCGCAGAGTTTCCCATCCTCGCGCGCACGACCTACCTGATCAGCAACTCCCTGGGGGCCATGCCGCGCGCCGTCCATCAGGAGGTCGAGACCTTCGCCAGGCAGTGGGAGGAGCGCGGGGTGCGGGCCTGGCACGAGGGGTGGTGGGAGATGGCGGTCGAGACGGGCGATCTCCTGGCCCCGATCCTCGGGGTCCAGAAGGGGAGCATCGCCATGCACCAGAACGTGGCGGTGGCGGCCGCGGTCTTTCTCTCCGCCCTCGACTACCCGGCGACGCGCAACCGCATCGTCTACACCGAGCTCAATTTCCCCAACGTCATGTACGCCCTCGAAGGGGAGCGCAAGAAGGGCGCCGAGATCGTCACCGTCCCCTCGGACGACGGGATCGGCGTCCCGACCGAGCGGCTCCTCGCGGCGATCGACGAGCGCACCCGGCTGGTGCCCATCTCGCACACGCTCTTCCGGAGCGCCTTCGTGCAGGACGCGCAGGCGATCGCCCAGCGCTGCCGGGAGGTGGGGGCGATCCTCCTCCTCGACGTCTACCAATCGGCCGGGGTGCTGCCGATCGAGCT
>DASQPA010000133.1:0-12796 GCA_035644215.1 Thermoanaerobaculia bacterium
GTTCGCCCCTGGCGACGTCACCGACCGCCTCTCCCTGGTCCGCGCCTGCCAGGGGTGCGACGCCATCCTCCATGCCGCCGCCCTGGTCAAGATCCTCGCCCCCACCAAGGACTTCGACCGCATCAACGTCGAGGGGATCAAGAACGCCCTGACCGCGGCTGAGTCGGCCGGCCTCTCCCGCTTCCTCTACGTGTCGAGCTTCATGGCCCTGGGACCCACGGAGGGCGGGCCGGGCGGGGTGCTCGACGAATCGGCCGGGTCGACCGAGTCGGGAGACCGGACGTGGATCAACGACTACGAGCGGACCAAAACTCTCGCTGACCGCATCGCCCGCCAGGCCATCGCCCAGGGGGCGCCGGTCTCCGTCGTCTACCCCGGGGTGATCTACGGCCCGGGCGAGCTGACCGAGGGCAACATCGTCGTCCGCCACCTCCTGGACCTCGCCCACCGCCGCCTTCCCGCCCTTCTGGGCAAGCCCGAGCGGCGCTGGAACTACGTCCACGTCGAGGACGTCGCCCGGGGCGTCGTCGCCGCCCTGGAGCACCCGCCCGGCGGGCGCTACGTGCTGGGCGGCGAGAACGTCCTCCAGGCCGATTTCTACCGCACCTTCGAGGAGCTGTCCGGCATCCGGGCTCCGCGGTGGCGCATGCCCGACGCCGTCGCCAAGCTGTTCGGCGCGGCGGACAAGACTCTCGCGCGTCTGCGCAAGAAGACGCCGCAGCTCACCCCCGACCTGGTCGAGGTCTACCGCCACGACTGGGCCTACAGCTCGGAGCACGCGAAGGCCGAGCTGGGTTACCGCTCCCGCCCACTGAAGAAGGGGCTCGAAGGGACGATCGCCTGGCTGCGCGAGAGCGGCCAGTGGCCGAGCCCGAAGGTCGCCAAGCGGTGAGGGCCATCCCCCGCCAGGAGCTGCTCAGGAAGGCGGTCCATATCGGGGCCGGCTTCTGCGCCCTGGCTCTGCGCCCGCTGGGTCCCCTCTACTCGGTCCTCCTCGCCCTGGGCGCCCTGGTCTTCAACCTCCTCCTCCTGCCGCGCCTGGGCGGCCGCAACCTCTGGCGCGACCACGAGCACGAGCTGGGCTCGGCCCTGGGGATCATCCTCTATCCGCTGACCGTCCTCCTCCTCGTGCTGCTCTTCTTCAAGCACCTGGAGATCGCCGCCGCCGGCTGGGGCATCCTCGCCTTCGGCGACGGCATGGCCTCGATCGTCGGCATCAGCCTCGGGAAGACCCCGCTCCCCTGGAACCCGAAGAAGAGCTGGGCCGGGAGCCTCGCCTACGTCGTCTTCGGCACCCTGGCCGCCACCGGGCTCCTCCTGTGGACCGCGCCGGGTCGCTACGAGGCCGCTTTCGCCCTCGCCATCTGCTTCGTGGCCACGCTCTTCGCGGCGAGCATGGAGTCGCTCCCCCAGGGGCTCGACGACAACCTCGGGGTGCCCATCCTTTCGAGCCTCTTCCTCTTCGGGCTCGCCTTCACCCGCGGGCACTGGGGGGTGCTGGTCGAAGAGGGGCTCTGGCGCCGGGTGGCGATCGGCCTCGCGGTCAACGCCGTCCTCGCCGGCCTGGCCTTCGCGGCGCGCACGGTCGACGTCTCGGGAGTGGTCGCCGGGATGTTCCTGGGGACGGCGATCTACGCCTTCCTCGACTGGCAGGGGTTCCTGCTGCTGCTCGCCTTCTTCGTCATCGGGAGCGCCGCCACCAAGCTCGGCTACCGCCGGAAGGCGGACCAGAACCTGGCGCAGGAGAAGGGGGGCCGGCGCGGCGCGCGGCACGCCTTCGCCAACGCCGGGGTGGCCGCCGGCTGCGCGCTCTTCGCCGCCGCCACCCCCTTCCTCGTCCTCTCGACCCTCGCCTTCGCCGGTGCCCTCGCCACCGCCGCGGCCGACACCGCCTCCTCCGAGATCGGCCAGCTCTACGGCCGCCGCACCTTCCTGATCACGACCTTCAAGCCGGTGCCGCGGGGGACGGAGGGGGCGGTCTCGCTCGAAGGGACGCTCGCCGGCATCGCGGCCTCGCTGGTGCTCGCGGCGCTCGGCGCCGCGGTGGGGCTCTTCGCCTGGTCCGGGGTGCTCCCGGTCGTCGCCGGCGCCTTCGTCGGCACCACCTTCGAGAGCCTCGTGGGAGCGGCGCTCGGCAAGCGGAATCTGCTCGACAACGAGGCGCTCAACTTCTTGAACACCCTGGTCGGGGCGCTCGCCGCGGCCGCGCTCGGGGCGGTCGCCCTGGTTTTCCTCTAAAGGACTGCCGTGGCTTCGAAGCTCGCCCTCTACAGCAAGCTGGCGCGTCCGTTCACCCTCCTGCCGCCGCTCCTCGGCATCGTCTCGGGCTCGGTCTGCGCCTTCGGCTCGGTGCACAACCCCGACCCCGCGCGGGCGGTGACCCTGCCGGTGCTCGCCACCGTGATCCTGGGCTCGCTCTGCGCCAGCTTCATGAACGCGGCGTCCAACGCCATCAACCAGATCTACGACCTGGAGATCGACCGCCTGAACAAGCCGGACCGGCCGCTCGTCACCGGCGAGCTGTCGGTCCGCGAGGTCTGGATCTTCAGCTGGATCCTCTACGCCCTGGCGCTCATCCCCACCTGGCTCGTCGTCCCCTACCCCTACACGACGCTCCAGCAGAAGCTGACCGCCCCGATCGGGCAGCACGCCCCCTTCTTCATCTACCTCGCGGGGCTCCTCTTCACCTTCATCTACTCGGCGCCCTCCCTCGGCCGGACCAAGATCCGGGGCTGGCTCGCCAACTGGACTATCGCCATTCCGCGCGGGGTGCTCCTGAAGGTGGCGGGGTGGGGGATGGTGGCGAACGTCTTTTCGACCGAGCCCTGGGCCCTGGGGTCGGTCTTCGGCCTCTTCCTCCTAGGGGCCGCCTCGACCAAGGACTTCGCCGACATCGAGGGCGACCGGGCGGGGGGCTGCAAGACCCTCCCCATCGTCTACGGTGTCAAAAAGGCGGCCTGGATCATCACCCCCTTCTTCATCTTCCCCTGGCTCCTCCTGCCCCTCGGCGCCCACCTGCGCGACCCGCAGAACCCCGGGCACCCCATCCTCACCGGCAACGCCTGGCTGCTCTCGGCCCTGGGGGGGATCTTCACCCTCTGGGGGATCTACACGGTCTGGCTCCTGGTGCGCGACCCGGCCTCCTTGACCGAGACCGAGAACCACCCCTCCTGGAAGCAAATGTACCTGATGATGATGGCGGCGCAGATCGGATTCGCCCTGGCATACCTGTTGTAAGCCTGCCTGTCCTAAGATGAGGGTACCCGGCGACGCGCAATCCGGGCGGGAGGCATCATGGCAGAGCGGACGGACGAGAGCGGGAAGAGCGGGACCGACGAGCTGTCGGCCGCGGTGGCCGAGGACCTGGCGTCGTTCGATCTCGACGCCGCGGAGGCGGAGGCGGAGGCCGCCCTGACGAAGGGGACGGACCTGCCGAGCAAGGGGCTCCTCTCCTTCTACGACACCCTGCGCGAGAAAGTCCTCCATACCATCGAGAAGCGCGGCGGCAAGCTCCCGGGCGACGCCGTCCGCATGCTCCTCCTGGTGCCGGACGTCTTCATCCTGCTCGTCCGCCTGACCCTGGACAAGACCGTCCCCGGCTCCACCCGCGCCATGATCGGCGGCGCTCTCGCCTACTTCATCCTCCCCTTCGACCTCCTCCCGGAGGCAATCCTGGGGCCGGTCGGCTACCTCGACGACTTGGTCCTCGCCGCCGCCGTCCTCTCCCAGGCCTTCGGCGGCGAGCTCGAGCCCTACGCCCGCAAGCACTGGAGTGGCGACGAGGATCTCCGCATCGTCCTGCGCGACATCACCCAGACGGCGCACAAGCTGCTCGGCCATAAACTCTACGAGCGATTGAAGTTGCTCCTCGGCCGGCGGGGGATTGAGATCAAGGACTGAGCCTTCGGGCTCCGGCGGCGCGTCCTCGGCGACCGTCAGCGCGTCACCGGCGATCTGCAGCGAGTCATCGGCGTCCTGCAGCGAGTCACCGGCAGCCGGCAGCGAGCCGTCGGCGCGCGTGCCGCGAGTCATCGGCGGCAGGACGCGAGTCACCCGCTGCAGTCAGCAAGCCATCGGCAGCCTGCAGCGAATCACTGGCTGCAGGTAGCGAACGATCGGCGACAGTCAGCGAGTCACTGGCGGCAGGCAGCGAACGGTCGGCGGCTGTCAGCGAGTCATCGGCGGCTGGAGGGCAGTGGCTGCCCTTTGGAAGCGCGCAGGTCTTGGTGGAAGGGTAACAACGGGCCGCCCGGAGGCTTCCTCCTTACGCTTCAGGTCCGCAAAGATCTGACGCAGGTCATGGCCATGTGCTGCCGCGTGAGCGCGACGCACTTCCCTTACTTCTTCGACGACCTCGTCCTTCCACATGGCTTCAATCCTCCAAGAGCTCTTCCGGGGTACAGATGACCGGAGCGCCGTACCCGGCATCGGAGCATGTCGCCTCGATACGACTCCGCATGGTGGCATTCGCGATGTGTCGACAATTCCACGTCAGGAGGTAGTCCATCCCATGCACTGCGGCGACCGCAATGTGCAGCGCGTCTTCTTCCGCTTCCATGGGTACGGAACCGTCTGCGAGCAACTTCTCCGCCAAAGCGAGGCCGGCTTCCGTCAAGTTGAGTAGATTGATGCCCTCGACATACCGGAGCCGCAACGCGGCTGCATCTGGGTCGCCCGCGGCCACTTCTTCCACGACGATCTGCGACACGAACAAATCGAACTCCTGACGCTTCCGTGTCCACCATTCGGACGTAGCCTGCTGGTGTGCAGCCACGCGGAGATCGCGACTCGGCCGTGCTGCCAGATAGCTGATCACTGTCGTCTCCAGGTACACTCTTCCGTGCGACGCCATAGCCATTCAATCGTACCACCTTGCCATCGCATACCGTCGGCGGTCTCGGGCCCTCTTCGCTAGATTTGGCCAGTCCCGAAGGGGCGACGGAAGACGAATCACCGTCCGCCCCTTCAGGGCTTCCCCCTACTTCGCCCCCAGCGTGACCCGAATCTCCCGCACCTCCCCGGCTCGCAGGAGCCGAAGCGGCACCTCTTTGCCCGCCCGATCCTCGCCGAGGAGGGAGTGGAGCTCGCCCATGTCGCCCAGGGGATGGCCGTCAAGCGAGAGGAGGACGTCGCCCAAGAGCACCCCGGCCTGCTCGGCCGGGCCGCCCGGTTGCACGGCGACCACGATCAGGCCCACGGGATGGCCGGCCGTTTCGGCGACCGCCTCCGGCAGCCGCACCGGGTGGGCGCCGACGCCGAGATACCCGCGGCGCACCCCGCCGTGGGCGAGGAGCTCCGCGACCACCCGCTCTAGGGTGGCGGCGGGGATCGCGATCCCCTGGCCACGCCGTAGGCCGGCGTCGTTCAGGCCCAGGCCGCGGCCGGAGACGTCGATCAGGAGGCCGCCGGTAAAGCCGCGCTGGTGGGCCACGTCGGTTTCGAGGTAGCGGTCGATCTTGCCGCCCATCGGCGTCCGCCACTCGTCGCCCAGGGCGGCGACCACCCCCAGGGAGGCGCGGACGGTCTGGCCCGGGCGGGAGAGGGCGAGGGCGAGATGGCCGACTTTCAGCCCTTCGGCGCCGACCCAGGTCGCGGGCTTCAGGTCGGTGGCCTCGGCGCGGAGGACCGCGAGATCGGTCCCGGGATCGCGGCCGACCAGGCGCGCCGCGACCTTCCGGCCGTCGGGCAGGCCGACCTCGATCCCCTCCTCCCGCTCGATCTTGTGATCGGCGGTGACGATGGCGCCGTCCGCCGACCAGACGATGCCGGAGGAGGATGGACCGCGGTGGCGGCCCTCGATGCGGACCACGCTGGAACCGGCCTCCTCCACCGCGGAGGCCAGGGCATCGGAAAACGCTTGGATGTCGTGTGTGTCGCTCATGAAGAGGAGGATAGGCGGCGGCGCAAGCCCGCACATCCGCCGATCCGCCAGGGAGGCACCTGCCCGATCGGACAGGTCGGCGGGGCTCTACAGCAGGATCAGCCCCAGCCGCGCCGCGCGGACCACGGCCTCGGTGCGGCCCTGGGCGCCGAGCTTGCCGAGGATGGCGTTGACGTGGAACTTCGCCGTGTGCTCGCTGATCCCCAGCCGGCTGCCGATAAGCTTGTTCGACAGCCCTTCGGCAAGGAGTTGGAGGACCTCGACCTCGCGCGGGGTGAGCGGCTCGACCGGCTCGTCGGGCTCAGCGGGAGAGGAGGCTCCGGCCGAGGGCGCCGGGAGCAGAGGAGCGGCGAGATCGGCGTCCAAGACCACGAGCCCGCGCGCCACGGCCTCCAGGGCCGCGACCAGGCGGCCGGCGGAGACGTCGCGATAGAGCACCCCCCGGGCACCGGCCGCCAGCGCCTCGGCAGCGGGGCCGTCGTCGGGGGCGAGGGCGAGGAGCGGCGCTCCCTCCTCGGCCGGCGTCCCCGGCAGCTCCAGCGGGTTCTCCGGCCGGGAGCCCAGATCCCAGAGCACCACGTCGGGATCGTGCTCGGCCACGGCGGCCGCGGCGTCCTCCCCGGGGGTGGACTGGGCGACGACCGCGATCCCGGGCTCGGCCGCGAGGAGCGCGGCCAGACCGCTACGGGCAAGGGGGTCGTCGCCGATCAGGAGGACCCGCACCCTCCCGCCGCGGCCCGGGCTGGGCGCGAAGGGCTCCATGGAAGTACGGTATCACCCCGGCCGTGTGGCCCGGTGGGCTGCCATGCTCCTCGCGCAAGTTGTAGAATTGGGGTGGGTGGTTATCTTGCAAGGAGGTTCTATGCGCTCGAGCTGGACCGGCCGGCGTCTCCTCGTTCCCCTGGCCTCCATCCTCTGCTGTTCTCTCTGGGCGGCAACCGTCCGCGCCGGCGATCCGCCGGCGGAGGCTCTGACCGCAGAGCAGATCCTGGCCCGGATGGCCAAGACCTACGCGGGATGCAGCTCCTATCGCGATGCGGGGGAGGCCACGACGGTCTTTTTCCAACGCACGGGGAAGCGCACGGTCAAGAAGCCGTTCACGACCGCCTTCGTGCGGCCCGACCGCTTCCGGTTCGAGTTCCAGGACCGCGTGGGCGAGGAAGAGTGGCATCGCATGATCGTCTGGCAGCAGGGTGGGGAGGTCCAGAGCTGGTGGGATCTCCGGCCCGGCGTCGAGCATCCGGCCTCGCTCGATCTGGGTCTGGCCGGCGCCACCGGGGTCTCCGGAGGCTCGGCGCACACCATTCCTCGCCTGCTCCTGCCGGATCGGATCGAAGGCTGGCCCTTGACCGCTCTGCAGGAGCCGAAGTGCCTACCCGATGCGAGCTTCGACGGTGCCGACTGCTTCCGGATCGAGGGCAAGCGCCGCGGCGACCCGATGACCCTCTGGATCGACAAGGCGAGCTTCCTCGTCCGCCGGATCGATCAGAGCGTCCAGTTCCCGGAGTTCCGCACCGAGGAGACGATCGTCTACCGGGCCGAGATCGACGGCCCGATCGCCCCCGGAGAGCTGGAGCTCCGGCCGCCCGCACGCGCCGAGCGGTGACCCGGGCCCTCAGCCCTTCGCCGGTCGCCGGGCGAGCAGCTCCTGGAACAGCTCGGCGACCGGCGCGAACCCGCTGTCGGGGCCGACGTCCGGGAAATTGTCCGGGTTGTCCCAGAACTCGGCGAGGCCGCCCTCGCCCCAGCGTTCGTAGGCCGCCACCTTGAGCATCAGCTGCAGCTTGTCGCAGGCCTTGACCAGCCGCGCCTCGGGGGTGGCCCCGGCCTGGTACTCGGCGTAGAGCTCCTGCGCCCGGAGGGGGAGGGGGGCGAGGACGTCGGCCATGGCCGCGGTCTCGGCCGCCTTCTTGGCCCCGGGGGGGAAGTAGTGCGAGGCGGTGCGGGGGAGGTCGCCCACCCGCAGCTCGGCGAGGTCGTGGACGAGGGCGATCTCGACCGCCCGCGGCAGGTCGAGCCCTTGGAGGCGCGCCCCCAGGGTCCAGACGAGGAAGAGGACGTGCCAGCTGTGCTCGGTGACGCTCTCCGGGTTCGCGACGCCGCGCAGGACGTAGCCGCTGCGCGGCACGCGGTCCAGGACCTGAAGCTCCAAGAGGAGATCCAGGAGGGTGGCGTTGGGACCCATGGCGAACCTCGCGATCCCCCTAGGGCGCCTTCGTCCCACCCGCCCGCTTCGCCATCTCCTTCCTGGCGTCGATCGCGGCCTGGCGGACCTTGAGGCTGGGGTCGTCCTTGGCGAGGCGGTCCAAAACGGGGATCTCCTCCGGCCCGCCCACCGCGCCCAAGGCGGCGAGGCCGCTCGTCATGGCGTCCTCCTGCTGCTCGCGGGTGATGTCGGGGACCTGGGCGAGGAGCCGGCGGTCGACCATGGTTTCGAGCACCGGCACGGCTGCCCGGTCGCCCAGGCGGGCGAGGGAGAGGGCGGCATTCCAGCGCACGTCGGCGATGCCGTCCTCCAGGCGTGCCCGGAGCGGGGGCGCGGCGGCCGGGTCGCTCACCGCGCCCAGGGCGTAGGCGGCGGTCTTGCGAACCCCCGGGTCGGGATCGGCCAGAACCTGGGCGATCGGCCCCGCGGCCGAGCGGTCACCCAGGTCGCCCAGGGCGAGGAGGGCATAGATGCGGGTCTTGTTGTCCGGATCCTTGAGCGCGGCGGTGAGGAGCGGAGCGGCCTGGGGGTCCTTGGTACGGCCGAGGACCAGGGCGAGGTACTGCTTGACCTCCGGCTCGCTCGCCGACTGGAACATCCGCCGCAGCTGGTCGCGCGCCCCCGGCTCGCGGTCGAGGGCGTGGGGGTCGTTGGTGAGGATCTTCGAAAGCTCGTAGGCCGCCTGGGTGCGCCGCGGCTTCCAGCCGGACTGCAGGTCGTTCAGGCAGTCGGCCGTGGTCAGCCGGTCGTGGGCGATCCAGCCGAAGCCGATGAACACGGCGACGCAGAGGATGACGACGAGAAGAGGGACGACGAAAAGGCCCAGGAACTGGCGCAGGGCCGAGGCGCCCTCCTCCTCGGGAGGAGACGACGGGGGGATTTCGGGCTCAGACATCGGTCGGCGAGCATAACGCAAGGCGCCCGGTTTTGGCGTCTTCCTTGTATCCTGACCTCGGCATTGGCTACACTTGACTGTCTGGAAAGCGGCAGGGAGGTCTTCGCCCGGGCCGGAGCCCGTGGGCGGCGGGGTACGGACACCCCCCTGGGGGTGAGAGCGCCCCGTCTGAGTTTGTTGCTGCGTAAATGCGCCGGCAGGTATGATAGGGCGCAAGATCCGATCATCCCACCGTCTCGCCGGGAGAGCGCCGTGCAGCCAAGGAAAGTGCTGGTCGTCGACGACTCGAAGTTGATGCACAAGATGTATGAGGTGATGTTGCGGCAGTTCCCGCTGGTCTATGCTCTGGATGGGCGCGAGGCCCTGGACCGCCTGCGCGAGCACGGCGACGTGGAGCTCGTGCTGCTCGACATCAACATGCCCAACATGAACGGCCTCGAATTCCTGGCGGCGATGAAGGCGGATGGCGCCATCGCCCATACGCCCGTCATCGTCATCAGCACCGAGGGCAAGGAGGAGGACACCGCCCGCGGCCTGGAGGCCGGGGCCTCCGCCTACATCAAGAAGCCGTTCCACCGCGAAGAGATCCTGGACGTCATCTCCCGCCTCGAGAAGGGTACCGCGGCGTGAGCGAGGCCACCAAGACCGGCGCGCCCGCCTCTGCGACCTCGGCCTCGGCGCCGGCGGACTCCGAGCTGGTCGTCCAGCTGCGCTCGGCCCTCTCCCGCGCCAACGAGCTGACCCAGGTCCTGGAGGCCAACCTGCGCGAGGCGGAGAGCGAGCGCCAGCAGGGAGGGGACGGGCAGGCCGACGAGCGCGCCCTGGAGCTCGAGCGCCGCCTGGCGACCGCCGAGTCGGACGTCAAGGAGCTGGCCTCCCGGCTCGTCGACTCCGAGCATCAGGCCGGCCGCCTGATGAACCTCTACGTCGCCACCTACCAGCTGCACGCCACCCTCGACCCCGCCGAGGTGCAGGAGACGATCGCCGAGATCGCCATCAACCTCCTGGGCGCCGCCCGTTTCGTCCTGCTGCTCAAGCGCGACGAGGGGGGCGACCTGGAGATCGCCCTGAACCAGGGGATCTACGGCGAGCCCGAGCCGCCGTTCACCGGCGACTCCTACCGGGGCGGCGACGCGATGGTCGACGCCACCCTGGCCGACGGCGTCCTGCGCCTGGGACCGAACGTCGACTCGCCGGCCCTGGCCGCGGTGCCGCTACGGGTCCAGAACGACATCGTCGGCGCCCTCGTGGTGCTGAAGCTCCTCGATCACAAGCCGATCCTGCGGTCCGAGGACCGCGATCTCCTCGATCTCCTCTCCGCCCATGCCGCCATCGCCCTGTTCGCCGCCCGGCTCTTCGCCACCAAGGACCGGAAGCTGCGCACGTTAGAGAGCCTGGTCAAGCTGGCGCGTGGCGAATAGACCGGACCATGGGCATCTCGGGTAGTCTGAAGGACGTCTCGGTCGCCGACGTCATGCAGTTCGTCCACCTGGGACGGCGCACCGGCACCCTCCTCCTCTCCCGCGGCGCGGAGCGGGCGATGATCGGCTTCCACGTTGGCAAGCTGGTCTCGGCCCAGGCGCCGCGCACCCCCAAGCTGGGCGACCTCCTGGTGTCGAGCGGGGCGATCGACCGCGAGGTGCTCGACAGCGCCATCGCCGCCCAGGGCGAGGAGCGGGAGCGGCGCTCGCTGGGCCAGATCCTGATCGGCGGTGGGGCGATCGGCGCCGAGGAGCTGCGCGACGTCATCGGCCGCCAGATCGAGCAGGCGGTGGCCGAGGTGATGGTCTGGGACACCGGCACTTTCGAGTTCGCCATCGACGACCTGCGGCCGATCGACGACATCGCCCTCTACCCGAGCGACGTCCTGCCCGACGCCGATATCAACACCCAGATGGTCCTCCTGGAGGCGGCCCGCATCTTCGACGAGCGCAGCCGCAACCCGCAGGCCACAGGGGGGATCGCGGCGGCAACGGCGGCGACGGTGGCCGATCCGGACCTGGAGACGACCGCCAGCTGGCGGGTGTCCGGCGACTCGACCCATCCCTCCCTGCTCTCGGGCGACGACACCGCGGTCACTTTCGCCGAGGCGGCCGAGCCGGCCGTGGAGCCACGCCTGGCCGCCGAGCAGCTGGAGCTGCAGGTGGTCTCGGTCGACGAGCCGTTCGCCAACCGCCTGGAACGCGCCCTCCAGCACGAGCTGGCGGCGATCCACCGGGTGAGCCTCGCCGAGGCCGGGTCGACCCGGCCGGGGCTGCCGCCGCCCATCGTCCTCCTCGACCTGCGGCGCGCCGAGGTGAGCCTGGAGCAGGCCTCCCAGCTCCACCGCCGCCGCCCTGCCGCCTCGCTCATCGCCCTGGTCGACCCCGGCACCCCCTTCGCCCGGGTCTACGAGGCGGGGGTGCTGGCCGCCCTGCCCGCCGAGGTGGAGGCGGTGGTCGCCTGCGTCGAGAACGTCATCGGCAGCCGGCGCGACGTAGTGCGCGGCGGCGAGATGGCCGAGGGGCGGACAGACGACGGCCGTTCCGGGGTGGCCCGGTTGCGGCGGGTCTTCGGCGACCTGCGCTCCGGCCTCATCTCGGCGACCGTGGCGCTCAACCTCATGCACATCATCTCGGAGTCGGTCGAGCGCGCCGTGCTCTTCCTGGTCAAGCGCGACCAGCTGGTCGCCCTCGGCGCCTTCGGCTCGGACGCCCGGGGCCGGCCGCTCGCCGAGCTCACCCGGGCGGTCAAGCTGCCGCTCGAAGGGGACAACGCCCTGATCCGCAGTCTGGAGACCGGCGAGGTGCAGACCCTGAACTTCGAGGAGGCGGACCTCCCCGAATCGTTCCGCGCCCTGGTCGGCCGGCCGCGCACCGGCCAGGTGGTGATCTTCCCGGTCCTCGGCACCCAGCGGGTGATCTCCGTCATCTACGCCGACAACGGCGACCGCGAAGAGCCGGTCGAGGACATCGACATCCTGGAGCTCGCCACGGCCCAGGTGGGGATGGCCTTCGAGAACGAGCTGCTGCGCCGGCAGATCTCGCAGAACAAGGAATAGGGGTCGGGCGGCCCCTCACCCCCCCTACCCACACTAACTTTGGCTCCAAGCGGGCCGGGAGGTGGGTCCCTCCCCCCTGGGAGGGGGAGGGTTGGATCAGGGGGGAGGTCAGGAGGGGGGCATTTCAGCCGTGTGCGTCCACCTCGATCCGCCGCCGCAACACCTCCCGCACGGCCTGGAAGCCGTCGTCGGGCCGGCCGGAATCGCCTCCGGGAGCATCCCGAATCCCTCCGGCCGCTTCCGAAACTCCTCCGGGCACTTCCCGACCCTCTCCGGGAGGTTCCGGATTCCCTCCGGCCGCTTCCGGACGGTCTCCGACAGGTCCCGAAATCTCTCCGGCCCCTTCCCGACCGCCTCCCGGGGTTTCCGGAATCCCTCCGGGAGGTTTCAAAAACTCTCCGGGACCTGCCAAAAACTCTCCGGGAGCTTCCAGACGCTCTCCGGCCGCGTCCGGACGCACGGAAAGTCACTTTCCACGCCTCGGAAGTCGAGCCGGAGGGAAGAAAAGTCTTCCCGGATGCATGGGAAGTTACTTTCCACGCATGAGAAGTCGAGCCGGAGGCGTCCGAAGTCGAGCCGGAGAGGTTGAAAGTCGATCTGGAGGGATCGGAAGTCGAGCCGGAGAGACCAGAAGTGCGTATTCCGGCTCAAGCCGGCCACCCAATCCGACGGCAAGCCGGCCACTCATTCCGACGTGAAGGCGGCCACCCGTTCCGAGGAGAAGGCGGCCACCTGTTCCGACGTGAAGGCGGCCACTTTTCGGCCTTCGTCGGA
>DASQPA010000134.1:0-18202 GCA_035644215.1 Thermoanaerobaculia bacterium
TCGGCATTCAGGAAGCCAGCGGCACGCTGCGCGTCGAACGCTCCACGGTGGAGGGCGGGGCGAACGGTCAGGGCCACAGCATCTACGCGGCCAGCGCCACGGTGCAGGTGGCGATGAGCCGCCTCGGCGGCCCGATCCTCAACGGGCTCCCGGGCTCTCCGCCGCAGGCGACCTTCACCTGTCTGGAGGCGTACGACGAGAACCTGGTGCTCCTCAACCGGAATTGCGAGTAGCCCGGAACCCTGCGCGACCAGGCGCGAACCTGGTCCGGCGCTTTTTCGCGGGGACTGAAAGGGCCGGAGCCGCGAGGCCCCGGCCCGCCCAAAGCCGGCGCGGTTCCGCTTCCGGGCCGCTCCTGCCCCCTCCGGCTCCCTCCGGAACGTCTTCGGGAGCCTCGGAAACACTTCCGGAGGCTCGGAAAGTGTTCCGGACGCTCCAAAAATCGTTCCGGAGCTTCCAAAGTCGTTCCGGACGCTTCCAAAGACCTTCCGGCGGCTCCGGAAACCGTTTCGGCGCGCCAAAAGTGGTTCCGGAGGCGCCGGAAGACGATCTGGAGGCGCGGAAAAGCGTTTCGGCGCTCCGAAAACGATTTTGGACGCGCCGAAAGTCGTTCCGGAAGCTCCGGAAGACGTTTTGGACGTGTCGGAAGCGTTTTGGAAGGTCCCGGAGACGTTCCGGACGCACCGGAAGCGTTTTGGAAGCTCCGGAAGAGGTTCCGAAGCCCGGGAAAGGTTTCCCGAGCGCTCAAGTCGCCCCGCCTTCCCGCCCTTGGCGTATTTCGACGTATGATGGAAGGAGTGGAACCTGAACACCTCGGGTTGACCCAGGCCGAAGCGACGCGCCGGGCGCGCGAGGGGCTGGCCGTCGCCCTCGGGACGGAGCTCGCTCCGCTGCGGCAGCTCTACGCTCGGCGCCGCCTGGGCGAGATCGCGCTCTTCGCCGGCCTGTGGGGGGCGGGCATCGCCCTCGGCCTGGGCGGCCTCACGGTCCATGGCCCCCTCGCCGGGGCGCTCCGCCTGGGCGGCATCGGGCTCGCGGCGGTGGCGCTCAATGCCTTCTATCTCCTCTCGCACGAGGGCCACCACCTCCTCCTCTTTCGGCGGCCGGCCCTGAACCACGCGGCCAACGTGCTGCTCTGCGTGCCGCTCCTCCATTCGCCCACCGCCTACCGGGTGCTGCACGAGCGCCACCACTGGCACCTGGGCGGTCCGGGCGACCCGGACGAATATCGCAACTACACCTCCGACCGGCGGTTGATCTGGGCTCTCCACTGGGTTCGGCTCACCATGGGCACGCTGGTCTACATGCCGCTGATCCCCGTCGTCGCCTGGCGCCGTGCCGGGTCGGCGGACCGCTGGCGCATCTTCGCCGAGTATGCCGGCATGGCGTGCGTGTGGGTCCCGGTCTTCGCCCTTCTTCCCCTGCGCGCTCTCCTCCAGACCTGGCTCCTGCCCGGCATCGCGGTCGGCTACTTCTCTGCCGTCCGCGCTCTCGCCCAGCATGCCCTGACCGGCGACGAGCCGCTCCTCGCCAGCCGCTCGGTCGAGAGCGGCCGCCTGGTCTCGTTCCTCCTGCTCAACGAGAACCTCCACCTGGAGCACCACCTCTTCCCGGAGGTCCCGAGCTACCACCTCCCCCGGCTGCGCGCGCTCCTGCGGCCCCACCTTCCTCGCGTGGTCGAGGGCGCCTCCTACACCCGGTTCCTCGCCGGCTTCGTGCGGCGTTCGCTGCGCGGGGACGACTCGGTGATGGGCCTCGTGCGGCCAGCCCTGGAGAACGTGGAGAGCGCGCCGTGAAGCTCTCCTTCCAGGCCAGCCAGCGGGCCTTCGAGAAGGCGCCCCGCACCTTCGCCCGCTTCGCCAACGCCGCTGCGGTCTGCGAGGGCTGGTATCCCGTGGCGCGCGCCGCCCGCCTCTCCCGAGGCGAGGTCCGGCGGGTCTGGATCGGCGAGCGTGACCTCGTCCTCTACCGCGACCTCGCGGGCGCCCTCCAGGCGCTCGACCGGCGTTGCCCGCACCTGGGCGCCGACCTCGCCCAGGGCCGGGTCGTCGAGCAGGGCCTCCAGTGCGCCTTCCACGGCTGGTGCTGGGGTCCCCAGGGGGTGCGCTCGGCTGGCTCGGCTGCAGGCGCTATCGGCGGCATGGAGGGCAAGCGGCGCATCCGTTCCTATGCGGCGCGGGAGAAGTGGGGTCTCGCCTGGATCTGGGCCGGCGACGGACCGCCAGCGTACGAGCTCCCCGAGCCGCAGCCGGAGAACCGCGCCCACGTCCTGCGCCTCCCGCCGCAGCGCCTCGCCTGCCATCCGCACGTCATGCTCGGCAACGGCCTGGACCTCTCCCACGTGGGACCCGTGCACCGCTTCCGCTTCGAGGAGGACCCGGCCCTGGAGGTCGAGCCGCCGCACCGGCTCTCGGCCGACGTCCACGCCCGCTTCGGACCGACCTGGATGCGGCGCCTGCTCGGCCTGGCGGGCCGGACCGCCCGCTGGCGTTTCACCACCATCGGCCCCAGCCTCGCCTGGGTGCAGGTCAGCGCGCCGACCCCCTTCGAGCTGGTCTGGGCGGGCCGGCCGCTGCCGGGGGGTGGCTGCGCGGCGCAGACCCTCTTCTTCCTGCCGCGCCGGCGCAGCCTCGTGCGCGCCCTCCCCATGATGGTCGCCACCACCTGGGCCGACCGCCGCATCCTCGAAGGGATCGAGTTCACCCCCGGTTTCGTCGCCAGCGATTCGGCCTTCGCGCTCTACGCGGAGCTGCTGGAAGACCTCCCCGAGTGGACGCGGACGCCCGCATGAAGTTCGCCGACGCCTCCCGGGTGAAGCAGGGCTGGTATCTCCTCGCCCGCAGCCGGCGCCTGCGCCGCCACCAGGTGCGCGCCGCCGAAGTGGGGCCGCGCCGCCTGGTCCTCTATCGGGACGGCGCCGGCCGCGCCCACGTGGCGGCCGACCGCTGCCCGCACCTGGGTTCCGATCTTGCCCTTGGCAAGGTCACTGCGGAGGGTTTGTGCTGTCCCTTCCATGGCTGGTGCTGGGACGCCGAGGGCGCCTGCGCCGTCGCCCCCGGCCAGGCGTCGCCCCCTCAGCGCCGGCTGCGGCAGTACGCGACCGAGGAGCGCTGGGGCTTCCTCTGGGCCTGGCTGGGCACCGAACCCGCCTTCCCGCTGCCGGACATCGCCGCTGAAACCACCGCAACGCCGCGCCGTTTCGCGCTCCCGCCGCAGCGGGTGAAGGCGCATGCGGACGTCGTCTTCGCCAACCTCTTCGACGTCGCGCACTTCGCCCCTTCCCACGGCATCGAGCTGTCGAGCACCGCTCTCGACGAGGACGCCCCCTGGCGCCTCACCCATCGCTTCACCGGCCGCCTGCCGCGCCGGCAGCCCCTCTCGGCGGTGGGCCTCGCCGGCCAGGACCTCGACGCCACCGCCACCCAGTACGGCGGCGGCATTGTGCACGTCCGCGTGCGCCGGCCGCTCCCGTATACCATCCTCTTCACCCTGCGGCCCGACGGCACCGGCTCGCGCGCCCAGACCACCCTGTTCCTGGAACGGCGCCGGGACGCACCCCGCGCCGCCGCGCTCCTGTGGTCCATCGCGGCCGACGACCTGGAGATCATGGAGACCATCGACTGGACCGGCGCCTATGCCGCCGGGGACGAGGTGCTGGCGCGCTACGCCCGCTTCGTCGAGGCGCTGCCCGCGTGGTGAGGCACGAGAAGCTCGGCGGCGCCGCCGGCTACCTCGCCGTCGGCCTCTTAGGCGCGCAGGCCTTCCTCCTCGCCGGCGCCACGGCCGACCCGGCGCTCCCCTCGTTCGCCCAGGCGCTGGCGCACGAGCGCTGGCGCTTCAAGGCCATCACCCTCCTCCGCATCGCCGGCGCCCTCGCCCTCGTCTGGTTCACCACCAGCCTGGCGAGCCGGCTGCGTCGGGCGGGGCGCGCGCACGCGGCCCATGCTGCCGTGGCCCTGGGCGCCGGGATGCTCTGGGCCGCCACCTGGCTCACCAGCGCCCTTTTCAACTCCCTCGCTCTCACTTTCGCCATGGCGGGACAGGACGGGGAGGCCGCGCGCTTTGCCGGCGCGCTCGCCACCGAGTCCATCTACGTGCTCACCCCCGGCCTCACCCTCCTCCTCCTCGCGGCGACCGCCGTCGTCGCTCTCGAGGACCGCACCTTTCCGCGCCTCTTCGCCTACGGGACCCTGGTGGCGACGGTGCTGCGGCTGGGGTTGGCCCTCTGGGACTGGTACGGACCCGGCAACCTGGGCGTGGGGCTTCTCGACGTGGCGCTCCTCTGGATCGGCGCCGCCGGCACCCAGCTGCTGCGTCCCCGGGAGGCCGCCGTATGAGCCGGGTGGCGCCGGCCCTGCTGTTCTTCTCGACCTGGATCTTTCCTGTGGTCTCCCTCCCGCTCCTCGCCTGGGCCTGGCTCACGGTTGCCGGCGGCGACTGGCGGATCGTCGCTCTGGTCCTCGGTGTGCCGGTCGTCTTCGGTTATCTCATGCCCGGTCTCAGCACCAACGCCGTGCGCCGCTGGTACTTCACGAGCGGCCCGCGGATCGGCGGCTACTACGTACACCACGGGTTCGTCTACGCCTCGAAGATGGCCTTCGTCCTCCTCCTCGCGCTCCACGATCCGCGGGTGGCGGCGACCTGGACCGGGGCGACCGCCACCGCCCTCCTGGTGGGCGGCGCCACCGCCTTCGGCGGCTGGTGGCACGACATCCACGCCATTCGCGCGGGGAAGATCGTGCTCTCGGGCAGCGAGGGCGACCCCCGGGGCGCCGAAGTGGCCCTCGCCTCCTTCGCGCCACCCTGCTACTTCGCCATCGGCGCCACCTACACGGCCGCGGTCCTCCTCGCCTGGCACCATTTGGGCGAAGGCATCGCCGCTTTCGCCGGGGCGTTCTTGGGCGCGCTCGCCCTGCTCTGCCTCGTCCCTTCCGTCGTCTTCCTCACCCTCGACCCGAGCGCGCGGCGCGCGCTCAAGACCCTGATCCTCAAAGGAGGCTGAACCGATGAGCGTGGACAGCAACCGGACCGTCTGGGAGAAGCTCGGAGCGATCGAGGGCCTATGGGCCGCCATCCTGCTCGCCATCAACCTCGTCCTCCTGCTCGGCGCGGCGGCGCATCCGGCGGCGAGCGACGCGGCGTTCAACGAGGCCCTGAAGACCGAGCGCATGCGGTGGGAGTGGATGACCTTCCTCCGCATCGTCGCCGGCCTCATGATCGTCTGGTGGATGGGGAGCCTCGCCGGCCGGCTGCGCCTCGCCGAGGGCGAGCCCGGCCGCCTGGCGAGCATCAGCTTCGGCTTCGGCACCCTCTGGGGCGGGATATGGCTCCTGAGCGCCCTTTTCAACTCGGCGACCATCCTCCTCGCCTACAACTACCAGAACCCCGCCGGCTCGCGCCTCGCCGGCGCGCTCGCGGTCGAGACCGCCTACGTCCTGACTCCCGGCATCGTCGTCGCCCTGACCTTCGCCGTCGGCCTCGTCGCCCTGCGATTCGGCGGCTTCCCGCGCTGGTACGGAATGGTGACGATGGGCATCTCGATCCTGCTCACCATCCTCGCCATCGTCGATTGGGAAGGGCCGGGCAACCTGGCGCTCACCATGATGGCGATCGCCCTGGCCTGGACGGCGCTCACCAGCATCCTCCTCCTTCCCACCTATCGCGCGACCGACCTGGTGGCCGGAGCGCAGGGGCGGGTGGCGGCGTGAGAAAGGAAACGACAGAAGCAGATCGAAGAGGACGAGCCGTGAAGAACAAGCACATCGGGTCGGCGTTTTCTTCGTTTCTCGACGAGGAGGGCATTCGGGAGGAGGTCGATCTTCGAGCCAAGAAGAAAGTCCTGCCGACCTCCGAGCCCGCTTCCAAGCGGCACGAGCCCTTCGAGCGCTGAAGGAGCGACGAGAGAGATCAGCGGCCAGCGAAGCGCGTCCGATGCACCACCGTATCGGTCGGCGGCGCCACCGGAGGTTCCAGTAGTGGTGAAGGGAAGGACGCTTCGCGGGCCCTGATGTCGCGAACGAGCGCATCGAAGTCGTACTGGAAACGCTCCATGTATTCTTCCCGCTGCTTGTGAAACCGTTCCACGATCGGGTCCATGATCATCGACCCCTTACTTCAATTTCGGCAAAGAAGCGCGCGCGAGGGGCGCCTCTAAGCAGAGCTCGTATCTGCCATTGGCCATGGAGAACGAATTCGATCCCATGCACAGCACGTCCCTCCCAAGGAGGGCCCTACACTTCCGGCGCTCTGCGCCAGCAAATTCCATGACCTCCAAAGCGTGGAGCTCGACAATACTGTCGGCAAGATGAACTTGAAGATTGACGATATATATATTGGCCGCCCTAGTGTGATTCGCGGATACCATGTCACGCTTTTCTAGCGAGAGCACATTCGCCTTTTCCGCGACGGAGGCGAAGATACTCGTTAGGTCGGCGCCGGTATCTATTAACGCCCAGACAGTAACGGCCTTGTGGGGCGATTCCGGGAGAAGAATGTCGGGAGAGGAAATACCGATTCTGACAAGAGGCCCTTCGATTGGATCTAACTTAGAGCTGATGCATGGCATGAGAGAAATAGCCCAAGTCCACAGGTCGATCGATGATCTTCTGCATGGAGAAGTTACCGAGTCCGAACCGCTCCTTGCCCGCTATGTAGGCCCCCATCGCGACATCGAAGATGTCAACCACGGCGCCATCTTTCATCAGGGCGAATTTGCCCAGATGCTCGGGTGGGAGAGTCGGCAGAATTTTGCGGAAAGCTTCGTAATTAAGACTAACTTGTTCGGCAGTCCGCTGGGCCACGCTATCCTTCGGCCATGGGTCTTGATGAAGCACGGGGGGCTGGGATAGGGGCATAGCAATTTCTCCGGAGTGGCCCCCAAATAGGACCTTCTTGACTTTACGGCTTTCGCGGTAGCGTGTCAAGAAAAAGGCGCTAATCAGGCGGCGCGGCGCGCGCCAGCAGCACCGCCCTCAAGCCCCCAGCCACTCCCCCCACTGGGGGGCCTTCTGCAGCACCGCCGGTTTGACGTTGCCCAGTTTCTGGCCCTGGCTCTGGCAGGCGCGCAGATAGCGCTCCTGGCCCTCCACGACCGGTACAACCCGCGGCGGGGCGAGCTGGCCTAGCCTTCGGCAGTAGGCGTAGTGGAAGTTCTCGCACAGGGCGCGATCGAGGTCCTGGCTCAGGCCGCTCCAGTCCTGGGGATGCTGGAGCTCCACGTAGAGCGCATACCGCAGCTCTCCTGCCACCGGCTCTGGAGCGACCAGGGCGAAGCTCGGTTGCAGCCGGTGCCTTGCGAACAGTCTCTCCAGCACGCCGGCCACGAAGCGCTCGTTCAACTTTTCGCCGAACCAGTCCGAGACCTGATCGGTCTTGCCCACGAACCGCAGGCAGGGGGCCTGGCCGACGAAGCCCACGACCTCCACCACGTCGTGCAGTTGATAGCGGTAGAAGCCGCCGCCCGTGGTCACCACTGCTTCGTAGGTATGGCCTTGGTCCAGCTGATGGGCGAGCCGGGCCTCGCCGGAGTCGGCGAGGAACTCGAAGAAGTGGGCCGTGGTGGCGAGCGCCGCTCCCGGGTGCCCGACGAGCGGGAACGACACGAACGCCTCGGTGGCGAGGAGCCCCTTGGGTTGCAAGGTCACGTGCGGGAAGCGCCGTCGTAGCTCCTCGGCGTAGGGCGCCGCCGGCCCGTCCGCCCAGCAGCTGAGCAGGCGGAGCCGCGGCCAGAGCGCGGCGACGTCCTCCGGCCGCTCCTGCGCCAGAGCGCGAGCCCGGCGCGGCGCCGGGCGGAGACGCCGTTCGAGCTGTCGCCGCAGGAGAGGATCGATCGGTACCGGCGGATGAAGGGTACCGGCGGCCAAGTCTGCGAGCAGCGGCTCCCACCATTCTCTCAACGGGGCGAGGAGCAGGGTCAGGAAGGTCGGGTTCCAGACAGAGATCAACCGTAGCCGCTCCGCGCGCAGCAGGAAGAGCAGCGTCGCATAGCGGAAGGCGGCCACCTCCCGCAGATGCCGGACCGCGCCGGGCACCGCCAGGGTCGACTCGACCAGGGCGCCCAGGGGACCGAGATAGGCGCTGTCCGCGTCGAAACCGATCGGGATGCCGCCTTCGGTGGTCCGCGGACCGTCGACGAGCGGCGTGATCGACCAGTAGGCCGGCCCCTCTCGCAGCTGCGGATCGTGCCGGTAGAGATCGGCGATCCACGCCGCCAGGCCGCGCTGGAACTCGGCCCGCAGCCCGGCGGTCGAGGGGATGAGCTTGGACGCCGCGGTCGAGCCGCTGGAGAGCTCGAAGCGGAGGACCGGCTGGCGGGTGAGGAGGCGGGTCTCCCCGGCCGCGAGACGCGCGATCTCGGCGGCGTAGTCGTCGTAGACGGTGAGCGGCACGCGCTCCTGGTAGGCGGCGACGGAACGGATCGCGCCGAAGCCGTGGCGCCGCCCGTACTCGGTGTCCCGGTTCTCCGCCAGACAGGCCGCGAGCCACTCGGCCTGCGTCTCCGCCACCCGTCCGATCGAACCTGCGAAGCGACGGGCCTGCCGGATCGAGGCGGCCTGCCAGAGGGCGTTGACGAGGCTGGGGATCATCGGGCCATGCGCCGGGCGGCGGCGGTCAGGTTGTCCGGGTGGATGCGCGCCAGGCAGACCAGCTCGTCGCCGCGCTCCTGCCCGGGGTTGCGGCGGAAAAAGAAGTCCACGTGGGGATCTTTCCGCCGCCCGGAGGTGGCCTCGCCCGCGCCGGCTCGCAGCGGTGTCGCCCCCTCCGCGAAGCGGACGATGCCCCGCTCGCGGTCGAATTCGAGACCGAAGCGCTCGGTCGCCAGCTGATCGAGGAGGGCCTGCTCCAGGGCCGGCGTGGGGCGATCGTGGCACGGGTAGAACTCGCGGAAGAAGACCGGTAGGAAACGGTAGGTCCGATAGCCCGAGGTGATCAACAGCCAGTAGAGCGGCTGGCGGAGGCCGTCCGTCCAGGTGGAGATGGTCCGAAACCAGGCACGCGGCAGCTCCGGCGTCCCCCAGAAGGCCGGCCGGACCACGGTATCGCCGGAATACACCACGCTCAACCGCCGGCCCGCGGCCTCGGTCTCGTAGAGGAGGAGCGAGGTGAACCCCTGGAGAGTGCCGGTCGCGGCGTCCTCGAGGAGGATCACCCGGTCCTTCTGCGCCAGATCGCGTTCGAACCGCTCGGGCAAGGCGACGAAGGTCTCGTCGAACAGGCCGTAGAGGGCGGCGATCTCGGCCGCGGTCAGGTCCGCCACGGCGAGCACCCGGCTCCGGAGGGCGGTCATAGGACAGCGATTTCCGGCCCCGCCAGGCGCCCGTCGACCTGGGAGGCCGCCGCCTCGCCATCCTCCCAGGCCGCGAGATAGAGATCGGAGAGGTAGGGGAGAGTGCGATAGCCGGTCAGCACGGAGCGCAGAGGATCGGCCGCGTCGAGGCCGATCAGCAGATAGGCAGCGCCACGGACGACAGCGCGGTTGTAGAGCGCGCAGAGGAGTGCCGCGAAGACTGCCGGCGCGTCGCCGTCGATCGCGCGGTGGCTGGCGTAACAGGAGCGGAGAGCGGTGCCGGGAGCGGGAAGCCGCGGCCAGCCGGCGAGCGGGGCCACGAGGTTGAGCGGCGCGCGCCAGCGGGCGAGAGCGCCGGAGTAGCCGCGCACCACAGTCTGCTTGACCGCGCTCTGGTCCCAGACCGCGAGGCATCCCACCACTCGCTCGCCGGAGAGAGCGACGGCGAAGTCCGTTGCTTCAAGACCCGGGGTGGCCTCGGGCTGGCAGAGGGTCTCCCGGGTCCAGGCGGGCGCGAACTGGCGGCGCCGCCCGTTGCGTTCGAGACAGTCGAGGAGGGCCGGCAACCGCGCCTCGGAACCCCATTCCAGCCGCAACCCGGGAGGGAGGGGGAGCGGGCGCCGCGGGCGGCCGAGGTGGATCGCGTAGGTCACCAGCCGAGCCGAAAGGCGGAGCCGGGGGAAGCCCGGCAGGCCGCGGGTCAGCAGGCGGCGCGCTCGGTCCTTGCCGGCGGCATTGGCGACATCGACGGCATCGGCGACATCGGCCACGAGGCTCATCAGGTAGAAGGGAGCACGCCCATCCGCATGGAGGGTGCGGTAGAGCTCGAACGCCCGGATTAGGCAGCGCGCCAGACGCAGCCCCCGGCGCAGCCGCGGATCGAGCCGGAGCTGGCTCATGTAGCCCACCGGCCGGGCCTCGCCGTTGACAAAGAGCGAGCGCACCGAGCGGTTGGCGCATCCCAGGACCTCCCCGGTTGCGGCGTCGCGCGCGACGAGGGTCTGGTGGAACGGACCCTCGATGCCTGCGGCAGCGAAGTAGGTCGGCTCGCGCTCGTAGGCGAGGACGATCTTTCCGGGCAGGGGGTTCTCCCGCAACAGCCGGCGCAGGGCGACGTCGACGGCAGGATCGCCCGGAACGGCCAGCTCGAGGCGGATGGCTATACCTCCCGAGCGGCGGGAGCCGGCGCCGGCCGCTCGCGGACCCGGATCAGCTCGCCGCGCCAGGCCTCGTCGCCCAACGGGTAGTCGTCGCGCTGGCGCACCTCGCGGCGGAAGAGAGCGTTGATGCCGTAGAAGTGCCACCACATGGCGGCGTCGGCGCGGTTCACCGGATCGAGGCCGCGGCGCCAGATGTTCTTCCAGGCATAGAACCGCTCCCGCGCCTCGACGCAGCCGCGTTGCAGGCGCTCCGGCTCCATGTGCCGCGGCTGGAACGGGATCTGGTTGTAGCGGTAGCGCGGGTCGAGCCACCACTTCTCGTAACGCAGCCGCCCCTCGGCCTCCCAGCGCCGGTAGAGGGGGGTACCGGGGAACGGGGTCAGGTGATTGAACGCGGCAATGTAAAAACGGTGCTCCAGGGCGAAGGCCACGGTCTCGTCGAAGCTCGCCTCGGTGTCCTCGTCGTACCCGAAAACGAAGGTGATGTAGAGCCTTACCTGGTGGCGGCGCAGGTTGGCCAGGGCCTGCGGGAAGCCACCCTGCATCAGGTTGAATCCCTTGTTCATTTTCTGGAGGTTCAACGGGTTCAACGACTCGAAACCGATCAGCACCCCCTGGCAGCCGCTGGCGACGAGCAGCTCCAGGAATTCCTCGTCATAGGCGGCGTTGATGCTCGCCTGGCTGACCCATTTGATCTTCAACGGAATCAGGGCGCGAAAGAACGCCTTGGCCTGCTCCATATTCGAGGTGATGTTGTCGTCGACGAAAAAGATCAGCGGCTTGCCGCGCATCGCGGCGAGCTCGGCCAGGATGTCGTCTGCCGGCCGCCGTGTCTGGCTCTGCTGAAAGACCGTCTGCACGGCGCAGAAATCACAGCGGAAGTGACAGCCGCGCCCGGCCTCGACGAGGCCGATCGGCAGGTAGCGCTTGCCGGCGTAGATCGAGCGGTCCGGGGAGAGATGGGCGAGCGACGGCCGCCCCGGAGCGCGGTAGTAGGTGGCCAGCGCGCCGCGCTCCGCGTCCGCCAGGACCCGCTCCCAGATCGCCTCGGCCTCGCCGATCACCACCGCGTCGGCATATTCGGCGACCTCCTCCGGGCAGAGCGCGGCGTGGAAGCCGCCCATCACCACCGGCACGCCGCGCCGGCGGTACTCGCTGGCGATCTGATAGGCCCGTTTGGCGGTGTAGGTCTCGACGCTGATCGCCACCAGGTCGGTGGGCTCGTCGTAGGGGATGCGCTCCATCCGGTCGTCGTAAAAGGCGACCTCCACCGCTTTCGGCGTCAGCCCGGCGAGGACCGCCGGCGGCAGCGGCTCCATCTGCCAGGTCCGGATGTACGGTTGCCCGGCGCGCCGCCCGATGCAGGGGTGGATCAGGGTGAGCTTCAAGCGGCGCCCGCCCGCGCCCAGGGCAGCGCCGCCCGCTGGCCGACGATCCAATCGCAGTTGTAAAAGTCGTGCAGGTGATGGGCGTAGAAACGGTAGCCCAAATTGGCGATCCACCACACCGGGACCTGGATGCGCGAGCCCAGGAAGCGCCGCGCCATGGAACGCGCGGAGTAGGTGTATTTCCAGGCCTGCTCGTGGCCGGCGTAGAGCTCGGCCGGGGAGAGCTGGCGGGGTGCGAAGACCACGTGCTGGGCGTCGTAGAACTCCCAGTTGCGGGTCAGGATGCGGCCCTCGCTCTCCAATCGATGATAGAGGGCGGTGTTGGGGAAAGGGGTGACGATGGCGAAGCGCGGCAGGTCGATGTGAGCCTCGACGGCGAAACGCGCCGTCTTGAGGAACACGTCCGGGGTGTCGTGGTCCATGCCGAAGGTGAAGCAGGCCATGAGCGTGATGCGATGCCGGTGCAGGTCCTCGACCAGCTCGCGGTACTCCCCGGGATGATTGAATCCCTTCCGCGACTGCCGGAGGCTCTCCGGGACGATCGACTCGAAGCCCATGAGCAGGCCGGAGCAGCCGCTCTTTGCGGCGAGCGCCAGGAGCGCCGGGTCGCGGCCGAGGAGGGTGGTCACCAGGCCGAACCAGCGCACCTTCAAAGGGATGAGCGCCGTGAACAGACGGGCGGCGTACTCCTTGTCGGCGATCAGGTTCAGATCGATGAAGAGGATCTTCCTCGCCCAGTGCTGACGGATGTCCGCCACCACCTCTTCGACCGGCTTCTGGTAGGGCTTCGTCCCCCAGGCGAAGGGGACGACGCAGAAGTCGCAGCTGTGAACGCAGGCCCGGGTCGCCTCGAAGACATGGGTGGTCAGGTAGCTGCCCCTGGCGATCATGTCGCGGCGGGGGAAGGGCCGGTGGGCGAGGTCGAGCTGGGGGGCCTGGGTGTAGCGCGGTGCCAGTTGGCCGGCGGCGAAGTCGCGGAGCAGCTGGGGCCAGGTGTCCTCCGCGTAGCCGACGACGATCGAGTCGGCATGGGGCTCGGCGTCCTCCGGGATCAGGGTCACGTGCGGCCCGCCGAGGACCACCGGAATGCCGCGACCGCGGAAATGGGCCGCGAGCTCGTAGGCTCGCGGGGCGCTGCCGGTGATCACCGTCATCCCGACGAGATCGGCGGCGAGGTCCGGATCGACGTCCTCGATGCCCTCGTCGACGAGGCGGATCTCCATCCCGAGCTCCGGCGGGACGAGCGCCGCGAGCGTGGTGAGGGTGAGCGGGGCGTAGCGCAGGTTCTTCTTGAAGATGCCACCACGATGGCGATAGAGCGGACCCTTGGGGGAGATGAGGACGAGTTTCATACCGCTCCTCGCTGGCAGGTCGGGGACCTTGAGGAGCTTAGTATAGAGGGAGGCGGTGCGCGGTGGGCAGGGCGGGGATCACCGCGGGAGATCGGCGAGCCAGCGCCGGCCTCTGGCAAGGAAGCTCTCCATCACCTGGCCGGCGAGGTCCGCGCCCGTCCGGAGCCCGGGCCGGCCGGGCGCCGCGGAGCGGGCGCGCGCCAGCAGGGCGGTGAGCGCCTGGGGGTTGAGCGGCTTGGTCAGCAGGCCGTCCATGCCGGCCTCCCGGCAGTGCGCCTCCACCTCCGGGCCGGAGCTGGCGGTGAAGCCGATTACCACCGTCCGCCGGCCGGTGCCGAGCTCCCGCTGGCGCAGCCGGCGGGTGGTCTCGTAGCCGTCGAGGCCGGGCATCTGGCAGTCCATCAGCACGGCATCGCAGCTCTGCCGCTCGAGGGCCGTCAAGGCCGCGGTGCCGTTCGCCACCTCGGCGGTCGAGAACCCAAGGCCGCGAAGCTCCTCCTGCGCGATGAGCCGGCTGACGGGACAGTCGTCGACGATCAACACCCGGGTATCCATGTGTTTCGACCCTCCGCAAGGTTTCGGATGGTTTCGAACACACACTAGTTTCGAACTTGGACCTTACGGTCCGCATTACAACCGCGAGCGGGAATGCTGAAACTTCAGGCGCCGCGCTCGACCGACTCCAGGAACTCGTCCAGGATGTGGTTGAACGGCTCGGGGCAGTCCATCATCAGCCAGTGGCCGGTCCCCGGGAGGAGGCGGGTGGGGAGGTCCGGGACCAGCTTGTGGAGGCTGAAGGGGAGGCGGTTCATGTCGCTGATCACCGAGAGCTTGGGGCCGGTGTAGCGGGCGAGGGGGGCGAGGGGCGAATAGCGGCTCCCCGCCTCCAGGGCGCCGGCCAGGGCGCCCTCGTCGGTCAGCCGGAGGTCTTCGAGCACCCAGCCGGCCGCGGCGCGGTCGCCGCCGGCGAGGATCTGGCGGAAGTACCCCTCCATCTCGCGCAGCGGCTCGGCCTGGACCGCCTGGAGGAAGGAGTCCAGCTGGCCGGCCGGGATCTGGGTCTGGTCGCCGTTGGGATCGACCAGGAGGAGGCCGGCCACCCGCTCGGGATGGTGGGCGGCGTACTCGATGGCGACCGAGGCCCCCAGGCTGTGGCCGGCGAGGACGAAGTGCCGCAGGTCGAGCTCGTCGGCGACCGCCGCGACGTCCGCGGCGAGCCCGGCGATCGAGTAGTCGCCGTCGTCCGCCGGGTCGGAGTCGCCATGGCCGCGCAGGTCGAGGGCCGCCGCCCGGCGATGCCGGCGGAGATGATCGAGTTGGAGCGCCCACTGCCCGCCGTTGCCCCCCAGGCTGTGGACGAAGAGGATCGGCACCCGCCCGGCCCCCGCGGCGGCAGCCTGACCGCCGTCGCGGACGAAGAGGTTGCCGGAGGGTCCCGCGATCCAGACCGCGAGATCG
Organism: Thermoanaerobaculia bacterium; assembly: GCA_035644215.1. Taxonomy (GTDB): domain Bacteria; phylum Acidobacteriota; class Thermoanaerobaculia; order Multivoradales; family UBA5704; genus DASQPA01. Next base: position 14,645 of record DASQPA010000134.1, read on the forward strand.
GAGGGCGAAGGGGCGGCCGCTGGCACCGGGGCCGGAGAGAGGTGGTCGGCGGCCGCCGCGGCCCGGCGCGTCTCCTCGTCCAGGCCCTCCTCCGACTCGGGACCGAGGTCGACGGTCCGCCGGCTGAGCAGGGCCACCGCCACGGCCCCGGCCGCCCCCGCGGCCATCAGCCCGAGAAGGGGCCAGAATCTCAGGCCCCGCCGTCTCTTCTCCCACCGCTGCCGTCGTCCGTCCATGGCGGGTATCCTACTATCCTTGCGGCCTGGCGGGAGCGAGCAGGCGCAGCGATCGGCCGCGCAGCTTCTGCACCAGGTAGACGACGAGGAGGAGGCCGGTGCCGAGGAGGACGATGGCGGGGCCGGAGGGGAGGTCCTCGTAGTAGGAGACGGCGAGCCCCGAAAGCGTCATGCCGACGCCGATCACGACCGAGGAGAGGAGGACCGAGCGCAGGTCCTTCCACACCATCAGGCTGATCACCGGCGGGATGGTGAGGAGAGCGATGACGAGGAGGATGCCCACCACCTGGATGAGGACGACGACGGTGAGCGCCACCAGCACCAGGAGGAGGGTGAGGAGGAGGCGGACCGGCGCTCCCTGCACTCGGGCGAAGACCTCGTCGAAGGCGACCGCCACGAACCCCTTGCCGAAGAGCAGGAGGACGGCGAGCACCGCGAGGGTCAAGACAAGGGTGGTGATGACGTCCGTCCGCGTCACCAGGAGGATGTTGCCGAAGAGGTAGGTCATGAGGTTGGGGGCATAGCCGGGGGTCCGGTAGACGAAGGCGATCCCCACCGCCACCCCGGCCGCCCACAGCACCCCGATGGCGGCGTCGTGCGATTTGACCTTCTCCATGTCGAGGAGCCCAAGGACGATGGCGCAGGCGAGCGACACCGCGATCGCCCCCCAGAGCGGGTTGATGCCGAGAAAGAAGCAGAGCCCGAGCCCCCCGAACGCCGCATGCGACAGCCCCCCGGCGAGGAACGACACCCGCTTGACCACGACGAAGGTGCCGACGATGCCGCAAAGGGCCGAGGCCAGCACCCCGGCGAGGATGGCGTAGCGGATGAAGTCGTAGGAGAGGGCGGCGGCGAGGCTCGGCATCTTACGGGTGCTCCCGCAGCACCCGGTGGGGCACGCCGTGGGCGAAGAGCTCGACCGGGCAGCCGTAGGTCTCCTCCAGGAGCTCCGGGGTCAGCTCGCCGCCGCCGTGGTAGTGGAGGGTGCGGTTGACGCAGGCGACGTGGCGCACCGCGCCGGCGATCGAGGTGATGTCGTGGGTGACGACGACGATGGGGATGCGCTCGTTCTGCTCCGCCAGGACCTGGCGCAGCACCTCTCTCGACTCGGCGTCGATCGAGGCCGTGGGCTCGTCCAGGAACAGGAGGTCGGGGTCGGAGACCAGGGCGCGGGCGATCAGCACCCGCTGCAGCTGCCCGCCGGAGAGCTCGCTGATGTGGGCGCGGGCGAGCGGCGAGAGGTGGAGGAGCGCCAGGGCCGCGGCCACCGCCTCGCGGTCCTCCCGGGTGTAGGGGCGGAGCAGGCCGCGCCGGCCGAGCCGGCCCATCAGCACCGCCTCCGCGACGCGCAGGGGGAAGCTGCGGTCGAAGGTCGAGAACTGGGGGACGTAGCCGAACCGGCCGCGGCGTGGCGGGAGGTGCTCGACGATCCGCCCCGACCAGGGGGTGAGGAGGCCCAGGATGAGCTTCAGGAGGGTGGTCTTGCCGCCGCCGTTGGGGCCGATCACCGCCAGGTAGTCGCGCGGGTAGATGGCGAGGTCGACCCGGTCGAGGACCACCTCGGAGCCGTAGCCGAAGGTCAGGCCACGGACTTCCAGGACCGGCGCCTCCTCTTTCGTTTCAGCCATGGGAGAGCCCTCAGCCACCAGAAAGCCCTCCCTGGAAGGCGCGGGCGGCGGCACGCAGGCTGTCCAGCCAGTCGCTCGCCATGGGGTCGACCTCAATCACCCGGCCGCCGATCTCGCCGGCGATCACCTCGGCGCTCTTCCGCGCGAAACCGCGCTGGACGAAAATCGCCTTCACTCCCTGCCGGCGGGCCTGCTCGACCAGGGCGATGAGCTGGCGGGCGCTCGGCTCCCGGCCCCCCGCCTCGACCGCGATCTGGGTCAGGCCGTACTCGCGGGCGAAGTAACCCCAGGCCGGGTGGTAGACCATGAAGCTCCGCCCGGGGGCGGTGGCGAGGAGGATGCGGATCTCGCGATCCAGGGAATCGAGGTCGGCGTCGAAGCGGGCGAGGTTGGCATGGTAGAGGGCGGCGCCGGCCGGGTCGAGCTCGGCCAGGGCGCTCTCGACGTTGGCGGCCGCCACCCGCATCGTCCCCGGGGCGACCCAGACGTGCGGGTCTCCCGCCGTCCCGCCCGACGGGTGATCGTGACCGTGGTCCTCCTCCCCGCCGCCACCGAAGAAGCCGTGCGGCGCCGCCTCCCCTTCCGCCTCGCCGGTCCGGATGAGGTCCATCCCTCGGGACATGTCGACCACCCGGATCTGCGGATGGGCGGCGAGGAACGGATCGATGCTCTGCGGCTCGAAGAGGAAGGCCGGGTGGCCCACCTTGACGTAGAGCCGGGCCTCCGAGAGGGCGACCATCTGGCGCGGGTTGGGGGAGTAGGTCGCTTCCGACGCCCCGGGGGGGATCATCACCTCGACCCGCACCCGAGGGCCTCCGATCCGTTCGACCAGGTAGCCCTGGGGCGGCACGCTGACGGCGACCGGGATTCTCCCCGCGTTCGTAGGGGCCAGCGGCCGCGGCGCGGTGCAGGCGGCGAGGGCGCCAAGAGCGGCGAGGGCCGCGAGGACGCCGAGCACGGTTCTACGGGTGGGACCGGTCACGGCGGTAAGGGTAGCATCCCGCGAGGACCTTCCCACGGCGTATCGTAATTTTACTATTCGGTGTGAATACGAGCGGCTCCAAGGAAAAAGGAGCCCCTGTTCGGACTTCCGTTGTTCAGAAAATGGACAGACTGTCCACGGAACGAACAGTTCTCACGTGTCCGCGAAACAACCGATGCCGTTTCCGGCCCGGAGAGCCGGTTTCCGCTCTCTCCCTACGGGTGGCACCATCCTTGCCTTAGGAGGTCTTCCATACCATCGAGGCCAACGCGGAATCGGGCGTTATCCCTCGAGAGGAGGACCGATGCGACACAAGAAATATGCAGGTCATGGATTCTGGAGCAGGTTGGTTTTAGGGATCGCCGGTCTGGCATTCGTGGGAGTCTGGAGTCTGACGTCGTTGATCGACATCGTGATGCCCGTAGAGCCACCGCACCACGCCTCTGTAGCATAGGGGGAGGGAGGGCCCGGCGCGGGAGAGGGGGCTCCCCCGCGCCGGGTCCTCGGGGCTCACGCCTTCGCCTCGTACCAGCTCTTCCCCCACCCGACGTCCACCACCAGCGGCACCGCGAGCTCGGCCACCCCTTCCATCTCTTCCTTCACCACCTTGGCCACCGCCTCCACCTCTCCCTCGGGGACTTCGAGGACGAGCTCGTCGTGGACGGTGAGGAGGAGGCGGGCGTTCGGGTTCTCTTTCTTCAGGCGCCGGTCG
>DASQPA010000135.1:0-63474 GCA_035644215.1 Thermoanaerobaculia bacterium
GCCTTTCGCCGCGCACTTGCTGGCCCGCTGTAACGGGAGGCCCGCCCGCGACGCCTCCTCTCTCCAGGACGGCCCACGCACCCGGCGGCCAGGAGGCAGCGCATGACAATCCAGTATCTGAGTGCCCTGACGGGCGTTCTCACCATCTTCTTCAGCCTGTTTCTGCTCTACAAGAAACGGATCTCGTTCGACGCCGCGGCAGGCTCGGGCGCGGCCGCCGGGGGAGCGGCGCTCGACGCCGACTTCCGGCTGTTCAAAGTCTCCTCACGAGTGCCGGCCCTCGGTCTCTTCCTCATCGGTTTCATCCTGATTGCTGTGCCGAGCCTCAAGGGCAGCCCGGCGGTGCGGCAGTACACCGTCTCCGGCCTCGTCGAGGCCACCGATCGGGGTCCCCTCTATGAGGTCGAGGTCGTTCCCCAGTATCCCGTGCTGCACCTTTCGGCGCGCGGCGAGCTCGCGGTGCCGGTGGCGCGTGGGACGGACGGACGGTTTCCCGTGATCGGCCTGTCCCACACGCGCTACGCGAGCGAGCCGATCGACCTCAACGACCCGACGAAGGTGACCATCGACGGCGAGTACATCCGGCTCAAGAAGCCGGTCGTCCTGTTCAACCTGGGAGGTGGCAAATGATCCGCAAAGGTCTCGGCCTGGCCGCCTGCCTGCTGCTCCTCGCGGCGGCGGCGCCGGCCCAGAAGCTCTTCCTCTGGGGCGACGTCAACTGGCAGAGCGGCGTCCCGGCGAATGGGCTCGAGATCCGCCTGCTCAAGGGCACGAACATCCGCGCCAGGGCTTACACCAATCCGGCGGGCCGCTACGCCTTCTTCGATCAGGCCGGCGCGCCGGCCGAGTACATCCTGCAGGTGGTCTCGGCGGGCAAACTGTTGAAGCAGGTGCCGGTCGGCCCCCAGATCGGGATTGGAGGGCGGGTGGCCAACATCGTCGTACCCTGAATCGGCCCCTGCGTCCCGGCCGGGGCTGTCTTAACAAAGTCCACCATCGGTGGTACCCTCCTCTGGAGGCAGCGAGAAGCTTGCGAAACTTCAGCAATAACCTTACTGCATTCCTTCAATGAGTCACCCCATCGACACCATGACCCCGACGGCGCCGACCGACGTCAACCCCGCGGCTTCCCTGGCGAGCTGGATCGAGGTGCTCCGCCTGCGCGCCTCCCGGGAGGAGCCCTCCCGCCCCGCCTACCTGTTCTTGACCGACGGGGAGCGGGAGGCCGACCAGCGGACCTACGCCGACCTCGAACGCCGGGCGCTCGCCTTAGGCGCCGCCTTGCAACAGCGCGGCCTTTCCGGCAAGCGCGCCCTGCTCCTCCTGCCGCCCGGCCTCGCCTTCGTCGACGCCTTCCTGGGCTGCCTGTGCGCCGGGGTGGTGGCGGTGCCCGCCTACCCGCCCGCCTCGGACCGCCCCAACGACCGCACCCTGCCGCGGCTGCGCGCCATCGCCGCCGACGCGCGCCCGGCCGTGGTGCTGACGACCGCGGCCTTCGCCGGGCACATCACCCCGCTGGCCGCCGCCCTCGGCGCCTCCTGCCTGGCGGTCGAGGAGGTGCCGGACGACCTCGCCGCCACCTGGCAGGATCCCGGCGTCGGCCGCGACACCCTGGCCTTCCTCCAGTACACCTCGGGGTCGACCGCGGCGCCCAAGGGGGTGATGATCAGCCACGGCAACCTGCTCGCCAACGAGGTGATGATCCAGGCCGCCTTCGCCCAGACGGCGGAGTCGGTGATCGTCGGCTGGCTGCCGCTCTACCACGACATGGGGCTGATCGGGAACGTCCTCCAGCCGCTCTTCGTCGGCGCCCCCTGCGTGCTGATGTCGCCGCTCGCCTTCCTGCAGCGGCCGCGGCGCTGGCTGGAGGCGATCACCCGCTACCGGGCGACGACCAGCGGCGGCCCCAACTTCGCCTACGACCTCTGCGTGCGCCGGGTCGGCCCGGCCGACCGCGCCGGTCTCGACCTCTCGACCTGGCAGGTGGCCTTCAACGGCGCCGAGCCGGTGCGCGAGGAGAGCCTGGAGCGTTTCGGGGAGGCCTTCGCCGAGCACGGCTTCCACCGCTCGGCCTTCTACCCTTGCTACGGCCTCGCCGAGGCGACCCTCTTCGTCTCCGGCAGCGGCCGGACGGCCGAGCCGGTGGTGGGGGAGTTCGACGCCGAGGCCCTGGCCGCCGACCGGGTGGCCCCCGCGCCTCCCGCCACCCCGGAGAGCGACGGCCGGAGCCGCCGCCTGGTGGGTTGCGGCCACGCCTGGGGCGAGGAGGAGCTGGTCATCGCCGATCCGGAGCAGGGGACCGAGTGCCCCGCCGGCCGGGTGGGGGAGATCTGGATCGCCGGTCCCCACGTGGCGCGCGGCTACTGGCACCGCCCGGAGGAGACGGCGCGCGACTTCGGCGCCCAGCTCGCCGGCCCGGCCGGCCCCCGCGGGCCGTTCCTCAAGAGCGGCGACCTGGGTTTTATCCAGGATGGCCAGCTGTTCATCGCCGGCCGGGCCAAGGACCTCGTCATCCTGCGCGGCAGGAACCTCTATCCGCAGGACTTGGAGCTCACCGCCGAGCGCGGCCACGGGGCCCTGCGCGCCGGCTGCAGCGCCGCCTTCTCGGTCGAACGGGAGGGAGAGGAGCGCCTGATCCTCGTCATGGAGGTCGACCGCGGCACCGATCCGGCGGAGTTCGAGAAGATCGCCGAGGCGGTGCGGGTCGCCGTGGCGCGCGACCACGAGGCCCGGGTGGAGGACCTGGTGCTGCTGGCGCCGGGGTCGATCCCCAAGACGTCCTCGGGTAAGATCCAGCGCCATGCCTGTCGCGCCGCCTTCCTCGCCGGAGAGCCCGCGGAAGCCTGGCGGAGCTCGCTCTCGGCGGGCTGAAGTGGCCCGGCCTTGCGGTGCCTCCCCCGGGGGGGCGTGATAAAGTCGGTTCCTTCCTGGAAGCAGGCGGAGGAACCGAGCGGTTGCAGGAGACCAGGCCGGCCGGCACAGCGGGGGACGGGCAGGTCGCTGCCGAGGCAGGCGGCGGCTACGCCTACGACGTCTTCCTCAGCTATCGTCACGATCCCGCCGATCGCGATTGGGTGCGCGGGGTGCTGGTGCCGGCGCTCGACACGGCGGGCGTCCGGGTCTGCGTCGACGATCGCGATTTCCAGCTCGGTGCCTCCGTGGTGCTCGAGATGGAACGGGCGGTCGCGCAGAGCCGCTACACGCTAGCGATCCTCTCTCCGGCCTATCTCACCAGCACCTTCACCGAGATCGAGAACGCCCTCGCTTTGCACGTGGGGCTCGAACGCCGGGAGCCCCGACTGCTCCTGGTCCTGCGCCAGCCGGTGCAGCTGCCGCCGCGCCTGTCGATGCTGGTCAGCCTGGACGCCACCGATCCGGCGCGCTGGGAGGCGGTCGTGGCCCGGATCTGCACCGAGTTGCAACGGCCGCTTCCCGGGCCGGCGGAGCGCCCGGCCTGTCCGTATCCGGGCATGGTCCCCTTCGGCCTCGGCCAGGCGCTCTTCTTCGGGCGGGAGAGAGAGACCGAACAGATCCTCCACCTCCTGCGCCTCCACCCCTTCCTGGCGGTGATAGGACCTTCGGGGAGCGGCAAGTCGTCGCTGGTTTTCGCCGGGCTGGTGCCGGCGCTCGCCAGGAGCTCTCTCTTCGGCCCAGGTGGCTGGCGGACCCACACCCTGCGCCCGGGGGGCGCGCCGCTCACCGAGCTCCGGGCGTTCCTCGCCGAGGCGCCGGCCCGGAACGGCGAGACGGCGGAGCGCACGCTCCTGATTCTCGACCAGTTCGAGGCTGCCTTCGCCCGTCCGCGGGAGGAGTGGGAGCCCTACCACCGCGAGCTGCTGGCGCTCCGCGGCCGGCCGGGCTGGTACGTGGTGCTCACCGTGCGGGCCGACTTCTACGACGACCTGATGGGCTCGCCGCTCTGGCCGGAGGTCAAAGAGCACCGGGTGGAGGTCGTGCCGCTGGCCGGCGAGGGGCTGCGCGACGCCATCGTGAAACCGGCGGCGACCGTCGGCTGCTACGTCGAGGACACCCTGATCGAGCGGCTGCTCCACGACGCGGCCCGCGAGCCGGGGTCTCTGCCCTTCGTGCAGGAGACGCTGGTGCTGCTCTGGGACCGGTTGCAGTGGCGGTTCCTGCCCCTGGCGGCCTACGAGGCCCTGGGCGAGGGGGAGAGGAACGGCCTGCAGGTGGCGATCGCCCGCCGCGCCGACGCCGTGATCGCCGCGCTGCCCGAGGCGCAGCAGGCGCTCGCCCGGCGGATCTTCCTGCGTCTCGTCCAGTTCGGCGAGGGGCGTGCCGACACCCGTCGCCGCCTGCGCTGGGAGGGGCTGCGCTCGGCGGGGGACGACCCGCGGGAGCTCGACGAGCTGGTGGACCATCTGGCGAGCCGCCGTCTGCTCACCCTGGGCGGCGAGGCGGCGGAGGAGGGCACGGTCGACCTCGCCCACGAGGCCCTCCTGGGCGGCTGGCCGACTCTCCAGCACTGGGTGGCGGAGCGGCGCGGGGCCGAGCAGGTGCGGCGCCGGCTGGAGGAGGCGGCGGGTGCGTGGTGCGAGCGGGTGGAGAAAGGCCAGGGCGGGGGACTGCTCGACGAGGTCGAGGTGGCCGAGGCGGAGCGCTGGCGGGATAGGCCGGATGCGCAGGAGCTGGGCTACAGCGACGACCTGAAAGCCCTCATTGTGGCCAGCCGGGCCGCCGTTGAGAAGAACACCGCGGATCGCCAGGAAGCCAGCGACCGCGAGCTGCGGCAGGCCCAGCAGCTGGCCCGCGAACAGCAGCAGCGGGCCGAGGACCAGGCACGGGCCGTGCGGCGGCTGCGCCGGTACGCCGCCGGTCTGGTGATGGCGCTGGTGGCGGCCACCCTCATCGCGGGCATGGCCTTCTGGCAGTCTCGCGTCAGCCACTCGCGCCAACTCGCGGCGCAAGCCATGAACCTCCTGGGCCGCGAGCTCGACCAGGCCGCGGTCCTGAGTGCCCAGGCTTACCGGTTGAACATCAATCCCGATACCAGGAGCAGCCTCGCGGCGACGGCGCAGCAGAGCCCGCGGCTCGAAGCGTTCCTGCACGGTAACCCGGCTTTCGCCTGGTCCGTGGCCTATAGCAGCGACGGCCAGGTGATCGCCTCGGGCAATACCGATGGAACGATTACCCTGTGGAGCGCGAAAAGCCGCCAGCTGCTATGCCCTCCTATTGCCGCGAGCGCTGGCGTGGTCTATAGCGTGAGCTTTGCACCGAAGAGCCGGTTGCTGGCGTCCGGCGGCTCCGACGGCACGCTCCGCCTGTGGGATGCCGATCGTTGCGCGATGGTAACCTCCCGGCCCGCTGCGCACCAAAAGGACATCGAAGTCGTGACCTTCAGCCCCGATGGCCGGATCCTGGCCTCGGCCGCAGACGACCTCGAGATCCATCTCTGGGATGGCAGGTCTCTCACCCCCCTCCTCCCTTCATTCCCACGTGCACATACGGAGAACATCAAGGGCCTCGCCTTCAATCGAGACGGTACTCTCCTGGCGTCCGGGAGCACGGATGGCAGAGTGCGTCTGTGGCGTATGGCGGGCGGAAAAGAGGAAGGTCCGGCAATGAATGCGGAATACAAAGTATGGTCGGTCCGTTGGAGCCCGGTGGACGACGTGCTGGCGGCGGGGACGGCGGGGAAAAAAGCGATCCTATGGGATGCGGTGAGCCACAGGCAGCTTGGCTTTGCACTGGGGGAATTTCAGGATACACCAGGTCACACCGGCGACATCTTCGCGATCGCCTTCAGCCCGGATGGGCGCAAGCTGGCCACCGCCAGCACCGATTCCACGATCCGGCTTTGGGACTTGAGCAAAGCGACGCGCTCGCCCGAGGTGCTGAACGCCCACATCGGGCAGATCAACTCTCTCGCCTTCAGCCCGGACGGCCGGTGGCTGGTCTCGGCTGGGTGGGATGGTCATGTCATCCTCTGGAACATGACCCGCCGCAGCCGGCTGGCGCAGCCGATCGCCACCCAGACGTCCTCCTTGGTCGGTCTCGCTGTGAGCCACGACGGTAAGGTCTGGGCGGCTGTCGACACTTCCGGACACCTCGTCATCGACCGCCAGGGGCGGCGAGAGCAACTGACCCTCGGGCAACATTCGGCGGAGACTTTTTACCATAGCGTTCGTTTTAGCCCGGACGGGCAGCGGATCGCCGCCGGCGGAGAGGACGGTGCGATCCGTTTCTGGGATGCGCATACCCTCAAGCCCATAGGGGAGCCGCTGCATGGGCACGACGGGATCGTCAACGAGATCGCGTTCCGTCGAGACGGTGTGCTGGCTTCCGCCGGTTCCGATGGCATCGTTGCCTTGTGGGATACGGCGCGACGGCAGCGCCCCGACCTCCTTCAGGGTCATCTGGACGATGTGAACGCGGTCGCCTTCAGTCCCGACCTCCGCCTGCTGGCCTCGGCCTCGGACGACCACTCGGTCCTCGTCTGGAATGTGGCGCAGAGGCGCCGGCTCGCGAGACTCCTGCACGACGAGCCGGTCCATACGGTCGCCTTCAGTCCGGATGGACACTACCTGGTCACCGGAGGGGACGATGAGCGGATTCGGTTATGGGACACGGCCAGCCTGAAGAAGCCTCTCGCTGTGTCGGACCAGCAGGGTGCTTCCGTGATGAGCTTGAGGTTCAGCCCTCGCCGCCCCAACCTCCTGGCGTCTCTCAACGACAAGCACCAGATCCAACTCTGGAGTCTGCCTAATCTCAAGCAGCCGGTGAAGGCGCTGCCGCCGCAGACGGAGATGGGCCTAGGGCTCGCCTTCAGCCCGGATGGCAGCCTTCTGGCGAGCGGGGGTGAGAAGGCCTTCCTGATGGACCTGAGCGGGGCGGCTCCGCCGGTACCGATCCCGGCGCCCGCGGGCAGAGTTTTGAGCGTCGACTTCGGCCCCGAGGGATCTCTCGTGGCGGACGGTCCCAAAGATCGCGTTCTGTTCTGGAACCGGCCAGGCAAAGGGACCGGCCCGGTGGTACTGAGCGGCAGTGGAGGCGTCCGCTCGATGGCCATGACATCGGACGGCAATATCCTGGCCCTAGGAGACAGCCGCGGCATCCTGACGCTTTGGGACCTGCAGAAGCATCGAGCGCTCGCCGGGCCCGTGGCAACGGGACAGGGGGATCTGAGCGGGCTCGCCTTCTCGCCCGACGACCGGCTGGTGGCCACGGCCGGCGAGAAGGGGACGATCCGGGTCTGGAGGAGGCCGGAGCAAGCTGCCGATGGTGCAGGTAGCCGGTCCCCGGGGCCGACACTCCACCCGATCGGTAGGACACTCGATCCCCAGACCGGCCAGGTACGAGGTATCCAGTTCAGCCCGGATGGGCGAACCCTGGCCGCGGCGGGCAATGATGGGAGGATCACGCTATGGGATCTCCGGAGCTGGAAAATGCTGCGATACCTCAAGGGGCACGGCGCCACCGTCCACTGTCTGGCCTTCCGGCCAGGCGATAGCGATCTTCTCGCCAGTGGTGGACGGGATCGCCAGGTTCTCCTCTGGGACCTCAAGCACGGGCGGCCCCCGGTCCAGCTCCCAGGACATTCCGACGAGATCAAGGCCCTTGCCTTCAGCCCGGATGGCGGCCTCCTCGCGACCGCCAGCGACAGCGAGGTGATCATGCTATGGAACGCTGGCACTGGAGAGCGGATTGGGTATTGGATGGCGACGCCGGGGAAGGTCACGGCGATGGCCTTCCTCTCTCCCGAGGTGCTGCTGTCGGCCGGGAGCGACGGCGTCGTCTCCCGCTGGGACCTGCGGCCGGAATCCTGGCTGGCGCTCGCGAGACACATGGGAAATTGGGTGGGAGCGGCGGCGGAGGAGGGGCATCCCGGGAGCGAGGTGTCGTCGCCCTCCGACAGCTCGCGAGCCCAGGCCCGCGGATCGGTGGCGGCGGAGAGCGCGCCGCGCAAGCCGTGATGGCCTCTCTACGATCACGGAAGCACCTTCTCCTCGGCCTGGCCCTCGGCCTCCTCCTCGCCGCGGCCGCGACGAGCCCTTCGCCCCCGGTCGTGCTCGACGACTTCGAGCAGCCCACTTCCGGGGAGGCCGGCTGGGAGGCCGCCCCCTCGACCGGGGTCCACCTGGCGCTCGTTGCTGGCGAGGGTTACCACGGCCGCGGCATGTGCATGGAGGTCGACTTCCGGGGCGGCGCGGGGTATGCCATCGCCCGGAAGAAGCTCGCCCTCCACCTCCCCGCCAACTACCAGTTCTCCTTCCGCCTGCGCGGCGACGTCCCTGCCAACAACCTGGAATTCAAGCTGGTCGATCCCTCCGGGGAGAACGTCTGGTGGGTGAACCGGCGGGGCTTCGAGTTCCCGCACGCCTGGCAGCTCCTGCGGATCAAGAAACGGCACCTGGAGTTCGCCTGGGGGCCGGCGGGGGGAGGGGAGGCGAAGGACGTCGGGTCGCTCGAGATCGTGGTCACCGCCGGCACGGGTGGCAAGGGGACGGTCTGCGTCGACGACCTGACCTTCGCCGAGCTTCCGGTCCAGGTCGACGAGCGCCCGCCCCAGGTCCTCGCCACCTCGGCGCTGCCGGGCCGTGGCCCCGGGCAGGCGCTGGGAACGGGGGTCGGCTGGCACAGCGACCCGGCGGCCGGGGAGACGCAGGCGCTGACTCTCGACTTCCGCCAGCCGCGCGAGCTGGGCGGCCTGACGCTCGACTGGGACGGCGCGGACTTCGCGCGCCGCTACCGGGTCGAGACCTCGGACGACGGCGCGGAGTGGACGGTGGCGCACACGGTCGCCGACGGCGCCCCGGGAGCCGCGGGGCGGAGCGATCTCTATCTGCCCGAGGCCGAGGCCCGTTTCTTCCGGCTGAGCTTCGCGGCGAGCGCCGGCCACGGCTACGGCCTCCGCCGGATCACGCTCCGGCCGCCCGCCTTCGCGGCCTCGCCCAACGCCTTCTTCACCGCGGTGGCCAAAGACGCCCCACGCGGCGCCTACCCGCGGTATCTCACCGGGGAGCAGTCCTACTGGACCGTGGTGGGCGTCGACGGGGGAGTGGACAACGCCCTGCTCTCGGAGGACGGGACGATCGAGACCGGCCGCGGCGACGTCTCGATCGAGCCGTTCCTCTACACGAACGGCGCCCTGGTGCGCTGGAGCGACGTCCAGGCCGTGCCGTTGCTCGAAGCGGGGGCGCTGCCGATTCCTACCGTGACCTGGGAGCGGCCGGACCTGCGCCTCGCCGTCACCGCGGTCGCCGGTGGACCGGCCGAGCGGCCGGTGCTCTATACCCGGTATCGCCTGGAGAACCACGGCCGCGGGCCGCTCTCGGCGCGGCTCTTCCTCGCCCTGCGGCCATTCCAGGTCAATCCGCCCTGGCAGTTCCTCAGCACGCAAGGCGGCTTTGCCCCGCTTCGCGAGCTGGCCTGGGACGGCGAGCGCGTCACGATCAACGGGAAGCGATCGATCGTGCCGCTCACCCGCCCGGCGGCCTTCGGCGCCGCGACCTTCGACCAGGGCGGGCTCCTCGGAGCGCTCGGGCGCGGCGAGGTGCCCAAGGAGACGCGGATCGCCGACGACCTCGGCTTCGGCCAGGGCGCCCTGGCCTACGATCTTGCACTGGCTCCTGGCGCGGCGCAGGCGGTCTATTTGGCGTTTCCGTTGGGTTCGGGAGTGGGAGGGACCCACCTCCCGGACCCCTCGGAGGCAACTTCGGCGCAGAGCACCTTCGAGGCCGCGTTCGCCCGCGCCGTTCAGGATTGGACGGCCGCGGTCGGCCGGGTGAAGCTCGACCTGCCGCCCGCCGCGGCGCCGCTCGCCCGGACCCTCCAATCGTCGCTTGCCTACATCCTCGTCGAACGCCAGGGGCCGGCCCTCCGGCCGGGCACCCGCTCCTACGCCCGGGCCTGGATTCGCGACGGCGCCCTGATGTCGGCCGCCCTCCTGCGGCTCGGCCACCCGGCCCCGGTGCGCGAGTTCCTCACCTGGTACGCGGGCTATCTCTTCCCGGACGGCAAGGTGCCCTGCTGCGTCGACTTCCGCGGCGCCGACCCGGTGCCGGAGAACGACAGCCACGGCGAGTTTCTCTACCTGGTGGCCGAGGACTTCCGCTTCGAGCACGACGCGGCGCTCCTCGCCCGGCTCTGGCCTAAAGTGGAGGCGGCGGTCGGCGCCATCCTAACCCTGCGCGCCGAGCGGCGGACGGCCGAGTACCAGACTCCCGAGCGCCGCGTCTTCTACGGCCTCCTCCCGCAGTCGATCAGCCACGAGGGCTACTCGGCGAAGCCCATGCACTCCTACTGGGACGACTTCTTCGCCCTCAAGGGATTGAAGGACGCGGCCTTCCTCGCCGAGGCCCTGGGGAAAACCGACCTCGCCCAGCGCTGGGGAGCGGCGCGGGACGAATTCCGCGCCGACCTCCTGGCCTCGCTCGCCCGCACCATGGCCGACCACCGGATCGACTACCTCCCCGGCTGCGCCGAGCTGGGCGACTTCGACGCCACCTCGACGACCATCGCCCTCTCCCCGGGCGGCGAGCTCGCGAATCTCCCCCGCGCCGCGGTCGAGCGGACCTTCGAGAGGTACTACGCCGAATTTGAGCAGCGCCGCGACGGCACCGCCCCCTGGGAGGCCTACACCCCCTACGAGCTGCGGGCGGTAGGCACCTTCGTGCGGCTGGGCTGGCGCGGGCAGACAGAGGAGCTGCTCGACTTCTTCCTCGCCGGCCGCCGGCCCGCGGCCTGGAACCAGTGGCCCGAGGTCGTCTGGCACGACCCGCGGGCGCCCAAGTTCCTGGGCGACCTGCCGCACGCCTGGGTGGGCTCGGACTTCCTGCGCTCCTTCCTGGACCTCTTCGCCTACGAGCGCGAATCCGACCAGGCCCTCGTCGTGGGTGCCGGCCTCCCGCCCGCCTGGATCGCGAGCCCGGAGGGCGTCGGCATCCGCGGCCTCCGGACCCCCTATGGCCCGCTCAGCTATCACCTTCAGGCGGTAAGGGAGAAGGTGACCCTACGCCTCGAAGGCGGCCTCACCCCACCTCCCGGCGGCCTCGCGATTTCCTGGCCGCTCGCCGGCACACCCCGCTCGGTAACGCTCAACGGCAAGCCGCTCCCGCTGTCGCCCGGTGGAGAGGTGATCGTCCGTGAGCTGCCGTCCGTGGTCGTCCTCCGCCGCTGAGCGCTGCCAGCTATAATGGCACCTGTTTCGACCGGGGAGATCGTGAGCCTCAGCCACAAGCTTCAGCCGACGCCGTCGCCGGAGCGACTGCCGCAGCGCCCGGCCGCCCTTGAGGGCGAAGCCCTCCCCGGTGACGCCGCGCCCCCTTCGCGGGCGGCGGGCGAGATCCTCCGCCTCCAGCGCGCCTACGGCAACCGGCACGTGCAGCGGGTCGTCGCCCGCCGGCGCGTGCTGCGCCGGCAGCCGGCGGGGGTCGTCGACGCGCAGCACGGCGGCAAGCTGCGGTACGAGATCAAGATCCCGCCCGGGGTGACCACGCTCCTCGAGCTCCTGCGCTACGCCGAGGTCCAGATCTTCGGTCGCGTCGTCGACATCCCCTGGAACGCGGCGACGGCGCCCGACGCGGTCAACGCGCCGGCCAAGAACGTCGGGAAGTCCATCAAGTTCTGGGTGGACCCCGCGTTGGTGGAGACGTACGGCGGGCCGCCGGCCTCTCCTGAGGCCAAGGCGGCGGCCGACAAGGAGTACAAGGACCTGGGCGCGGGCGAGAAAGACGGGATCAACGCGGAGATCGACAAGCGCTACTACCAGAGCACCCAGGATGCGCCGGGCACCAGGATCAAGCCGGGAGAGAAGGGCAAGGCGGTCGTCTGGAACAGCCTGCGCGACCAGGTCCTGGCGGACCGCAAGAAGCTCGCAGCTCTGCCGGACACGGTCAAGGAGCTGCTCGGGGAGTCGAATTTCACGCCCGAGAACTACCGCATCCTCGCCCAGATCGGCGAGGCGCTGTCGCAGCTTTCGGACGACGAGCTGAAGGCGTTTTTCACCGGCGGGCCGAACGGCGCCACGGTCTCGCCGGCCGACTACGCGCGCCTCTTGAGCCTCGCCCAGAAGCTCGCCGCCCTGGCGCCCGGAGCGCGCAAGGACTATCTCGGGCGGGTCAACGCGACGACGACCTCGCTCGCCGATCTGGAGGGCGCCCTCGACCGCTACCTCCAGTTCCGGGCCGGGCGCGAAAAGCAGTTTCAGGGGCACGAGGAGGCGGCCAAGCCGCTTTTGGGCGCCGAGGACCTCTATGCCGCCTACCGCGACTACAAGGACCTGGAGCGCAACGTCGGGTTGGCCCGGGCGCTCAAAGGGTCGGCCCGCGACAAGGCGGAGGCGGAGGATTCCTACCAGGAGCTGCAGACGAGGTTCAAGGAGGCGGAATCCACCCTCCTCTCCCTGCTCAAACAGAAGGGGTTCGACTCGATCGCCACCTTCGAGGCGGCGATCGAGTCCTACCGCGTCGCCTTCCGCACGCAGGCGGTCAACCTCGCCCTGGACGTGCTCGATCGCTACGCGCACATGCTCTTCGCGGAGCAGAAGAAGCTCCAGCAGGGCGGCGCGGCGGCCATCGCCCAGGGGATCGCCGCGAGCAAGGGGCCGGAGCTCTACAAGGAGCACCGAAAGCAGCGACAGACCGCGCAGGGCATCCTGTTCGCCAACGCCGCGAGCGAATCGACCGACTTTTCCTGGCTCGACCCCTACAACGAGGCCATGGATGCGGCCAAGGCGGCGAAGCAGAAGGGCGAGGCGGAGGTGATCCGCGGCGCGGGCAACGACCCGCTGGTCGGCGAGCGGGGCGTCGACCTGGAGAAGCTCGCCGGTCTGGACACCGCGGGGGTGCAGTCGTATCTGAGCGCGCTCATCCGGGAGCGCTCGGAGAGCATCGCGACCGCCCGCCAGGAGTTCCAGGAGGACCCCGACCGCGTCTTCCGGCTGCCGGACCTGGTCGGGGCGACGCAGAAGCTCCTGGGGATCGACCCCGCGACGATCTACGGCCGCTCGATCCACGACTACGTCGCCGACGAGGCGAGCAAGCACCTGCTGTCGCAGATCGCGCTCGGCGTCCTCGCCCTGGCCCTCACCTTCCTGGTGCCGGGCGGCGGTTGGCTGGCGGCGGCGGCGCTGGTCGCCCAGGCGGGCATCAGCACCTACCAGGCCTACGCCGCCTACCAGGAGTACCAGGAAAAAGAGCGCGACTACGAGCTCGGCTTCCTCGCCGAGGAGCCGTCGCTCTTCTGGGTGGGCCTCGCCGTGGCCGCGGCCGCGCTCGACGTCGGGGTCGCCGCCTCCGCCCTGGTCAAGCAGTCGGCGACCGCGCTCAAGGCGCTCAAGGGGCCGCTCCTCGAGTTCTCGAAGGACAGCGACCTCGCCAAGCTGCTCGGAAAGATCGAGGCGGCGGAGAGCCTGGACGCGAAATTCAAGGCGGCTCTGGCGCGCGAGGCCAAGGCCTCGCTCGCCGCCAAGGAGGCCTTCAAGGAGCTGGTCGCCCTCGGGAGCCGGACGAACGCCTTCGCCGGCTTCGTCGATCCCGGCGTCGTCAAGCAGCTCTTCCGCGCCCTCTACTACTCGGTCCAGCGCGGCATCAACTCCATCGCCAGGCTGAGCGCCGACGCCAAGTTCCTGGAGATCGCCGGCGACCTGACGCACCTGACCGGCGCCGAGCGGTCGCAGTTGGAGACCGCCTTCGAGGAGGTCAAGCAGCTGGTCCAGGCCGGCCAGGCCCGCGGGGTGGACGAGAAATCGCTCCTGGGCTTCGTCGACCGCTGGGCGCTCAATCGGACCAAGCCCGGTTTCCAGGTCAAGCTCAGCGAGGAGATCAAGGCGTGGAAGCCGCTCTCCGCCGACCAGACGCGGGCGCTCAACGCGCTCGAGACGCAGAAGAGCGCCGTCGCCACGCTCTACGAGCAGAAGGCCGCGGCGGAAGAGGAGCTCGCCGCGCTGCGCGCCAAGCCGGACCGGAACGCGGAGGACGTGGCGGAGATCCGCGCCCTGGAGCAGGAGATCCGCAGCCTCGATCCCAATGCGCTCCCCGGCCGGTCGGGGTTGGGCCGGGGCAAGATCGCCGAGGCGGAGGCGACCCTCGCCACGCGCGAGTCCGAGGCCGCCCGGGCCAACCTGACGCTCTACGATCGGCTGCGCGCCGCGGCCCCCTCCGAGGCCGCCAAGGAGCGGGCGCTGCGTGGGGTGGTCGTCGATCAGGTCGGACCGTTGAAGGTCAAGCCCGGGCCGCTGCAGGCCGATCACATCGTGTCGGTGCGCGAGATCTCCGACCTGGACGGCTTCGCCGATCTCCCCTGGAAGGACCAGAAGGCCGTCGTCGACCTGAAGGAAAACCTCATCGCGATGGACGGCGCCGCCAACGCGTCGAAGTCGGATCGGACGTGGCGGTCCTGGAGCCAGGCGAGCCGATTCTATGAGCAGGCCACGATCGAGACGATGGCGAAGCGCGAGGCCGACGTCCGCGTCCTGATCCAGGCCGAGATCAAGGACCGGCTCGCCAAGCTGGCGGGGGGCAAGCCGTGAGCGACGGTGCGCGGGCGTGATCGTCGAACGTGAGATCGGCGGCCGGCGCCTCCGCGCCGAGTGCCCCCCGGCGTACGCGCGGATGGCTGAAAACGTCCTCGACGTCTTCGCGCGGCTCGCCGGCTCGGGCTCGCCGCCGCGACCGGGTGTTGCGATCCGCTTCGGCTGGTCGCGTCTCCGTCTCGACGAAGACGGCGATGCGCTGCGCGTCACCGAGCTGGATTTCGCCGCCTGGCCGGAGGAGCGCCGGGTGCCCACGATCGAGATCACGCTCGCGGTCCTCGCCGCGCAGACGAGCCTGCTGCATCAGCTGGACGTCGACGGCGAGGACGTCTGCTTCGAGCAGGCGGTGATCGCCGCGCCCGGGGCGCTGGGAGCCCCCGAGATCTTCCTGCGTCGAGCGGGCAGCAGCTCTGCCGAGGACTCCGGCTGGCTCCTGGGCACCGTCTTCGATCCGGAGGCGCTCACCCGCGGGGACGGCCTCGAAAGCGTGCCGATCGCGAGCCTGGTCGGGCGCCGGCGGGCGCTGCTCCAGGCGCTCACGCTGCCCACCGGCTTCGTCGTCCTCTTCTCGGGCGATGTGATCGAACAGGTCCTGGACGCCGCGGGACGCGAGCGCTGGCCTCCCGCTGCCCCCGGCGCCCCCGCCGCCCCTGCCGAATGACCGGGTTGGCCGCCCGGAGGGCGGAGGTTCTATACTGAAGTCGGCGCGGCGGAGCCCCGGCCGCGCCGCTTGCCAAGGAGAGCTGAATCATGCCCGAGCGCGAAATCGCCACCCTGGCCGGTGGCTGCTTCTGGTGCCTGGAGGCCGTCTACGATCAGATGAAGGGAGTCCTCTCGGTCGAGTCCGGCTACACCGGCGGCAAGGTGCCGAACCCCAGCTACGAGTCCGTCTGCTCCGGCCGCACCGGCCATGCCGAGGCGGTGCGCATCACCTTCGATCCCGCGGTCGTCTCCTACCGCGAGATCCTCGAGGTGCTGTTCACCCTCCACGACCCCACCACTCTCAACCGCCAGGGCAACGACGTCGGCACCCAGTACCGCTCGGCGATCTACTACCACTCTCCGGAGCAGAAGGCGACGGCCGAGGCGATCGTGGCCGAGCTCACGGCGGAGCAGGCCTATCCCAACCCCATCGTCACCGAGGTGACCCCCGCCGAGACGTTCTACGAGGCCGAGGCCTACCACCAGGAGTACTTCGCCAAGAACCCCGGCCAGGGCTACTGCTCCTTCGTGGTCGCCCCGAAGGTCGCCAAGTTCCGCCAGCACTTCGCGGAGAAGATGAAGGCGTAGGCGCTCCTCAGCGCCTTCTTTTCTGGCTTCGGACCCGGTACAGGCGCTCGGTAAAGCCGCCCTCGTTTTCGAAAGCCTCGGCCTGGGCCGCCAACTGGCGATCGAGCAGGTGGCAGCAGAGGTTCAGCAGAGAGAGGGCCGCGTTGGCCACCAGGGTGGCGGAGCGGGGCGTTGCAGGGACGGACACGGACTCTCCACGGACGAACACCGGCGAGGTTCCGGGCTTTTGCTGCTTGTCGGTGTTCGTCCGTGTCCGTCCCTGCTCGTCCTCGACCCAGAGGCGCACAGCCTCCACCGTCGCGCAGCGCCTCGCCTTGAAGCGCGCCAGCGCCGGATGCTCCGGCGCCAGGAGGGGCAGCCCCCGCTGCCGCAGGAAGTCCTCATAATCGAGCCGCAGCTCTTCCAGGCTGGCCCGCGCCACGTTGGTCAGCTTGAGCTCCGTCTTCTTCGAAGTCCCCGACGCCTGGCTCCCCTCGGCGATGTTCTGCGTTCCACTGCGCGCCGCCTGCACCATCTGGTCGCAGGTTCGGCTCCGACGGTCGACGTAGCGCTCGCAGAAACGTACCGTGACGTCGTAGACGAGTTGCGCCAGCTGGAAGCTCCTCAGCTTCCGATACCCGCCATGCTTCGGAATCAGCGGCTCGTCGGTCCCCACGATCCCTCCCCGGTCGGGGTACTGTATCGTCCTAACGGGACGATGTCAGAAGGAATCGGGCGGAGATCCGGGACGAGGGATCATCCTCAGCCCCAAGGCACGAGCACCCGCAGCTCCCGGGGGCGCACCCGGTAGCGGAGCGGCGGAGCGAGGAGGACCACCTCGCCGTCGAGGAAGACCGGCAGCGGCTTCTTTCGCTTGCGCCGCACGTCGATGGTGAACTCGGGAGTGGACCAGGCGTCGAAGCGGTCCGAACGGGTGGCGTCCCGGACCAGGGCGAGGAGAGCTAAGCGCAGGAGACCCAGGCGGTCGGGACAGTTGGCGATGTAGAGATAGAGGTTGCCGCTGTCGAAGAGGTTGCGCTCGCCCGGGGTGAAGAAGCTCATGCTGTACTCGTTGTTGCCGACGAGGACGAAGCGGGTCCGACGCTTGACCTCCTGACCTTCCACCTGGAAGGAGAGGCGGAGGGCGGGAGTCCGGGGCAGCACCTTGGCGAGGGCGAAGGCTGCGGCCACCCACTTGTGGCGCCCCTGGTGCTCGCGCTGGCGATCGCGCTCCTGGACGACCGGCGGGTAGAAGCCGAGGACCGAGGTGTTGACGAACACCTCGCCGTTGACCTCGCCCAGATCGAGCGCGCGGACGTTCCCCGCGGCCAGCGCCTGCGCCGCCCCGGGGAGGTCTTCCGGAATCTTCAAGTCGCGGGCGAAGTGGTTGAGCGTCCCCAGGGGGAGGACCCCGAGCGCCGTCCCCGTCCCCGCGAGCACGCCGGCCACGCAGCGCACCGTCCCATCCCCGCCGCCCGCCACCACGGCGTCAAAGCCCGCGCGCACGGCGGCGCGCGCCCGCTCGGCCATCTCCTCTCCCGGGATCTTCTCGACCACGGCGTCGGCGCCCGCGTCGCGGAAGGCTGCCTCCACGCTCTCCTGCGTGATCTTCCCGGCGCTGGCGGTGCCGGCCGCTTGGTTGACGAGGACTGCGAAACGCACGGGAGGCGACTTCTGCAAGATCCGCTCCCGCTCGGGACGAACGGTAGATGCCGCCCACCCGTGTCTCCGACGGGAGTGTCTCAAGGGATTCGTGTCTCCATCGGGACGGGTAGCCACTACCGCCAGAACTCCGATAGACTTTCAGCGTACCTGAGAACCTCCGGGTCCGGTCCCGGCCATCGCCATGGAAGCCTCCGCCGCCTTTCCCGCCCCTCCCGCCCCCCTCCCGGCCGGCGAGCCGTTCGCCGGCTCGCTGGCGCACCTGCTCGCCGAGCTGGGGCGGATCGACCTGCTCATCCGGGTCCAGGTGGCGCGGGCGCGGCGGCTGCACGAGGCGGACCCGGAGTTCCAGGGGCTCTATGTCTCGGAGCAGGAGATCGACGACCTCCTGGCGCGGCCGGCCGGGATGCCGGGATGGGCGGTCGAGCCGCCGCGGCCGGAGGTCCTGGCGGCCCTGGAGGCGATGAGCCGGGGGATCGCCGCCCGCACGGTCGCCAGCGTGCGGCAGGGCGTCGAGCTGCGCCTCCTGTGGCTGGCGCGGCTCTTCAACCTCTCGCCGTTCGAGGTCGACGTCCTCCTCGTCGCCTTCGCCCCCGAGCTCGACCTGCGCTACGAGCGGCTCTTCGCCTATCTCCAGGACGACGTCACCAAGCGGCGGCCGAGCGTCGACCTGGTGCTGAACCTCCTCGCCCGGGACTTCGCGGAGAAGCTCGCCGCCCGTTCCCGCTTCGCCGCCTCCGCCTCTCTCTTGCAACATCGGCTGATCGAGCTGTTCGACGACGCGGCTCGGCCGCACCCGCCGCTCCTCGCCCGCTACTTGAAGGCCGACCCGCGCGTCGTCGCCTACCTGCTGGGGGAGGACGGGCTCGACCCGCGCCTGCAGCCGTTCGCCCGCGCCGTCGACACGGCGCCGCGGGTGGACGAGGCGATCCAGCCGGCGGGGGTCGCCGAGCGGCTGCTCGCCTGCGCGCGCTCGGCCGACAACCGACTCACCGTCTTCTATCTCCAGGGACCGTACGGGGTGGGGAAGGAGACCACCGCCCGCGCCCTCTGCCGCACCTTGGGGCTGGCGCTCTTGGCCGTCGACCTCGCCCGCCTGCTGGCCGCCGAGGAGGGGGTGTTCGAGACCGGCCTGGCGCTCGCCGAGCGCGAGGCGGCGCTCTCCGGCGCGGCGCTCTACTGGCAGGGCTTCGACCTCCTGCTGGAAGGCGAGCGTGCCGCTCGCCGCACTCAGTTCCTCGCCCGGCTGGCGGCGCACCGGGGCCTCGTCTTCCTCGCCGGAGAGGCCGAGTGGGAGCCCGCGGAGGTCCTCCGCACGGCGGTCTTCCTGCGCGTCCCCTTCCCCCTCCCCGAGCACCGCGAACGGGTCGCCCTGTGGGCCGAGGCCCTGGGTGTCCCGGCCGCAGAGGGAATGGAAGAAGCGGACGGGCTCGACCTCGCCGCCCTGGCGGCCAAGTTCCGCCTCTCCGGCGGCCAGATCAAAGACGCCGCGGCCACCGCCAAGAACCTCGCCCACGGGCGCGGCGAGGGGCGTCCGACGCTCGCCGACCTCCACACCGCCTGCCGGCTGCAGTCGAACCGCAAGCTCTCGGCGCTGGCGCAGAAGATCGTCCCGCGCTACCGCTTCGCCGACATCGTCCTCCCCACCGACCGCATGGAGCAGCTCCAGGAGATCTGCAACTTCGTGCGCTACGGCTCCCGGGTCTACGAGGAGTGGGGCTTCGGGCGCCGGCTGTCGCTGGGCAAGGGCCTCTCCGCCCTCTTCGCCGGCCCCTCGGGGACCGGCAAGACCATGGCGGCCGAGATCATCGCCTTCGAGCTCGGGCTCGACCTCTACAAGATCGACCTCTCGACCGTCGTCAGCAAGTACATCGGCGAGACCGAGAAGAACCTGTCGCGGGTGTTCACCGAGGCCGAGGCGTCGAACGCCGTCCTCTTCTTTGACGAGGCCGACGCTCTCTTCGGCAAGCGCAGCGAGGTCAAGGACGCCCACGACCGCTACGCCAACATCGAGACCGGCTACCTGCTGCAGCGCATGGAGGAGTACCAGGGGGTGGTGATCCTCGCCACCAACCTGAAGAAGAACATGGACGCCGCCTTCCTGCGGCGCCTGCGCTTCGTGCTCGAGTTCCCCTTCCCCGACGAGAGCGACCGCCGCCGCATCTGGGAGCGGCTCTGGCCGGCCGAGACGCCGCTCGCTCCGGAGCTCGACTTCGCGCTCCTCGCCCGCCGCTTCGAGCTGCCCGGGGGCAACATCCGGAACATCGCGCTCGCCGCCGCCTTCCTGGCCGCCGCCGACGGCGGCACGGTCACCCTGCGCCATCTCCTCCGCGCCACCCAGCGGGAGTTCCAGAAGATCGGCAAGGTGCTGGCGGTGGGGGAGCTCAACGCCCTGGCGGCGCACCAAGCATAGAATGCGGAAAGCCTGTAACACAGCGAACCAAGAAAAGCGTATAGAATGAGGTTCACAGCGGGGGAGAGGAGGCTCGGAATGGCGGGAACCCTGTGGGAGCAAGGGAAGAAGGCGCGGGCCGTCCAGCCGCGGCGGGCGGTCGAGAGCCGCGTCGAGGAGGGAGCCCACCCAGCGGCGCCGGGCTCGGCGGCGGCCGTCCTCCAGGCGCAGCGGGTGCAGGGCAATCGTTTCGTGCAGCGGATGGTGTCGCTCTCCCGGGCCGGCTCGATGGAGGGTGGCGAGCTGCCGGAGGAGACGGCGCAGCAGATCGACCAGGCGCGCTCCGGCGGCCGGGGGCTCGACGGCGCCACCCGGGAGCACATGGAGTCCGCCTTCGGCGCCGACTTCGGGGGCGTCCGGGTCCATACCGGTGCCACCGCCGACCGCCTGAACGGCGAGCTCTCGGCCCGCGCCTTCACCACCGGCAGCGACATCTTCTTCCGCCAGGGCGAGTACGACCCCGGCCGTTCGAGCGGCAAGGAGCTGCTCGCCCACGAGCTGACCCACGTCGTGCAGCAGGGCGGTGGCGGAACGGTCCAGGGCAAGCTCACGGTGGGCGCGGCGGACCATCCGTCCGAGCGCGAAGCCGACCAGGCCGCGGCCGCCGTGGTGTCCCGGGAGATGGCGGGCGAGAAGGAAGAAAAAGAGAAGGACCGGTGACCCCCTTCCCTTGCGCTAGGGTTCGTGCGATATACTGAGAGCCGTTCGAGGACAAACCGGCAGAAGCCCTGAGGAGGGGCGCAAACAATCTTTCTTGTTCGTCCGTACTACTCCTGACGGCTCCCAATTCTTATCGGGTTCTGCACAGATTCCAGTAGGTGAATACGGTTCGCAACGTGCGGCTGTCCGGCAGAAGCCATGATCGACGATCTCGACAAGACCCTGGAGGAGCTCCTGAAGCGTGAGCTGCCGCCCGATCTGGTCTCCCAGGTGACGATCAGCTTCGCGACGCCCGACGGCCATTTCCCGCCCGCCTCGGTCTCCCTGCCGGCGGTCGACCTCTTCCTCTACGACGTGCGGGAGAACCGCGAGCTGCGCAGCAACGAGTGGCAGGTCGAGCGGCAGAGCGACGGCACGGCGACGCGCCAGGCGCCGCCGGTGCGGGTCGACTGCTCCTACCTGGTGACCGCCTGGGCGAGCGACAGCTCGACCACTCCGGCCCAGGACGAGCATCGCCTCCTGGGCGCGGTGATGCAGGTGCTCCTGCGCTTTCCGACTCTGCCGCCGGCCGTGCTCAAGGGCGTCCTCGCCGGGCAGATCCCGGATCTGCCGACCCTCTCGCTCCAGCCCGGCCCGCTGCAGAGCATGGGCGAGCTCTGGCAGGCGCTGGGGGGGAAGCCCAAGCCGGCCCTCCCCTACACCGTAACCCTGGCCGTCGTGCCGCAGCCGCCGGTCGCGGCGGGGGCGCCGGTCGTCGACAAGCTGCTCCGCTTCCAACCCGTATGACCCCGCCGACCCTCGAAATCGTCCGCCATCGCGTCGCCATCGCCGGCCGGATCGCCGACGCCCTCTCCGGCCGGCTTCTCGCCGGAGCGCGGGTGGAGATCACCGGCGCGCCGGCCGCCTTCCTCAACCTGGTCGCCCTGCGCGCCATTGCCGCTGGTACCGCAGGAAGCCTCTGGGCGGCGATGGCGGAGCGGCCCGACCGGACGCGCACGGCGCGGGACGGCCACTTTCACTTCCTCGACCTGCCGGCCGGCGCCTACACCCTGACCGCCTCGCTGCCCGACGCGGGCAGCCGCTACGGCACCGCCACCCTGCCGCTCACCCTGGTCGCCGACAGCCTGGGCAACGTCGTCCGCGCCCAGGCGGACATGACCCTGCCGCCGACCGCGGTGAAGGGCAAGGTGAGCGGGCCGGCGAGCGCGGCCGTTCCGATGGCCGAGCTCGCGGTCGGCGGCAGCGGCGAACGGACCTGGACCGACGCCCAGGGCGGCTATCTGCTCTCTGCCATCGAGGCGGGGTCGCGCGTCGTCCTGGCCACGGCGCGCGGCTTCAATACCAATTCCCAGCCCGTGACGCTCGCCCAGGCGGGAGCCGTGGTGACCCTGGACTGGACCCTTACCCCCTCACCCTAGATAAGACCGAGAACCCGATCGGAAGACCGAAACGAACGGAGGAGAGACGATCATGCCCCAGTATCTGTCGCCCGGAGTCTACGTGGAAGAGGTGCCGTCAGCGGTCAAGCCGATCGCGGGCGCCGGCACCAGCACGGCCGCGTTCGTCGGCCAGGTCCTGGACACCGTCACCATGCCGGCGCAGCCCGGTAAGTTCGTGACCGACTCGTTGGGCCACCAGGTGACCGACTCGATGGGCAAGCCCATCGCGCTCGCCTACACGGTCGCCCCGGCCGGCGCGCCGCAGCTGATCACCAGCTGGGAGTCGTTCAAGAAGAACTTCGGCGACTTCCAGGGCGGCAACCTCGTCCTGGCGCACGCCGTCTACGGGTTCTTCAACAACGGCGGCACCCGCTGCTGGATCACCCGCATCACCGGCAACGTCACCGACGGCAGCTCGGTGACGGCGGTCACCAACGCCCTGGCCGGCTTCCGCGCCATCGACGAGATCTCGATCGTCGCGGTGCCCGGGGCGATCGACGCCGCCAGCCAGGCGGCGGTGATCGCGCACTGCCAGAACGCCGGCGACCGCTTCGCCATCCTGGACTCCCAGATCACCAGCACCTTGACCCCTGCGGCCATCCAGGGGTCGACCGGCAACAGCAACTACGCGGCCATGTACTTCCCGCGCATCCAGGTGTTCGATCCGGTGTCGAACGGCTCGCTCTACGTCGCCCCCTCCGGCCACATGGCCGGTATCTACGCCCGGGTCGACACCCAGCGCGGCGTGCACAAGGCGCCGGCCAACGAGGTCGTTTTGGGCGCCGTCGGGCTGGAGGCGCGGCTCGGCAAGGCCGATCAGGACGGCCTGAACCCGGCTGGCATCAACGTCATCCGCAACCTGAACGGCAACATCACGGTGTGGGGCGCCCGGACGCTCGGCGGCGACGCCAACCTCGACTGGAAGTACATCAACGTGCGGCGCCTCTTCCTCTTCCTGCGCGACTCGATCGACGCCGGCACCCAATGGGTGGTCTTCGAGCCCAACGACCTCTCCCTGTGGGCCAAGATCACCCGCAACGTCAGCGCCTTCCTGACCAACGTCTGGCGCTCCGGCGCGCTCTTCGGCGCCACCGCGCCCGAGGCCTTCTACGTGCGCTGCGACGCCACCACCAACCCGCCGGAGGTGCGCGACCTGGGGCAGGTGGTGACCGAGATCGGCGTCGCGGTGGTCAAGCCGGCCGAGTTCGTCATCTTCCGCATCAGCCAGTGGGCCGGCCCGGGCAAGTAAGGTGCGCCTGAGGATACCGGGGATGCGCACGACGGAGGCGATGCGATGGTGATCCACCAGACGCCGGGGGTCTACCGGGAGGACGTCTTTCCCACCCGGCCGACCGCCCTGCCGACGGGGGTGCCGGCCTTTCTCGGCCTGGCCGCCGCGGGGGACCCGAACGTCCCCGTGCGGCTCACCCTCGCCTCGCAGCTTCCGGAGACCTTCGGTCCGCCGCGTTCGGACGGTTATCTGGCCGCGGCGGTCGCCGGTTTCTTCGCCAACGGGGGCGAGCAGTGCTTCGTCGTCCGCCTCGCCGAGGGCGGAGACCCGGTCCAGGCGCTGGCCGACGGGCTCGCCTCCCTGGCCCCGGTCGACGACCTCGATCTGGTCTGCGCGCCCGATCTCTTCGTCTCCTCCGGCACGGACTACCTCGGGCTCCTGGCGGCGGCGCGGATGCAGAACGCGCTCCTCGACCACTGCGACACCCAGGGCGACCGTTTCGCCCTCCTCGACGCGCAGCCCGGCGCCGACGTCAATGCGGTGCTCGCCCAGAGGAGCGGCCTTGCCGGCACCAACGGGGCGCTCTACTACCCGTGGCTCAAGGTGGCCGGCGACCCGCGCTCCGTGCCACCCTGCGGCCATCTCGCCGGGATCGTGGCGCGCAGCGACCAGAAGGTCGGCGTCCACAAGGCCCCGGCCAACGAGGTCGTCGCCGGGGCGGTCGACCTGGAGGTGATCCTGACCGACACCCTCCAGGCCAGCCTGAATCCCGTCGGCGTCAACGCCCTGCGCGCCTTTCCCGGACGCGGCATCCGGGTCTGGGGGGCGCGCACCCTGTCGCACGAGGCGGCCTGGACCTACGTCAACGTCCGCCGTCTCTTCCTGACCGCCATCCGCTGGATCGAGCGCAATTTGGGAGCGGTGGCGTTCGAGCCCAACGACCCCAAGCTGTGGACCCGCATCGGGCGGGAGCTCAAGGTCTACTTCGAGGCGCTGTTCCGCGCCGGCGCCCTCAAAGGGCGGACGGCGGCCGAGGCCTTCTACGTCAAGTGCGACGCCGAGACCAATCCGCCGGAGGTGCGGGAGGCGGGCCGGGTGGTCACCGAGATCGGCCTGGCGCCGGCCAACCCCAACGAGTTCGTCGTCGTCCGCATCATCCACGGGGTCGGCGGTGTTGGCGGCATTGGCGGCATCGGCGGCGTGACCCTGGCCGGACCTTCCCCCGGCGCCTAGATAAGAGATTCGAAGATCCAAGAAAGCAACCTTTCAACTCTATAGAAGGAGAAACCGCTTATGGCGACTGGAGCCCGCAACGATCCCTACCGTTCCTTTCATTTCATCGTCGAGATCGACGGCATCGCCCGCGCCGGCTTCCGCGAGTGCTCAGGCCTCGATTCGAGCCAGGACCCCATCGAGTACCGCGAGGGCAACGAGGGGCTGACGGCGCGCAAGCTGGCCGGCCTCAACAAGTTCTCGAACATCAGCCTGAAAGCCGGTTTCACCGACGACCATGATCTCTGGGACTGGCGCAAGAAGGCGATGACCGGCCACATCGAGCGCAAGAACGGCTCGATCGTGCTCCTGAACGAGGCGGGCGAGGAGAAGCTGCGCTGGAACTTCCGCGAGGGTTGGCCGACCAAGTGGACGGGCCCGACCTTCAACGCCACCGGTAACGAGGTGGCGATCGAGACGCTCGACATCGCCCATGAGGGCCTCGACAAGGCATGACGTTCGCGACCGAGTTTCCGTTCACCCTGCCGCGCGGTTTCCTCGACGCGGAAGGGACGCTGCACAAGGACGGGGTCATGCGGCTCGCCACGGCCTTCGACGAGATCGCGCCGATGAAGGACCCGCGGGTGCAGGCCAACCCCGGCTACCTGGTGGTCATCCTGCTCAGCCGGGTGATCACCCGGCTGGGAGGCCTGCACCAGGTCAACCCCAAGGTCATCGAGGGGCTGTTCGCCGGCGACCTGGCCTACCTGCAGGACCTCTACCGGCGGATCAACGAGAACGGCAGCAACCGCCTGGCGGTGGCCTGCCCGCACTGCGAGAAGGAGTTCTTCGTGGAGATCGACCGCCCGGGGGAATGATGGGCTACCCCTCGGAGCACCTGTTCGAGGAGGTAGCCTACATCGCCTATTACTTTCACTGGCCTCATGACGAGGTCCTGCAGATGGAGCACCGCGAGCGGCAGCGCTGGGTTGCCGAGATCGCCCGCATCCATCGACGTTTGAACGACGAAGCGGCGCGCGGCCGGTAGGGCCCTGCCGCCAGAGCCGCCGGAGGGACATATGCCATCGCTGGGTTTCGGTGCGAGCGCGAGTGTGGGCTTGAGCGCGAGCGCAGGTGTGGGCTTGAGCGCCAGCGCGGGGATCGGCGTCAGCGCGGGGGCGAGTCTGAAGCTGAGCGCGAGCGCCGGCCTGGGGTTGAACGCGGCGTTCTCGCTCACCACCAACCTCCTGGGGAACAGAAACGATCCCTATACCGGCTTCAACTTCCTGGTCGAGATCGAGGGGCTGGTGATCGGCGGCTTCACGGACGTCAGCGGCCTCTCCATGGAGACCACCGTCCAGGAGTACCAGGAGGGGGGGCAGAACGAGTACGTCCACAAGCTGCCCGGCCCCACCCGCTATCCCCAGAACTTGGTCCTGAAGCGGGGCCTGACCGACCTCGACATGCTGACCGCCTGGTACGAGGCGGTGACGACGGGGGTGGTCCAGCGCATGAACGGCACCATCTACCTCCTCGACCTCCAGGGGAACCCCTCGACGGGCTGGGACTTCAAGGAGGCCTATCCGGTCAAGTGGACGGGGCCCGACCTGAAGGCCGAATCGAACACCGTGGCGACCGAGAGCCTCGAGCTGGTCCACCGCGGCCTGGCGAGATCGGCGGTCTCCGGGCTGCTCGCCGGGGTGACGGGGGCCATTTCCGGCGCGCTCGGCGCCAGCGCCAACCTGAATGTCTCTCTCGGCGGATCGTTCAGCCTGTGAGCGAGCCGCGCCAGGAGCCCGCCGCGGAGGCGGCGCCGGCCACGCCGGCCACGATTCCTCTGGTGCGCGCGCCGGGGGTCATCACGCCCGATCTGGCCGCGTCGCGGATACGGCGCCATGCCGGCCTGGCCGTCGGCGGCGCCGCGGGGCTCGCCGGCGAGATCCTGCGGCGCTGGATGCCGCAGGGCGCCGGGGCTTCCGGCGAGGCGGGGCTGCTGCATGCCTTCCCGGCCACCGTGAGCGCGGAGCCCGTGTCTCGGGCGGGGGTTTCCTCCCCGACCTCCACGGAAGCCTCTCGGGCAGACCGCACCGCCCCCCTCCTGACCTCCCCCCTGATCCAACCCGCCCCCGCCCAGGGGGGAGGGACCCCCCACCCGGACGCTCCGAGCGCAGCTCCGGAGGCAGAGGCGGCGCTCAGACCCTCGCCGGCCGAGCCACTTCGGGCCGTGAGCGGGGGGGAGGGACCCGTGGCCCGTACGCTCCGCCGCTCCCTCGCGGCGCGGCCGGGGGAGAGCGCTCCCGAGCTTCCGCCCGAGCTTCCGATAGCGCGGGCGCGGGAAGCCGCGAGCAGCGCGAGTGGCGGTGCGGCGCGGTCCGCCGGCGCTCGGCTCCCCAACGCGCCGACCGCGAGCCTGCCGCCGGCGCCGCCCCGGGAGCTGGGCCGCGCGGTGGTGCGCCGCTCCGCGCTCGGCGCGCCGCCGGCGCCGCAGCCGCCTTCACCGCCGGTTCGCAGGGTCGCCGTGCCGGCGGCCGCCCCGGCAGCAGAACGACGAGGGGAGGCCACTCCGGTTGCGGCGCTGTCTTCGCCTCCGGTTCCTGCGCTCCCCTCGGTCGCCCCGGTCTCGGCGTCGTCCCCGATTTCTCCCGCCGAGGGGGTGGCCCCCGTCGCCCAACCGCCAGTGCCGTCCCGGGAGCTGGGCCGCGCGGTGGTGCGCCGCTCCGCGCTCGGCTCGCCGCCCTCGCCCCCGGCCGCGTCGCTCCCGCTCCCCGTGGTGGGAGCGGCTCCGGGGGCCTCGCCGGCCGCTTCCATCTCTCGCTCTCCGCTCGCGCCGCCGGCGCTCCCGGCCGCAGCAACCTCGCAGGCTTCAGCCACGGACCCGGTTTCCGGCGTTTCCGGCGCGCCCTCCGCTCGGGCGTCCGTCCTCACCGGAGCGGCCGGGGAGGCCGACCTGCCGCTCGTCCGGGTCCAATCCGAGCGGCCGGCGCCGGCGCTCGTCCAGCGCTCCGCCGCCGGCTCGCCCGTCACGTCCGCGCTTACGGCGCTCCCCCTTGCCGCGTCCGGCGCGGCGGTGGCGGAGACAGCATCAGTCCTGCCGGCCGCGAGGTCCGCCGCGGTGCCTCCGCTGCCCGCGACATCCGTGATGCCGGCGCGCCCGGTGTCGCGCCGGCTGCCGCCCCTGTCAGCGGTCTCGCCGGCATCGCCGATATCGCCGATATCGCCGGCATCGCCGATCTCGTCTCCGCTCGCGCCGCCGGAAACGGGAGCGATCGCGCGCCGCGCGGCGTCCGCAGCGGGGAACGTCCCACCGTCTCCACCCCTCCCGGTCTCGACCGTCCCCTTCACTGGCGCGTCGCCGAACCTCGGGGTGGCCATCGTGCGCCGCCGCCTCGACCTGCCGCTCCAGGAGCGCCTCCACGCCGCGGCGACGCCGGGGATCTCGACTCCGGTGACCGGGGAGGCCCCGAGCTTCCTGCCCGCGCCGACGGCTCCCCTGGCCCTCCCGGCCGGACCGCCGCCGGTGGCCGCGGGCGCCCCGGCGGCCCCCGCCGGCGGCCCCTCCGCCCTGCCGCTCGCGCGGGTCGTCCAGCGGTCCTCCGGCGCCCGGCCGGGCGTCCTCCAGCGCGACCTCCAGGGCGGCGCTCCGAGCGGCGCGGCGGAGAGCCCTCCCGCCGCCGCTGCGCCGTCCACGCCCGCCGCCGGTGCGCCGGCCGCGGACCAGACACATGACAAAGCCTTCGAGGCCGAGGAGCTCGCCGAACGGGTTCTGCGCCGGGTGCTGAAGACGCTGGCCGTCGAGGGCGAACGCCGGGGGTTGCGGTCATGGCTCTAGAGAAGCTCAAGCTGCTGGTCGAGGACACTGCGGGGGCTTTCACCACCGAGGTCCAGGCCCTGTTCAACCCCAACAAGCTGACTTTCACCAAGAGCGCGCGCTGGGCGCCGGCGCACCTGCCGCAGCGCGACTCCGCCCCGCAGCAGTTCCTCTTCGGCGAGCCTGCCTCGCTCGACATGGAGCTCTTCTTCGACACCTACGAGGATCAAACGGACGTCCGCCTGCTCACCCAGCCGGTGTTCGCCCTGACCACCGTCCAGGAGCACGGCGAGCTGCACCGGCCGCCGCTCTGCAAGCTGGTCTGGGGGCGGTACGACTTCGACGACTTCCAGTGGGTGTTGAACAGCCTGACCCAGACCTTCTCCCTCTTCCTCTCCGACGGCACGCCGGTGCGCGCCAACCTCTCCTGCAAGTTCCGCCAGTGGCGCTCGGACGAGGTGGAGATGAAGCTCCTCAACAAGCAGTCGCCGGACGTGGCGAAAACCCGCACGGTGCTGCGCGGCGAGACCCTGTCGAGCATCGCCGCCCAGGAGTACAACGACCCGGCCCTCTGGCGGCCGATCGCCGACGCCAACGGTATCGACAACCCCCGCCGGGTGCAGCCCGGGCAGGTCCTCTCCATCCCTCGGCTCGCGCCGGGAACGACCTCCAGGCGCTGATCGCGACCATGGGCGACACCCAGAAGCTGGCCCCCGAGTTCCGGGTGAAGGTCAACGGCTCCGAGCTGCCGCCCGGCACCGCGGCGATGGTCGCCAGCGTCACCGTCGACCAGGACGTGATGGCACCGTCGATGTTCGCCGTCGAGCTCGCCGACCAGGACCTGAAGCACCCCGACGCCACCTGGGCCGACGCCGACGTCTTCGCGCCCGGCGGCGAGACCGAGATCCTTCTGGGCTACACCGGCAAGCTCGCCACCGTGATGAAGGGCGAGATCACCGGCCTGGAGCCCGAGTTCCGCTCCGGCGAGCTGCCGCGGCTCGTCGTGCGGGGCCACGACCGGCGCCACCGGCTGCTGCGCGGCAGGAGCACGCGCTCGTTCATCAAGATCAAGGACAGCGACGTCGCCGGCCAGATCGCCCAGGCGGTGGGGCTCACCCCCCAGGCCACCGACACCGGGACGGTCCTCGAATATGTCCTGCAGCACAACCAGACCGACTTGGAGTTCCTCGAGGAGCGGGCCCGGCGCCTGGGCTTCGAGGTGGCGATCGACGACAAGACCCTCTTCTTCCGGCCGTACGGCAACGCCGCCGCCGAGGTGCTCACCCTGGTCCGCGACACCGATCTCCTGGAGTTCCACCCCCGCCTGACCACCCTGGGGCAGGTCGGCAAGGTGATCGTCCAGGGGTGGAGCGTCAAGGACAAGGCGGCGATCACCGGCCAGGCTGCGGCGGGCGACGAGGGGACGACGATGGGGGGCACGGAGCTCGGCTCCAAGGCGGCGGACAAGGCCTTCGGCGCCGCGGTCACCACGCTCGTCGACCTCCCGGTGTCCAGCAAGGACGAGGCCGACAAGATCGCCCTGGGGCAGCTCCAGAAGACGGCGCTCTCCTACGTCTCCGGCGAGGGGTTGGTGATCGGCCGTACCGACCTGACCGCCGGCACGGTGATCAAGATCGAGGGCTTCGGGCGCCGCTTCAGCGGCCTCTACTACGTGACCGCGGCGCGCCACAGCTACCTGCCCGCCCGCGGCTACCGGACCGCCTTCACCGTGCGGAGGAACGCCACGTGAACGATCTCCTGATCCTGGACCACCTGCGGGCGCGGCAGAACGACCACTACAGCCGGATCTACGGCGTCGTCGTCGGCGAGGTGACCGACAACCAGGACCCCGACAAACTGGGCCGGGTCCAGGTGAAGTTCCCCTGGCTCGCCGACGATCACACCAGCGCCTGGGCGCGGATCGCCTGCCCCATGGCGGGCCCCGACCGCGGCTTCTTCTTCCTTCCCGAGGTCCATGACGAGGTGCTGATCGCCTTCGAGCACGGCCGGGTCGAGTCGCCCTTCGTCGTCGGCTCGCTCTACAACGGCAAGGACAAGCCGCCGGGCGACAACGGCGACGGCAAGAACAACCTGCGCAGCCTGACCTCGCGCAGCGGCCACACCATCACCCTGGACGACACCGACGGCAAGGAGCAGATCAAGATCGTCGACAAGGGTGGGACGGAGTCGATCGTCTTCGACGTCGCCGAGAAGGCGATCACCATCACCGCCAAGAATAACGTGACGATCGAGTCGACGGACGGCAAGGTGATCTTGAAAGGCGCCCAGGGGATCGAGATCACCTCTGACAAGGGGCCGGGCACGCTCAAGGTGAAAGACAAATTGGACGTCGAGGCCGGCGGCGAGGCCACGATCAAGGGTTCGATGGTCAACCTCAATCCCTGAGGAGAGCGAAGAGATGGCGCAGCCGGCGGCAAAGAAGGGAGACCAGGTGACGGCGACCGACACCCACATCGTGATGGTGCCGTCGCCGGGGGGGCCGGTGCCGACCCCCCTGCCGCACCCGTTCACCGGCATCCTCTCCGGCGGCCTGTCGTCGAACGTCAAGGTCATGGGGCAGCCGGCGGCGACGGTCGACAGCACGGCCGACAACACGCCGGCGCACATCCCGACGCCGCCCGGCACCTCCTTTCAGAGCCCGCCCGCCAACCAGGCGACGATCAAGATGGGAAGCGCGAAAGTGAAAATCAACGGCAAGGCCGCGGCGCGCAACGGCGACACGGCCAATACCTGTAACGATCCTGCTGACCAGCCCATCGGCACGGTGGTGGTGCCGGGGGGCACGGTGATGATCGGATGAGGGCACTATGAGCAGCACCTTCCTGGGCGTCGGCTGGCGTTTCCCGGTGGGCCTCGCGGCGGGGCGGATCGCCACGGCGCCGTACGAGGAGGCCGTCCGCCAGTCGATCTGGATCATCCTCGCCACCGCCCGCGGCGAGCGCCAGATGCGGCCCGATTTCGGCTGTGGGGTCCACGACCTGGTATTCGCGGTCAACAGCGCCGAGGCCGCTGGGCGGGTGGCGAGCGAGGTGCGGCAGGCCCTGATCCAGTGGGAGCCGCGCATCGACGTGGTGCGGGTCGACGCCAGCGCCGACGACGCCGATCCCAGCCGGCTGCTGATCGAGATCGAGTACAAGGTGCGCGCCACCAACAGCCGATTCAACCTGGTCTATCCGTTCTACCTGGAGTGATGAGATGGCGGTCGAGACTCCCCTGATCGACAAGCGTACCTATGCCGACCTCGTCGCCCAGATCGAGGCCCTGGCCGCCCAATTCTCGGCCGGCGAAGTGGCGCCGGTGTCCCCGGCGACGTCGCCCGCGGCCGACGCCCTGGCCGGCATGGTGCTCGACCAGAACCTCCCCAATCCGCAGGGCGGCGCGCCGCTGTGCCCCGGCACCTGGGTGGACGACGCCCTGGCGAAGAGCCTGGCCGCCCTGCCGAACCTGGGGATCGTCCAGATCCGCGGCTGGCAGGCGAGACCGGCGGTGCTCTCCGTCCCCGCCACGGTCGATCTCCTGACCGGCGCCGTGCTCGGCCAGGACCTCGCGTTCCCGGCGGCCCATCCGCCGCTCGCGGTCGCCAAGGGCACGCTCGTCGACGACGCCCTGGCGCAGCAGGTCGCCGCTGCCGCTGGCGCCGGCACCGGCGCCCGGGTGAAGATCGCGCTCCCTGCCGACCTGGGTTCGGCTCTCGTCCGCGTCTTCGGCCGCATGGCCGAGCTCGCCGTCGACCGGTTGAACCGGCTGCCGGACCGCAACTTCCTCGCCTTCCTGGACCTGATCGGCACGCGGCTCGCGCCGCCGCAGCCGGCGCGGGTGCCGATCACCTTCGAGCTGGTGGCGGGGAGCGCGGTCGACACCCTGGTGCCGGCCGGCTCGCAGGTCGTGGCGACCCCGCTCCCCGGGGAGAAGGATCCGGTCCTCTTCGAGACCGAGCGCGACCTGGTGGTCACCCGCTCGCAGCTCGCCGCCGTCTTCACCCGCGAGCCGGGACGCGACCTCTACGAAGACGTCACGGCAGTGGCGATCGGGCCGTCCGACGGTGCCTTCAACCCGTTCCTGGGTACCCGGCCGATCGGGCACCGTTTCTACATCGGCCACAGCAGCCTGGCGGCGCCCGAGGTCAAGGACTCCGTGGTCCTGCGCGTCACCCCCGCCGACGTCACGCGGCCCTGGGCCAACTCCGTGGTCTGGGAGGCCTGGGACGGTACCCACTGGTGCCATCCCACCAGCGCGGTGGCGTTTGAGTCGGGCAACCCGTCCGCCTGGCGGGTGACCCTGTCCAACCTGACGGCGCTGCCGCCTCTCTCGGTCGGCGGCGTCACCAGCTCCTGGCTGCGCGGCCGGTTGACCGCGGCGCTCCCGGCCGGCGAGCTCGCCCTCGACCCGGCGGGGAGCGGCGATCTCCAGCTGCAGCGTCTCGGCCCGCCCACCGCCGGGTTCGCCTGCAACCCGACCACCACGACCTACGAGCCGATCGACTTCGCCGCGCCGTTCTACCCCTTCGGCGCGACCTGGCAGCTGCCCATTTTCTACCTCGCCGTCGGTCGGCCGCTGGACAAGCCGGACTCCCAGGTGCAGATCGAGATCGACGTCGCCGTCGACCAGGGGCCGGGCGGCGGCACCACCCTCTTCGAGGCCCAGGTCGCCTTCGGCACCCCGACGACCTACAACGAGCAGCTCAAGCCCAGCTTTACCTGGGAGTACTGGACCGGGAGCGGCGCCTGGGTCCCGCTGCCAGGCGTCTCGTTCCAGGCCGGACGCGGCGCCCGCAGCGGCGGTGTCTTCCTCTCCAGCGGCACCCTCCGCTTCGCCCAGCCGGCGGACTGGGCGAGCAGCCTGGTCAACGGCGTTGCCGGTTTCTGGGTGCGGGCCCGGGTGACCCTCACCTACGTCTTGAGCCTTTTGGGCACCCCGGCGATCCAGCCGCCCCGGGTGACCCGGGTGGTCGGCGGTTTCAGCTGGCTCCTGCCGCGCGTCGACCTGGCGACCCTCGCCCTGACGCTCACCCGCGGCAGCCTGCTGCCGGCCCTGGGCTTCAGCAACCAGGTGCCGGTCGACCTGACGAAGGACTTCTTCCCCTTCGGCGAGAAGCCGCGCATCGGCGACACCTTCTACCTGTCGAACGAGGAGGCGTTCGCCAAGCCGGGCGCCCAGGTCACGCTCACCGTCCGCCTGACCAACCCCGGCAACGCGGCAGGCCCCCCCCTGCCTGCCCTCCCGAACGGCGTCGTCCTCGCCTGGGAGTCCTGGGACGGCACGCAGTGGCAGACCCTGACCGTCGTCGACCAGACCACGGCGTTCTCGGTCGACAACAAGACGGCCACCTTCACCTGCCCGGCGACCGCGCCGGTGACGATCGGCGGCAAGACCGGGCATTTCCTGCGCGTCCGCATCGCTGCCGGCAACTACGGGGTGGATGCGACCTATACACCGGTCTACGTCGGCAGCCCGCCGGTCCTCTCCTACCAGCTCACCCCGGCCACCTTCCGCCCGCCCTCCATCCAGTCGCTCCGGCTGAGCTACAGCTACGTGACGCAGCCGACTCCCGCCGAGCACCTGGTGACCGAGAACGACTTCGTGTTCGAGGAGCAGCTCGCCCCGGCGGCGGGCAAGCTGTTCACCCCGTTCCACCCGCCACAGGACGACCGGCCGACCCTCTACCTGGGCTTCGATCGCCCCGGGGACACCGTCGGCTTCGCCAACCGCTCGACCACCCTCTACGTCGAGGTCTCGCCGGGGCTCTACGACCCGGCCGCCGAGCCGCAGCCGGTCGCCCTGGAGGCCGTCGTCGTCTGGGAGTATTGGAACGGGTCGCTGTGGCAGCGGCTCGGCACCCGCGACGAGACCCGGGGCCTCTCCCGCCGTGGTCTGGTGACCTTCCTCGGGCCGGCCGACTTCCGCGCCTCGACCGAATTCGGGCGGCTCGCCTTCTGGCTGCGGGCGCGCTGGGAGCGGGGCGACTTCCCCCTCCCGCCGCAGCTCGCCGGGATCCTCCTCAACACCATGTGGACGGTCCACGCCCGCACGGTCCTCGACGAGGTCCTGGGCTCCGGGCGCGGCGAGAGCGGCCAGGTCTTCACCACCCGTCAGACCCCGGTGCTCCCCGGGCAGGAGCTGGAGGTCGTCGAGCCCGAGGTCCCCTCGGCCGGCGAGCGGGCGGACCTCGCGGCGGAGGAGGGGGCGGACGCCATCGCCGTCGTCCCCACCGCCCCCGGCCAGCCGGCGGAGGTCCGGGTGCGCTGGCACGAGGTGCCGGACTTCTATGGCTCGGGCCCGCGCAGCCGCCACTACGTCCTCGACCGCGCGACCGGCACGGTCACCTTCGGCGACGGGCAGCGCGGCCTGCCGCCGCCGCCGGGGCGCGGCAACGTGCGGATGGCGATCTACCGCGCCGGGGGCGGCCTGATCGGCAACCGTCCGGCCGGCAACGTCGCCAAGCTCAAGGGCACGGTGCCCTACGTCAAGGCGGTGGCCCAGCCCGAGCCGGCCGAGGGGGGCGCCGACCCGGAGTCGTTCGACGCCGTCCGGGTACGCGGCCCCCGCGCCCTGCGCCATCGCGAGCGGGCCGCGGCTCCCGTCGACTTCGAGGACCTGGCGCTCGCCGCCTCGACCGCGGTGGCCCGCGCGCGCTGCCTGCCGGCCCGCGACGGCAGCGACGCCGGGAAGGTCGGGCTGGTCGTCGTCCGCCGTTCCCCGGACGCCAAACCGGTTCCCGACGTCGATCTGCTGAACGAGGTTGCGGACTTCCTCGGGGCGCGCCTGTCGCCCGTCGTCGACCTCTGGGTGGTGGGTCCCGACTGGCTGCAGATCACCGTCGCGACCGAGATCGTCCCGGTCTCGCTGGAGGCCGCGACCGACGTCCAGAACGCCGTCCTCGAACGGCTGACC
Organism: Thermoanaerobaculia bacterium; assembly: GCA_035644215.1. Lineage (GTDB taxonomy): Bacteria > Acidobacteriota > Thermoanaerobaculia > Multivoradales > UBA5704 > DASQPA01. The sequence continues at coordinate 35,137 of DASQPA010000135.1, forward strand.
GCCTTCCTCCATCCGCTCACCGGAGGGGACGGCACGGGCTGGAGCTTCGGCCGCCAGCCCCATCGCTCCGATCTCTACGCCCTGATCGAGAGCACGCCGGGGGTCGACCACGTGAGCTGGCTCGACGTCGCCGCCGTGGCGGACGAGGGGATCGCGCGCCCGGAGCGCTTCCTGATCTACTCGGGCAGCCACCAGATCACCCTGACCGGCTCGACCGACGGAGGTGCGGCATGACCCTGGTGCTGCCCAACCTGGACGACCGCACCTACGGCGACCTGGTCGCCGAGGCCAAGTCGCTCCTCCCCAGCCTCGCCCCCGAGTGGACGGACTTCAATCCGTCCGATCCTGGCATCACCCTGATCGAGCTCTTCGCCTGGCTGACCGAGATGCTGCTCTTCCGCGTCAACCGGCTGCCGGAGGCGAACCTCCGCACCTTCCTCACCCTGCTCAACGGCCCCACCTGGATTCCAGGTCCGGACTTGACCGCGGACGTCCGGTCTACCGTCCTCGACCTGCGCCGGCGCCTGCGCGCGGTGACCGGCGAGGACTACGAGCTGCTCGCCCGGGAGGCCTCGCCGCAGGTGCTGCGCGCCCGCGCGGTGGCGCGCCGCAACCTGGACGCCCTGGCCGAGTCGGCGCGAACGGCGCCCCGGCCGGGCTTCGTCAGCGTGATCGTGGTCCCGGCCCGCTCGCCCTCGGCGCCGCCGGACCTGCCGCCCCTGCCCGGCGGCGCCCTGCTGCAGACCGTCCACGACTACCTGGAGCCGCGCCGTCTGCTCACCGTGCGCAACGTGGTGGTGGGGCCGATCTACGTCCCCATCCAGCCCTCGATCGTCCTCGCCGGGCAGCCGGACGTGCCCGTCGCGGACCTCCGCCGGCGGGTGAAGGACGCGATCGACGGCTTCCTCGATCCGCTGACCGGCGGGCCCGACCAGGCCGCCGGCAGCGGCTGGCCCTTCGGCCGTGACGTCTACGTCTCCGAGATCTTCCAGCTGCTCGAAGGGGTGCCCGGGGTCGACCACGTCACCGACGTCCGCCTGGCGAGCGTCTGGCCGGATGCCGGAAGCTCTTCTGCCGCCGGCTCGTATGGCTCGTATTCTGGCGGCTCGTATTCTGGGGGCTCCTATTCTGGCGGCTCGTATGCCCCGCCTGGCCTGCGCACCGTCCCGGGGACTCCGTTGTGGCACGAGAGCGGCGACCCGATCGGGGTCGGCCTCGAAGCCCATCACCTGCCCTGGTCGCGGCTCGATTGGCTCCATATCGTCGTCGGCACGGCCTTCCTCCCCATCCGCTTGAAGATCGACGTCCTCCTGGGCTCCGCGGTGACGTCCGCCGTCGCCCGGCAGCGCATCCAGGCGGCAGTCCTGCCGCTGCTCCACCCGCTCCTCGGCGGTCCGGACGGGAGCGCCCCGCGGGACGTCAAGAGCAGCGAGGTGAGCGCCGCGGCCTTGACCGTCCCCGACGTCGCCGCCGTCACCGGGGTCACCTTGGACAGCCCCCCCGACCGGCTCTTCCAGATCGGAACGGGCACCGGTGTCCACGTCGCGGCCGGGGAGCTGGTGGACTGGAGCTTCACGATCACGGTCTCCTGACCGGTGTCTATGAGGATGCGATGAGCGACGCCAACCGGTTGAGCAGCTACCTGGACTTCCTGCCGGCGATCTACCGCGAGCCGACCGGGGGCGCCCGCCCCGACTTTCTCGGCCGCTTCCTGCTCGCCTTCGAGAAGGTCCTCTCCGGCCTGGGCGACGCCCAGAGCCCGGGCCTGGAGGAGATCCTGGAAGGGATCGTCGACCCCGCGAGCGGCAACCTGAAGCTCGCCGGCGTCCACCGCTTCTTCGATCCCGGACCCGGCCGCCCGGACGCGGAGCGGGCGCCGTCCGAGTTCCTCGGGTGGCTGTCCGGCTGGGTGGCGCTCACCCTGCGCGGCGACTGGAGCGACGAGGAGCGGCGGCGCACCCTGGCCGGGGTCGTCCCGGCCTACCGGCGGCGGGGGACGAAAGAGGGGCTGCGCCAGCTGCTCTCGGCCTATACCGGCATGGTCGCCCAAAGCATCACGATCTCCGAGTTCGAGAGCCCGTTCTGGGTCGGTCCGATCCACAACGTCTGGACGCCGGTCGGCGGCGACGCGGCGCTCGGCGGCGGCCCGCCCCACTATTTCCTGGTCTCGGCGCTGATCACCGCGGCGGACGCCGCCGACTTGGAACGCAAGCGGGGGATCCTCCACGCCATCATCGACGTGGAGAAGCCCGCCCACACCTACTACGACCTCCACCTCCAGGTCCCGACGATGCAGATCGGCGTGCACTCGACGATCGGCCTGGACACTCTTCTCGGAGACCCGGTCCAAGCCCAGTAGGCTTGCGGCCCAAGGAGATATCGCGATGGCAGACATCGACAAGCGATTGCACTACTTCAACGGTCAGTTTCTGCAGGACGTGGACTTCAACGCCGAGCAGGCCTACCACCTGGACCGGGAGAGGCGCCACAACCGGGTGATGCACACCTACGGCATCGCCGAGGGGCTGACCGTCACCGCCCCCGCGGGGGCGACCTCGGTCTCGGTCTCGCCGGGCACGGCGCTCGACGGCCTGGGCCAGCTCGTCGTCCTCACCCAGGGCGACTCCCGGACCCTGCAGCTCAACCAGCAGGCGTTCCTCAGCAAGACGGTGCTGGTGGTGATCTCCTACGCCGAGGCGACCTCGGACCCGGCGTCGGTGGGCGGCAGCGGCAACACCCGCTGGCAGGAGCGGCCCAACGTGCAGCTGGTGATCGACGACGCCAACGCGCCGCCGGTCGACATGTATCTCAGGCTCGCGCGCCTGACCATCAACAATGCCGGCGCCACGACGGCGACCGCCGACCTCACTCCCCGCGTCTCGGCGGGCGTCAAGCTGGGCACCGACGTCCCCATCCAGACCCTCCGTCTATCGAACCCGAACCTCGCCTCCGCGCTCTGGCCGGTTTTCACCGCCGGCGCGGCCAACCGCGCCGACCTGACGGGGAACTTGAACGTTTCGGGTACCGCCAACGTCGCGGGAGCCACGGCCCTCGCGGGAGGCTTGAGCGTCACCGGGGGAGCGACGATCGCGGGGGCCGCGAACCTGCAAGGAGGCGCGGTCGTCACCGGGAACGCCAGCGTTTCGGGCACCGCGAACCTCACCGGAGGCGCGAATGTTGGAGGAGTTGCGAACCTCAACGGTGGCGCACTGGTCACGGGCGCCTTGAACGTGATCGGCAACGCGACCGTTTCGGGAGTCGCGAACCTCCAAAGCGGCACCGTCATCACGGGCGCCGCCAGCGTTTCGACCAACCTGACCGTGGGAGGCAACGCGACGATCACCGGCCCCGTCAACGGCCGGGTGATCGCGGCGGACGGAACGAAGCTCGACAGTCACGTCGCGATCGTCGCCGGCAATCCCCATGGAACGCTCGCCGCGCAGCTCACCGACTACGACTACGGCAAACGGAGCACCGTGGGCGCCACCTTCACCAGCAGCGACGCCGACGGCGCCACACGGACTCTGAACGTCGGGTTCCAGCCCCGCTTCCTGTGGTTCACGGCTGGCTCCAACGTGTATGCCAGCGGGGGGTACTACAGCGGCGGCCCGTTTTCCGGGTTCGCCGACTTCCGGGGGGGCAACCTCCAGAGCGGCATGTACTTCGTCACCTACAGATTGGGAAGCGCACCGTACTCGTCCCTCTTCGCGCAAACGATTCAAGGTGCCCTCCTCAATCATTACTTCTATGACTTCACCTTGTCTCCGAACCAGAACCTCAACCTTTTTGTCACCATCACCTCGGTCACGTCGACGGGGTTCGTCCTGACTTTGAACCGGTCCACCTCGTCCGGCTACAACCCGCCACCGTCCGGTTTCTTCCTTTCCCTCACGATGGTCTGCGTGGGTTGACGCAGTCGTCCATCAAAGGAGGTCTCATGTGGGTCATCTACCGTAAAGCCGATCGTACCGTCGTCGGCCTGAGCGCCGACGCAGACGTGGAGCTCGACAAGGACAAAGCCCTCCAGGAGGTCGTGAAGGGCTTGGCTGAATCGCAGGACGTCAGCCTGTATGACGCCTACCAGGTCAAGGAGCGCGGGAAGGGGCAGAAGCTGGCCCAATCCCTCGCCCGCGGGCTGGTGAAGGTCCAGGACGCCAAGGGTGGGGGGCTGGATCTGACGGACACTACGCCGGACGTCTCGGCGCTGGTGGTGACCACCAACGCCAAGGATCTCCATCCGGTGGACCAGGTCCCGCTCCTCCAGGGCGATGGCCAATCGTTCCTCGTCGTCACGGTCCAGAAGACGGACGACCAGGGCAAGCCGTTGACCCGCAAGACCAAGGACAACGACACGATCTGGCTCCGGACCTCGAACGGTACTCTGCGCGAGGACAAGGATGGCGCGGGCAACGCCCTCCCGGCAGAAATCCGTTCGGTGCAGCTGGCGTCCGGCACGGTTACCTTCCGCCTCTACTCGGAAAACCTGCGGCGCCTCGCCACCGTCCACCTGCTGCCCACCGATCCCAACCAGCGGGGAACGAGTTTCCATGCCGAATTCACCTTACCCGCTGTCACCGGTAAGGGTGCTACGGGGTAGTGACGATTTGAGCCTGCGCAATCTCTTCGCCTGCCTGGTGCACGAGAGCCCGGAGTGCGCCGTCGACCTGGTGCGCAACCTGCGCTGCCTCGATCCGGAGTCCGGCATCCTGCTCTACGACGGCAGCCAGGGGGGAGGCCAGCTCCAGGCTTTCCCCTTCGCCCGCTACGGGGCGGTGCTCCATCCGAGCCCGCGGCCGCTCGAGTGGGGGAGGCTGCACGACTTCGCCCTGGACGCGATGCGCTTCGCGCTCGCCCAGCTCCCCTTCGACACCCTGACCATCGTCGACTCCGACCAGCTCCTCGTCCGTCCCGGCTACTCGGAACAGCTGGCGCGCGCGCTCGCCGGGCGGAGCGGGGTGGGTCTCCTCGGCAACGCGCCGGGCCGGCAGCCCCGGGACACCCGGGTCGGCCCCGCCGCCGCGGCCTATCGCGAGATCGACCTCTGGCGCACGTGGCTCCGTCGCTTCGCGCACGGGGAGGAGGCGTTCGTCCACTGGACCTTCTGGCCCTCGACGGTATTCACCGCCGCCGCGGCACGCGACCTGGTGACGCTCTTCGACCGCGACCGGGAGCTCGCCGAGATCCTCCGCCGCAGCCGGATCTGGGCCACCGAGGAGGTCGTCCTCCCCACCCTCGTGGCCCTCCTCGGCCACGAGGTCGCCGTCCATCCGGCGAGCTACGACTACGTCCAGTTCCGGCAGGCCTACACCGGGGCGCAGGTCGAAGCGGCCTTCACCCGGCCGGACGTCGCCTGGCTCCATCCCGTGCCGCGACGCTACGACGACCCGCTGCGCAAGCAGATCCGGGAGCGGTTCGATCATTATCGCCTGCCGCGCCTGTCGCCGGGCGCGGCCCCCGCCGCCGCCCGGGCCGAGCGGTCCGTCCCCGGTCTCCCCTCGACGCTCTCTATCCTGGCGCGCATCCGGACCATCCCCGGCTGGCTGGAGGACGAGGAGGCCGACCTGCTGATCGCCGCCGCGGCGCACGCTCTCGCCGCGTCCCCGGAACCCGAGGGAGGTCCAACGGTCGTCGAGATCGGCAGCTACTGCGGCCGCTCGACCGTGCTCCTGGGGAGTGTCGTCCAGGCGGTCTGTCCGGGGGGCCGGGTGGTCGCCATCGACCCCCACCGCGGCCAGGTCGGCGCCCTGGACCAGGGCCTCGAGCAGAAGGCTCCCACCCTCGACACCCTCCGCGGCCACCTCGCCGCCGCCGGCCTCCAGGAGATCGTCGAGGTCGTCCCCAAGTGCTCCTTCGAGGTCGACTGGCACGGGCCGATCCGTCTCCTCCTCATCGACGGCCTACACGACTACGTCAACGTCGCCCGCGACTTCCTCCGCTTCGAGGCTGCGGTCGTCCCCGGGGGGTACGTCGCCTTCCACGACTATGCCTCGTACTACCCGGGGGTCCGTGCCTTCATCGACGACCTCCTCGCTGGCGGGCGGTACGAGAAAGTCCAGCTGGCGAAGAGCCTCATGGTCGTCCGCAAGCTGGCCGAGCTCGCAGAGGTCGCGGTGGGAAGGTCGGCTCCCGCCCCTCCCCTCGTCTCCTGCATCATGCCGACCGCCGACCGGCGGGCCTTCGTGCCACGGGCGATCCGCCAGTTCCTGAGCCAGGACTATCCCAACTCCGAGCTCCTGGTGATCGATGATGGCGAGGACCGGGTGGCCGACCTCATCCCCCCCGATCCCCGCATCCGTTACCTGGCGCTCGACGGCAAGCGGAGCATCGGCGCCAAGCGCAACCTCGCCTGCGCCGAGGCGCGCGGCGAGATCCTCCTGCACTGGGACGACGACGACTGGATGGCAGAGCGGCGGATCCGGGTCCAGGTCGAGGCGCTCTGCGGCGGGGGCGCCGAGGTTTCCGGCCTGCCGCGGCTCTATTTCCACGAGCCGGCAACGGGGGAGTCCTGGGAATATGCCTGCCCGCGGCAGGACCGCACCTGGCTCGCCGGGGCCACCCTCTGCTACCAGAAGGAGCTGTGGCGGGAGAACCCCTTCCCCGACACCAGCGTGGGGGAGGACACCCAGTTCCTGTGGACCGACCGGCCGAAGCGGCTCGCCCCGCTCGACGACCCCTCGCTCTACGTCGCCACCCTGCACTCCGGCAACACCAGCTCCAAGCGCACCGCGGTGGCCGGCTGGCGGCCCGCCCCGGGCAACGTCGTCCGGCGGCTGATCGGCGATCTGGTCGAGGAGGCGGTTGCGGTCGAGACGGCCCCGGTCGCGCCGCCGATCCACGTCGCTGCGCCACCCGCTCCGCTCGTCACGCTTCCCGTCATCACCGCGCCGGCCGCCGGCTCCCCCAGCCGTGCGAGACCGCCGATCGCCGGCCGGGTCTCCTGCATCATGCCGACCCGCGCCGACCGCCGCCGCTTCCTGCTCCAGGCGGTCCGCTGCTTCCTGCGCCAGGACCATCCCGACCGGGAGCTGGTGATCGTCGACGACGGCGGCGACTCCGCCGCCGGCCTCCTGCCGGACGACCCGCGGATCGTCTACCTCCATCTGCCGGGCCAACACTCGGCCGGCCACAAGCGCAACCTGGCCGTCGAACAGAGCCGCGGCGAGGTCATCGTCCACTGGGACGACGACGACGGCTCGGCCGAGGATCGGCTGCGCCACCAGGTGCAGATCCTGCTCGAGCGGCGAGCGGAGGTCTGCGGCTTTGCCGACGAGACCGTCCTCGACCTGAACGATCCCCACGGCGGAGCCTTCTGGCGCTGCACCCCCACGCTCCACGCCAAGATGTTCTTCGCCGACGTCCACGGGCGCTCGATCGCCTACCGGCGCGAGCTGTGGGGACCGCACCGCTACCCCGACCGCTCGCTGGGGGAGGACGCGGCGTTCCTCGCCGCCGTCCTCGAAGGGGGGGCCCGGCTCGCCCGGGTCTCCGGCGCCGAGCGCTTCCTCTACGTCCGCCACGAGGACAACGCCTGGCCCTTCCGCTGCGGCGAGTTCTTAGACCCCGCCGGCTGGCAGGCGGTCGAGCCGCCGGCGTTCCTCCAGGCGAGCGACCGCGAGTTCTATCGCCTGCCGGAGCCGTCCTAAAGCAGACCCTTGGGATCCTGGCAACGTTTGCGCATCCGGCGCAGCTGCCGCTGGCGCCGGGCGCTGCCCTCGATCACGCGCTGGACCTCCGAGACGTGGAATTCGGTGAGCGCCTCGCCGCAGAGCTTGGAGTCCTTCCGCTCGGCGGCCAGACGGTAGGCGACGAGACCGAGATAGAAGTGGGGGAGGTACTGGGTATAGCGCATCCCCTGGAGGTGGACGCTCCCCCCCTCGAGCGGATTGTTGTCGCGCGCTTTCACGAGCGACGCCTTGGCCTGCGCCCAGTCGTGACGGCTCACCTGGCGCAGGGCCTCTCTGTAGGCTTCCTCGGCCGCGGCGAGCCGATCGGCCTCGGCCTTCTCGTCCTTCAGGCAGGCGCGCGGGACCTTCTTGCCGATCGCCGCCTTCAGGCTCTCGGTGGGGATGGCGATCCCCCCCTCGTCCGGCGCCTCCGCCTGCTGGACGTTGATGCCGACCAGCTCGCCGGCGGCGTCGAACAGCGGGCCGCCCGAATACCCCTTGACGATCGGCACCGTGTGGAGGAGGTGTCCCTGGTCGTCGAGCCGGGTGAGCGTCCCGTCCTCCACGGCCCAGGTTTCCTGCTGGTCCGCCGGGTTGCCCACGGCCCACACCCGCCGGCCCGGCTCGGCCGACCCACCGGTGAGGGAGGGGAAGGCCCAGAGATCCTCGTTGATGTCGAAGGCCAGCAGGAGGAGGTCCTGGCTGCCGAGCTGGGTCACCTGGATCACGTCGTTCCGGGTCGTGGAGTTGGGCTCCTCCTCCACGGCGCGGGCCACGTCGTGGGAGAACGACAGCCGGATCTTCGCCACGTCGAGGAGGCTGCCGCGGTTCTTGCCGGTGGCGGTGGTGCCGAAGAGGACGTGGTTGGCGGTCACCACGAAGACCCGGTGGTCGACCTCGCAGAGCACCACGCCCGAGCCGGTTTCGAGGTTCGCATTGGGTCGGTCCGGAGTCACCTGGATGAGGACCGTCTGCTGGCGCAGCCATTCGAGGTCGGCGGCGATCGGTGCCTTGGCGTCCGCCGCGAAAGCGGCCGGGACGGCGGAGAGGACGGCGAGCACGACGGCGAGCACGAGGGTGGAGGGAAGGATCTTGGCGGACATCGCGGCAGCGCTCCTTTCGATCACGACTTGAGCAGGCCGAAGGTCCGGAAGAGCGCCAGGCTCCCGCCGAGGACCGTGACCAGGGTGGTGTAGAGGATGGTGGTCGACCGGTGGGTATAGAGCCAGAGCAGCTCGCTGGGCAGGAGCTGGGCCTGGAGGTCCGAGGTCGGCCCGACCTCCAGGCTCGCGGCCTTCCCCCAGAGGACCATTTCGAGCTCGCCGTCTCCGAGAGTGAGCGCGCGCAGGGTGAGGGGGCGCTCGGCCCGCAGGGTGAGGATCGAGCGCGGGGGGAGCTCGACCGGCTCCCGTTCGCCCCCGGGGAAGCGGACGGTGCCGCCGCGCACGTCGCTCTCCTCCTCCAGCTTGACCCAGCGGTAGAGCTCGACCCGCTCGACTTTGAGGTCCGGCTGCAGGAGGGGAAGCGCCGAAGTACCGCCGGCCTCCGGGTCGAGCAGGACGACGCGGTCGCCCCAGAGGAGGGAACGGGGCTGGGTCGAGGCGAAGGCGAGATGCCGGGCCACCGACACCTCGCCGCTCGCCGGGTCGACGACGCGGAGGACCGTGGACGGGGCCGGCGCGGCGGGGAGGGTGAGCGCGAGGTGGGCCTCCGCGGTAGCGCCGAAGAGGGCGGGATCGGGCGCGTCGGCCGGCACCTCCCGCGTGGTCGCGGCGAGCCGGTGACGGGCGCCTGGGGTGGCGTCAGCGGCATGGGCGGCATCGGCGGCATCGGCCTCCTCGGCGTCGTGCGTCCGGAGCGAGAGCCCGGCGCCGGCCGGCAGCCGGCCCACCCAGCGGCCCGCCGGCCCCAGGGGAGTGATCGTCAGCTGGGCGTGCGGCGCCCCCGAGCGGTCGCGGCCGGCGGGCTCGACCCGGAGGCAGGCCGGCCCGTAGGCGGTGAGGTCGGGAGCGAAGGGCTCGGGCGCGGTGAAGGCGATCCTCCCCTCTCGCCCCGGCCAGAGGACGACCTTCCCACCCTCGACCTGCGCCTCGACGCGGTCGCCGCCGCGCAGCTCGAGCCCGCGCACCGCGAGCGCCGGGGCGAGGAGCGGCACGGCGCTCAAGGGTGCCGCCTCGGTTCCGGCCTGCGACGCCTGGAACGCCGGCAGCACGGTGAAGCTGGCGCCTTCCAGGTGCAGGGTGAGCTCGACCACGGTGGGCCGCTGCCGGAAGAGCAGAAGGCCCACCGCGGCGAGGGTCGCCAGGGTGATGCCGGCGAGCACCAGGAAGAGCCGCCGCTTCGGGGAGGTCGGGGCCGGGCTATCCATGGTGCAGGAAGGTGAGGTTGAGAGTGAGGGGGCGGAGGGTCTCGGCCAGCATCTCTCCCTTGATCCTGAGCACGTAGATCCCCGCCGGCACCGGTTGGCCCTGGTCGTCTTTCCCGTCCCATTCGATACGGAGGGTGCCGCCCGAGTCCTCGTTGAAGCGGAACTGGCGAACCGGGACGATCCGGCCCTCGGCGCTGCGGGAGATCTGGCACTTGACGTCGACCCCGGCGCCGCTCTTGAAGACGAAGGAGTAGACGCCGCCCGCGGGGGCCTTGGGCGCGGTCGAGACCAGGGCCGGGAAGTAGACGGTCTCGTCGTGGTTCCTGACCTTGGCATGAAGGCCGACGAGCTCGACGCCCGAAGGCCCCAGGACCTCCCGGCGCGGCCAGGCGTAGTCCTGGAGGCCGGCGCCGTAGCTCTTCTTGTCGGGGACCATCCAGTAGTTGGAGCCCGGCTCCCAGACCTCGATGGCGGGGGTCTCCGTGCCAGGCAGCCAGAAGTAGAGATGGACCTGGTCGCCGGCCGGGGCGGGCAGGGAGGGCGGCCGCACCTCGACCCCCAACAGGTCGAAGCTGCCGCCCGAAACCTGCCGCACCCCGATCCCCTCGAAACGGTCGCCGCGGTGGGCGTACTTGCAGCCGTCGCAGGCCGGCCAGGCGGTGGCGGCGGCGAGGAGCAGGGGCAGGGTGAAGGCAAGGACCGGGGAAACTCGGGATCGCATGAGGGTTCCTCCTTTCAGGGACGGACGACGACCTCGTAGAGGGCTGATCCGGGGGAGGAGGATTTTGGTTAGGTCCCACGGGCGCGCCCCTCGCCGGTTGAGACACTACGGCCCGGTTTCCAGGCCTTCGGGGAGGGTTTGTAGACACTACAGCGGGGGCTGGAGACACGAAACGGCCAGTTGGAGACACTACGGAAGGCCGTTGAGACACTACTGGAGGTTCTGTAGACACTACGGCGGGGGCTGGAGACATGAAACGGCCGGCTGGAGACACTGCAGAAGGCCGTTGAGACACTACGGGAGGTTCTGTAGACACTAGCGACAGTCGTTGAGACACAAGAAACTCGTCTTGAGACACTAGAATTCGATTTCTAGGGTCTCCAGCTGAGTTTCTAGTGTCTCCACTTCTTTTGTTTGTGTCTCAACGGGCTTCACTAGTGTCTCAAGGTGGAATTCTGGTGTCTCCAGAGTCTTTGGTAGTGTCTCAACGCCGCTTCGTAGTGTCTCAATGCCCGCCGCTAGTGTCTATACGGGGAACTGTAGTGTCTCCACGCGGGTTTCTGGTGTCTCCAAGGCCTCCTGTAGTGTCTCCAGGCCGGCTCTTGTGTCTCTTGGACGTTCGTAGTGTCTCCACGTCGAGGCTCGTTGTGTCTCTTCGCCGTTCCATCGACCCTGCGGGGGACACCAGTCGTTCGGCGTACACTTTCCGACAGGAACCGGGTCTCTAGGATCAGCATGCCCACCCTCCGCCTGACCCAGACCGCTGTCGGCGAGGACCTGCACCGGGTAGAGATCTCGCTCGAAGGCGACGGCCTCGCCCGGCAGACGGCCGATGTCCGCTTCCCGTTCCGCTTCTCGGACGACGATCAGCGGGACCTCCGGTGGTATTTAGAGGACTACCTCCAGGCGCCGGAGGAGCCCCGGGTCGAGATCGTGACCGGGGTGCGCGAGGCGACATCGATTCCCTGGGAGTTGCTGCGTGAATTAGAGGAGGAAGCGCCGGTCGCTCTCTGCGCCCGGTCCTTCGTGCGCGCCCAGCCCAATCCGGCCGAACCGCCCAAGCTCCCCACGCTCCGGGCGGGCACGCCGCTGCGCATTCTCCTGGTGATCTGCCGGCCGTACGGGCGCGACGACGTTCCCTTCCGCTCGGTCTCCGCGGGAATCCTGAAGAGCCTCCCCGAGAAGGCACGGCAGGTCTTCGACTTCGACGTGCTCCGCCCGCCCACGTTCGAAGCCTTGGCCGCGACGCTGCACCGCGCCCACGCCGCGGGCAAGCCCTATCAGATCGTCCATTTCGACGGCCATGGCGGCTTCTTCGACATGGAGCGGTTCCTCGCCCGCCTTCGTGAGAAGGAGGAGAAGGAACGGGCTCTCCTCGCCGAGATCCTCCAACTCGACCTGGGTGTCGTTTCCCCTCTCCGGATTGGTTGGGCCGCTCATAGTGGCATTACAACGCCTATACATTTTGAGTTTCGACAGACCGTTACAGTGTAATAACCATACTCTAAGTTTTTATCTCAGAAGGAGGAGCGATGTCTACATATCGTATTAAACTTGTCCGGAGCGACGGTAGCGATGTGACAGATGCCTACATCCGTCTTTATTGCCATGGCTCAGGAGGTTGGTCCAGCTCTGAGCAGGCAAGTTGGGGAGAAGCTGTTATCAAAACTGTAGGGTTTGGTAAAGCCGATGTTTATCTCACCAGACACGGGAGTGAACAACTTGTCGGGCAAGTGTCTGGACCTGGCTCGTACAAAATCACCGTTCGCTAAGACTTCAACGTGGGTCTGCGTCCGTCAAGGGCTGAGAGCCTGTGAAAAAATCGGGTCGCACGCGGAGATTCCCGTAGAGACGCCCCAGGCGCTATCGAAATCCTTGCCGTTACCTCGCCGTCGGGGCGTCTCCAACGCGGCCGAGATCTCAAGCGTCTCCGGCCTGCGGAGACGCCCCGACGGCGGTGGTTCCGGGGAGGTTCCGGACGGCGGCTGGGGACGTCTCTACGAAGGCCCGTGAGGTAGGGGGCTGATTTTTTCACAACCTCGGAGAGGGGGGGCCCTCGCCTATGCCGAAGAGGCCCTGCGTGGTTTCGCGACCTACGGGGAAAGCGCGACGGCGAAGGTGGCGAAGACGCGGGGGCTCATCGGGCAGATTCAGCGGGATATGGAAGGCCGGGTGTGAGCCCCTTCCCCTTCCGCCTCCCTTCTGCTACTCTCCCACATCGAGAGGACTCGCCTCTCGCCCAAAACAAGCGAGGCCGGACAGAGCGCTAACTCCGCCCGACCTCTTGACCACGCAGGAGATATCACCTCATGCGCAGCCCGCACCATAGTACCAGTCCGTCCGTTTCCCCCCTCGACAACGCCTTCGCCCCTGCCTACCTGGCCCGCCTGCGCGAGCAGGACGAGGGGAGCACCGCCGCGGAGGCGGAGCTCGCCGGGCCGTGGAAGATCGAGCCGGTCCCGGGTAAACCCGGCGCCGTGGCCGTCCTGCGGCAATGGGAGGACCTCGCGGCCGGCGACCGGCCGGTCGCGGTCGTGTGGCACGAGGAGCTGGCACTGCTCCTCTCCGTCCTCTTCCCCGTCCTCGACCGCGAGCCCCGCTTCCATATGGAAGACGGCGAGACCGCCGACGGCTACCCCCTGCTCGGCATGTATGGCGAGCAGGGTCCGCAGATCGCCGGCTGGTTCGATCGCTGGGAGCCGCGCTTCGCGGAGGGTCTCCACCTCGTCGAGGCGCTCATCCGCTCGCCCTGGGCGCTCGCCACCCTTCTCGAAGCGGCCGGCCCGGGAGCCGAGGAGCAGGTGGGGAAGATCCGGGCAAGACGGCAGAAGGGGTAGAGCGTTCCAGAGGTTCGATTTTTCCCTGGGAGCGCTGGCGTCCCGCCGGCCGGGCGGGTGGGGGAAAAAGAGCCGGCGAGGACGCCGGCGTTCCCAGGGAGCCTCAGTTTGAGGTCTGTGGGCAACCCAGGCTACCGACCTGCGCCCAGGGGGAACGCCGCGACAGGTTATGCGTGCCGTGTCTTCTTCGCGCTGCGTCGCTGCTGAGCTCGGATGAGTCTCGCCAGCGACCGAAGAGCTTCGTTGACGTCGGCTGCGCTCGGGAACACCTTCGCGATTTCGGGGTCGAGCGTGACGGTCAGACCGCCTTTCTGGTACAGCGCGGCGTACTTGTTGGGCCGAGCACGACTGAAATCGTACTCGGGTAGAATGTCGTCCGCGCCGACATCGGCAACCGCAAGGTCGGAGGTCTTACCCTTCTTCATACTCTCTCGCTCAGAGGCTGTGAAAGGATCGGCCCTACCTCACGGGCCTTTGTAGAGACGTCCCCAGCCGCCGTCCGGAACTTCCCCGGAACCACTGCCGTCGGGGCGTCTCCGTAGGCCGGAAACGCCTCGGTCCCGTCGGCGTTGGAGACGCCCCGACGGCGGGGTAACGGCAAGGATTTCGATAGCGCCTGGGGCGTCTCTACGGGAGTCTCCGCGTGCGACCCGATTTTTTCACAGTCTCGCAGGTCACCCTGCATTCTAGCGCGGACAGAGAGCCGCGGCGTCGAGCCGCAGCTACTTGCCCTCGTCGACGGCGGCCCCGCACCGGACGAGCGCGCACGCGCGGTCCCGCCAGGAGCGCGGATCGACGTCCCAGAGCAGAGCCGTGCCGTCGTTCCCGATCGACAGGAGGCTCCGGCCGCCGCGGGTGAAGAGCAGGCCTGCGACGTCGTCCGGGTGGCCGGCGAGCGGACCTCCGGTGGACGTTCCGGTTGCGGCGTCCCAGAGCTCGATCGTGGCGGATATTCCGAGGTCGGAACGCGCCACGGCGAGGGTCCGGCCGTCCGGGCTCCAGGTGAGAGCGGTCGGATAGCCGCTGCCGCGCAGGGGACCGATCGCCTCCCGGCCGGCAGGGAGCTGCCAGAGACGCACGGTGCCGTCCATGGCGGCCGAGGCGAGGCGGCGGCCGTCCGGGCGGAAGGCGAGAGCCGCGATCCGGCCGGTGTGGCCGGGGAGCGAGAGCACCCTCCCGCGCGCCAGGTCGAAGACGCGCAGCTCTCCCTGCTTGGCGCCCGCGGCCAGGCGCCGGCCATCCGGGCTCCAGGCGAGGCGGGTGGCCTCGGGGAGGCGGCCGAGGGTGCGCGGTCGCCCGCCGGTCAGGCTCCACAGCCGGATCTCCGCCCCCTCGGCGGCGGCGAGGCGGGTACCGTCCGGCGCCAGCGCGAGGGTGGCGAAGCGCTCGCCTGGAGCGAGGCCAGGGAGCGCCACCGGCCGGCCGGCGGCATCCCACTGCCGCAGGTCGCGGTGGAGGCCGGCCCCGACGAGGGAGGCGCCGCGCCAGGCGAGGGTCGAAAGGCGTCCGGGATGCCCGTTCCGCAAGGGACCCAGGGCTCGTCCCGAGCCGGGGTCGACGACCGCGACCACCGGGGTCTGGCCCGCCGGGCCGAGGCCGGTGAGCGCGAGGGCGGCGCCGTCGGCGCGCGGCGCCAGAGCGGTGATCTGCCGGAGCGGGGGGGAGAGCGCGAGCGGGCGGGCCAACCGGGTGCGGGCCTCGGGGTCCCAGAGGGCGACCGCCCGGCCGCTCGCCGAGGCGAGGAGCCGGCCGTCCGGCCGGAAGGCCAGGCCGTGGAGCGGCCGCAGGCCACGCCATGGGGGCTCGACGAGCCGTCGCCGCTCCGCATCCCAGAGGGCGATCGTGCCGTCCGCGGCGCCGACGGCGAGGCGGCGGCTGTCGGCGCTCCAGGCGAGCGACTGGAGGGGACCCAGCCCGAGCTCGAGCGGGGGGGAGTCGGGGAACGCCCCGCCCGCCGGCCCCCAGAAGCGGACGGTGCCGTCGAGGCTGGCCGAGGCGAGCCTCTGGCCGTCCGGGCGGAAGGCGAGCGCGGTCACCCCCTCGGCGTGGCCGGCGAGCGGCGCTCCCACCGGCAGGCTGGTGGCAGCGTCCCACAGCCGTACCCGGTGGTCCATACTGCCCGCGGCGACCGTCCGGCCGTCCGGGCTGACCGCGACGGTCGGCACCCAGTCCTCGGCCCCGGCGAGAGGAAGTCCGGCGAGCTGTCCGGAGGCGGCATCCCAGCGCTGCACCTTGAAATTGGACAGGGCGCCATAGAGGGATCGCCCGTCCGGGCTCCAGGCCAGGGCGTAGATCTCCTGTCCGGCCGCCGCCTCCAGGGTGCGCGCGGGAACGCCGGGGGACCAGATCCGGGGCACGCCGTCCTTGCCCGCCGCGGCAAGCCGCCCGTCCGGGCTCCAGGCGAGACCCCAGACCTCGGCGGCGCCGGCGAGGAGCGGCGGCCCGAGCGATCTCTCCGCGGCGGCGTCCCACAGCCGCACCGCGCCATCCCGCCCCGCCGAGGCGAGGCGCCGCCCCTCGGGGCTCCAGGCGACGGCGAGGACTTCGGCGCGATGACCGTCGAGGAGGGCCGCGAGGTGCGGCCGGAGCTCCAGCCCGGCGAAGAGGAGACGCCGGGAGAGCAGCTCCTCCCCCCGCCGCCCCACCTCCAGGGCGAGGCGCAGGCCCTGGTCCTGCCGCTCGTCCATCTGCGCCAGAGCCAGGGCCGCCAGGGCCTCGGTCTCCGCCCGCCGCCGGGCCTCCCGGGCGGCGAAGAGCCCGCCCAGGGCGACGAGGAGGAAGAGGGTGGCGGCGGCGGCGTAGAACCGCAGCCGCCAGGCCTGGCGCCGCTCGCGGTGGGCGGCATCGCGAGCCCGCCGGCTGGCGGCGAGGAAGTCGCTCTCGGCGGGTTCCAGGTGGGCGGCGACCGCCTGGCGCTCGGCCGTCGCCAGCTCTTCACCGGCGAGGAGCAGCCCGTCCGGCCGCGCCTCGCGCTCCCACAGCGCGGCCCGTCGCTCCCAGGCCGCGAGGTGGGCCGCCTCCCAGGCGGCGTTGTCGGCCTGGACGAGGGCGATCAGCCGATCGTGGGCGAGCTCGTACCACACCATGCCGCGCCGCTCCTCGGCGCGCACCAGGTGGGCCTCGACCAGCTGGGCGAGGACCCGGTTGTCGAGCCCCTGGGTGCGCTCCGGCTCGCGCAGGACCTGGCCGCGCAGGCCGCTCGCGGTCACCAGCCGACCGCCGATCCAGGCCCGCGCCCGCCGCTCGGTCACCCCGGGGATCCCACCCGCCGCGGCGGCCCGCGCGACCTGCTCTCCGTAGTAGCGGCCGAGGGCGCCGTCGACGCTCCCCGCCGCGGTGAGGATCTCGCCATCGATCTCCGCCGCCTCGCCGCGCCGCTCCCAGAGGCGGCGGCAGACCACCTGGAGCTGGACCGGCTCGACCTCGTCGCCGAGCCGCTCGACGACCGTGCCGTCCTCCCGCTGCAGGCGCTCCCGGCGCAGGTCGTCGACCAGGGTGCCGAGGGCCTCCTCGGTGAAGGGGACGCCGGCCCGCCGCGCCGGCAGGTCGATCGCCTGGCGGGCGGCGACGGCATCCAGGAGGCCGAGGCGGAAGCGGCTGCGCAGGCGGTCGGGGAGGAGGGGCAGGAAGGGCTCCAGCTGGCCGACGAAGTCCTCGCGCATCGAGAGGAGGAGGCTCACCTGGGGATGGCGGTCGAGGGCCTCGCGCAGCTCGCGGAAGAAGCCGGCGCGGTCGGCCGGGCGCTCGGCGTGGGCGGTGAACAGCTCTTCGAAGGGATCGAGGACGAGGAGATGCGGACCCGAGCGCCGGGGCTCGGGCTCCTCCCTTAGGAGCCGGGCCAGACCGGCGGCCAGGCACCACTGCGCCGCCTCCTGGGGCTCGACCTCCCCGGCCAGGAGGTCGAGCAGGGTGGAGAGCGTGTAGGGGTTGGCCGGCGGGGCGGGCAGGGCGGGGAGGGGACCGCCCACCCGGGCGAGGGGGAGGACGGTGATGCCGGGGATGCCGGGGATGCCGGCGAGCGCGGGGAGGAGCCCGGCTTTCAGGAGCGAGGTCTTGCCGGCGCCGGAGGGGGCGAAGAGGAGGACGGCGCGCCGCGCCACGACGCGCGCGCGCAGCCGGGCCACCTCGCGGTCACGGCCGCAGAAGCCGGCGCCGTCCGCGGTGGCGAAGGGGCGAGGACCCGGGTAGGGATTGGCCGGCGCGTCCATCGTTCTCTCCCGCTCATCCCGGCAGGCGCACGGCGGGATCGCCCAGGAGGGCGTAGTTGCGGGCGTCGTTGGCCGCCGTCCAAAGCTCCAGGAGGCGGCTGTCGTCGAGCTTGCCGAAGCCGACGCTCTGCCGCTCCTCCTCCAACTCGACGGCCAGATGGGCGTAGCGCTGGCCGAAGGGCTCGAGTGCCGCGCCCACGGGATAGCCGTCGAGCAGGCGGAGGAAGGTGCTCTGGAACATCTGCGCCTCCTCCTCCCCGTTCCAGACGAACGAGTGGCACCAGGCGCGCTCGACGTGGCCGACGACCGCCAGGGCGCCGCCCTGGGGATGGGCGAGCAGGCGCTGCGGCAGCCGGGAGACGAAGGCGGCGGGGGCGAGCGGCCGCGGGGCGCCGCCGTCCTCCCGCGGGTAGGACTCCAGGCGCGGCGTGCCGGCGCCGTGGCAGGCGAAGTGGAAGGCGATGAGCCCGGCGAGCCCGTGGCCCCCCTCCACCACCACGTCCTCGGCGCAGAAGTAGTGCGCCCGGGTGACCGCCCCGCTCCCCGGCCAGTCCTGGCAGAGGAGCGATCCCTGCTCCCGGCGCTGGCGCTCGACGTCGTCGTGGAAGCAAACCCCGTGGGTGGCGGTGAAGAGGAGGGCCGGCGTCTCCTCGCCGCCCAACAGGCGGGCGAGGTGGGCCTTGGTCGCGGTCTCTCCCAGGTGGGTCGCGACCGTCCAGTCCGGCCGCTCCCGGGCGAGGAAGGAGGCGACGGCGGGGACCAGGTGCAGGGCGGTGAGCTCCATCACCGGGTCGCCGGGGTTCTGTACCCCGAAGCAGGCCGCGCAGCGCGGGGCTCCCGCTCCGGCCGCGCCGATCGTCTCGGCCGCCACCACGCTCTGGGCGTAGTGGGCGTACTCTTCGGCGGTGTCGAAGGCCAGCCGGCCCACCGCGTACTGGAGATCGAGGCCGCCCTGCAGCTCGAACGGCAGAGCCTCGGGGTCGCCCACCAGGAGGAGGTAGAAGGGGAGCTTCGCCGGGTCCGCCTCGTCAGGTCCGCCGCCGTGGCGGTTCCGGAAGTCGCGCCAGGACTCGCTGGGCTGGACCCCGTCCTCCCCGGCCAGAAGACGGAAGAAGCGCTCGTCTCTCGCCGCGGCCTGGGCGCGGCGGTGCTCGACGAGCGGCGCCAGGGCCTCGCGCACGGCCGGGTCGGAATCCTTGGGGAAGACGATCCCCCAGCCGGCGGCGGCCAGGTCCTTGGGGTCGAGGCCCTCGCGCAGGCCGAGCCGGGGCCGGGCCGTGCGCCGTTCGCGGCGGGCGGCGGCGCGGGCCGGGTCGCCGCCGGGCAGGCCACGCGCCAGGCGTGAGACGGCGGCCCGGGGGAGCGGCGGGTAGTAGGGCTCGCCGGTCGCGGCGTCGATGCCGTTGCAGCGGAAGTCGGCAGGCAGTGAGGTCATCTCTCATCCTCCTCCGCTTTTGACGAAGCGGTCGTGGAGCTCGTCGACGAACTGGCGGGCGTTCCCCCAGTAGAGCCGGATGTTGCAGTCGCCGAAATATTTTTCGAGGTAGGAGCGGGCGTTGTCGTAGCCGTCCTCCCGCACCTCCTGGGGATCGATCTGGACGGCGAGCTGGAGCGGTTTGTGCGCCCGGTGGTCCAGGTGCTCGAGAAAGCCGCGCAGGAGGATCTTCAGGTCGAGGTCGCGCAGGCGGTAGCCGAGGAAGAGGAGGGCCTGGTGGGAGAGTGCCTCGGAGACCCGCGCCGGCAGGAGGTTGTCCTCGGCCCGCGAGACGCGGGCGAGGTAGTCCAGGTAGTCGTCCTCGGTGAGCACCAGGGAGCGCGGGTCCAGGTCGGTGCCGAAGAGGTGGAGGACCAGCGGCTCCTCGGGGCTCCAGTCGAACGCCGGCTCGCGGTCCTCGCTCTCGCCCTGCCAGTCGAGGGCCAGCCGGTGCGGTTTCCTGCCCCGCGCCTCCAGGGCCTGGGCCATGAAGCTGTCGCAGTTGGTGGTCAGGTAGAGCGGCAGGCCGAAATCGGCGAGCTGATGATGGATCTCCGTCTCTTCCCGGGCGGCGGAGAGGTGGCCCCAGTCGGCGGCGCGGATGGCCTCGGCCAGGCGCACCTCGTCGCGCGGCGACTGCGGCAGGCCGTAGCGGCGGCGCAGGCTGCGGGTCATCAGGCGCAGCACCTCGCGGCGCGGCAGCTCGGGGTCGAAGGCGCCGACGAACTGGGCGACGCGCGGCAGATCGTCGCGGTCCGAGAAGGGATAGGTGAGCTCCAGCCGCTGCGGCAGGGCGCGCGCCAGCTCGGGGGGCGAGGGGAGCAGCCCCTCGGTCACCCCGGGTCCCAGGATGGGCACGCAGCGCCCCTCGGCCATGATGTCGAGCAGCGAGCTCCAGAAGAGGTCGGCGCCCGTGCCCTGGATCGCGCCGCCGCGGCTGAACAGCCGGCCCTCGCGCAGGCGCTGGAAGACGACGGGCGAGGCGGCGTCGGGGCTGCCGGCGGCGAGGAGGGCGGCGCGGCCGCGGTTGGCGGCTGTGTCGACGACGCCCTCGGCCAGGAGATGGCGGTAGAAGGCGGCGGCGAAGGCGCGGGCGTCCTCGACCCCCACCGGGTCCTGCATGGCGACGACCGCCGGCACGCCGGCCTGGACCAGGCGCGGGGCGAGGCCGCGCCAGGCGTCGCGGCTGGAGCGCCGGGCGCTCTCGCAGCTGGCGAGGACCACCAGGCGCAGGCTGCCGCCCTGCTCGGCGACGAGGCCGGCGAGCTCCTCCTCCCGGGCCTGGGCGACCCCGCCGCCCTCCGGGGCGACCAGGCAGAGGGCGCCGCCCAGCTCCTCGCTCCACTGCCCGTGGGCCACCAGGTGGAGGACGTGCGGCCCGCGGGCGAGCGCCGCGGCGAGGGCGGGCAGGGTGACCGGCCCGTCCAGGAAGGTGAGCTCGATCTCGCCCGCCGGGAGCGCCGAGAGGGCCTCCGTGAGCATGGCCTTCTCCGCCTCCACGTCGAGGGCGGGGAGGCCATAGTCCGCCAAGCCACCGGGGTTGGCGACGGCGGCGAGGAGGCGGATCGGGCGCTCGAAGACCGGCCGGCCGGGGCGCTGCTCGGCCGGCAGGTAGCGCGAGAAGGGGGTGTCGGGATCGGCGGCCAGGAGGCGGGCCGGGCCGCCGTCGCAGAGGCGCTCCCAGGGCAGGGCATGGAGGGCGGGCTCGGCCGGATCGAGGCGCAGGCGCACCCGCCGGGTGCGGCTCTGCCCCGCCGCCTGGTCCCAGGCGCGGCGCAGCGCGGGGTCGCCGAACAGGGCGGCGAAGAGGCGCGTCCCGTCCGCCTCCGAATCGCCCTCCGGCGTCCAGGCGAGGAGCGTAGGGTCCAGATGGCCCGGGGGAAACTCCTGTTCGCCGCTGTAGGTGACCTCGACGGGGATCTGCCCGTCCTGCCCGCGGGGCAGGATGCGGATCTCCAGGTCGGCGTAGCGGGCCATGGGCGGTCTCCTCGGTGCGATTGGGAAGGGCGGCCCCCGCGGTCGATACCGCGGGGGGGGCGTGGCGCGGTCTCCCGAGTCAGCAGCGGCCGGGAGGGGCGGCGTTGGGATCGGGGTCACGGACGACGGCGGTCTCGACGGGCTGGTGGGCGTCGAGCTTGCCCTTCTTGGTGGTGGGCTTCTCAGCCTTCGGCTCGGCGGCCGGGGTGTCGGCGTTGCGCATCGGTCTCTCCTTTCGGGTTCGGTGGGGCTCTCTTCTGTGCGGGATAGGTCCCACCGAGGGGCCGATTGGTTAGGGGAACGCACCGAAAATCTCGACGCGCCCTCGGCAGGCGTCGCCAAGGGCGGTGCCGCCTTCGAACCTCGGCTGTCTTACCGTCGTGGTAAGATAGGCTTATGAAAGCAGAGACCCGGGTCACCAGCAAGGGGCAAGTCGTGATCCCCAAGCTCGTCCGCGAGCGGCTCCGGTGGGTGCCGGGCACACAGCTTGCCGTCGAAGAGGTCGGAGATGGCACGGTGCGCCTCGCGCCGCTGCGCGCCGCTGATCCCATCGACAGCCTGTACGGCTGTCTGAAGGCCCATTCCCGCGACCCGCTCGCGGAGCTCGAGGCCGAGCACCTCGCCGAGATCGAGACCGATGAGCACTGGCGCCACCGCAGTCGTTGATTCGTGGGGCATCCTGGCATTTCTGCGTGCCGAGGAACCCGGCGCCGCGGCCATGAGGCGCTATCTCCGACGCGCTCGGTCCGGGAACCTCCGACTGCTTCTCAACGTGGTCAACCTCGGCGAGGTCTTCTACCGGCTGCTCCAACTCACCGCCGAGCCACAGGCCGAGGAGCGTCTCGCTCAGATCAAGGCTCTGCCGATCGAAATTGTGCCGGCGCGGGAAGGGCTGGTCCTGGAGGCCGCCAGAGTGAAGGCAGCGCACCGATTGTCGTACGCCGACGCGTTCGCCGTCGCTACGGGGCGGGCGGAGGGTGCGCCCGTCATCACCGGCGATCCGGAAATTCTCGCGCTGCCGGCGAGTGTAGTTCGCGTCCGCAGGTTGGACAGGAACGCCTGAGGCGCAGCGGCGGCGGGGTCGAGGGCACAGTCGAACGCGGAGAGGCAACTATGAGCGAACAGAAAAGTGTCATCATCTCCTACAAGACTGCAAATCGAGCCATGGCTGACGAATTCTACGCCGAGCTTAAGTCCGCGGGGCTTTCTCCTTGGATGGATTACAGAGGTATCGAACCCGGCACAAAGTGGCGACCTAAGCTTCTGGAGGAGCTGCGATCCTGCGGATCGTTCGTCGCTTTGCTGACACCGGGCTACATTCAAAGCGAAACTTGCCGTATGGAGATATTCATAGCCAGAAGCCGAGGATGCGTCGTACTACCGGTAGTGCTGGAGGATTGCTTTGATCTGCTCGACGAATACGAAGAGACCAAGGGTCTAGCGGATACTTTCATGGTGCGTCTGTACAGGCTCAGTGTGGTTGGCCTATCGATCACCCGACAGGAGGCAATTCAGCGCGTGATCACTGCTGCGCGAAGCGTCGGTCAAGAGCC
Source organism: Thermoanaerobaculia bacterium (assembly GCA_035644215.1). Lineage (GTDB taxonomy): Bacteria > Acidobacteriota > Thermoanaerobaculia > Multivoradales > UBA5704 > DASQPA01. The sequence continues at coordinate 57,939 of DASQPA010000135.1, forward strand.
AGCGAGGAAGACGGTGTACGTTGCCTACTGCAACAACGAGGCGGAGCTCGCTACGCAGATCGCTCGTCAACTCGAGCGAGACGGAATCTCAGCGTGGGTCGCTACAGAAGACTGTAGGGTCGGAGATAATTGGCGGCAAGCCCAGGCCCGCGGAGTGCTGAATGCATCGATACAAGTCGTCGTCTTGGATGAAAGCATCGCTGAGGCGGAAGTGCTGCGGACGGAAATTCTGCTGGCAGAAGCTTTTGGCTTGCCTGTTTTTACAGTACTGGGCGCGAAACTGGCGGGAGACGAAGAGGCCGTTGCTCACGTCATGGAGAGGCTTCGTGTTGCCGACAGGACATTTGGCCGCTTGACGGATATGCAGCCATTTCGCTGCGATCAGCAGTCGCTACTCAATTTTTCAAAGCGGATCAAAGCATGTATTTCTTCGACAACTTGAAACAGTCGCGACCTGCGAGCGACGAGGAAGCCGGTATCGGCAATCCCTTCACGAGCGCGAAAAGCCCTTGCGACGCGACAAGTCCTCAGGTCCGCTGACGGCTCCTGCGAGGCGCAGGAAGCCCTGCGCCTCGCCGCTCGTCCTTGCCTTCTCCAACTGATCGCGGATCAGCTTGCCCTGGGACACGCCGCGCTGCGCAGCAGCCGCTTCCAGCCAGGCCGCCAACTCGTCGCTAAGTCGAACCGTGATTGTATGACTCATCGGCATGGAGGTAGCATACCTCGGCGGGCACCCAACTCCTCAGGTTGGCGCAGAACGGTCGCCGGCGAAGGCTGAGGTGGTACAGTCGAGGGCGGTCGAGCCCCGTTGCCGAGGAGGCCGCAATGGTCAGCAGCCGTGCCGCGACGGTCGAAGCGTATCTCGAGGAGCTGCCGGAAGAGCGCCGTGCCGTCGTCACCGCGATGCGGGAGGTGATCTTGCAGCACCTTCCGGCCGGCTATCAGGAGACGATGAACTGGGGGATGATCAGCTACGAGATCCCCTTGAAACGCTACCCCAAGACCTACAATGGGCAGCCCCTGAGCTATGCCGGTCTCGCCGCCCAGAAGAACCACTTCGCCCTCTACCTACTGGGCGTCTACATGAACCCCGCGGCGCAGGAGTGGCTGAGGGCCGAGTTTCAGAAGGCGGGCAAGAAGCTCGACATGGGGAAGGCCTGTGTGCGTTTCCGCAAGCTCGCGGACCTCCCCCTGGAGGTCCGCGGCCAGGCCGTGGCGAAGGTCCCGCCGGAGGAGCTGATCGCCTGGAACGAGAAGGTCCACCCGCTCCGGGGGTGAGGCACGCTGTACCGCTCCGGCAAGCCTTGGACACCCTAAGCTTATAGGGACCGATCACGGTCCTCCTCCTCTCTGCTGCACACATAAGGAGACGCCTATGAAGCGTTCCGGACTGAGTGCCCCCATGGCTCTGTTCACGGCCCTGGCTGTGCTTTGGATGCCGCTGGCCGCCGAGGCTCAGACCCCGCCCGTCTGTCAGACCACCGGCCCCCGGGTCGACAACCGGGATGGCTACTTCGTCAATCTGGAGGAAGGCCCCGTGGCCCCCCTGGCGCTGACCGCCGGCGGCGCCGAGCTGTGGGCGGTCAACCTTCCGGATGCCAGCGTCACGGTCTTCTCCACCGCCGTTCCGACGAACCTCACGGTGCTCGCCAACGTCAAGGTGGCCCTGGGGCCGGTCGCCGTCGCGTCGCGGCCGTCCGCCGTGCCGGAAGAGATGTGGGTGGTGTGCCAGTCGTCGAACAGCGTGGTGATCGTCGACCGCGCCAGCCGCCGGGTCCTCGACAGCATCCGGCTGAAGAGCGAGCCCTCCGGCATCGTGTTCAATTCCACGGGGAGCAAGGCCTGGATCTCGCTCTCGGCGTCGAACCAGATCGCGGAGATCAATACGGCCACCCGCACGGTGGCCACCAACCTGGACTTCGGCACCCCCTTCCCGAGCCCCACCTCAGCCGTCGTGCACGTCGAGGAGCCGCGCTCGCTGCTCCTGGACGGCACCAATCTCTACGCGCTCTCCTTCGAGAGCGGCAACGGCACCATGCCGGCGCTCGGTACGATCCTGACCGATCTCATTTTCAACCTCTGGAGCTTCTACAATCCAGCCGCCACTCCGATCATCCCGCCGCCCCCGGACCGCGACGTACTGCGCTTCCAGGTGCCCGGCCCCAGCGCGGCGTCCGAGGCGCTCTGGCGGACCGGCTCGATCAACTTTGACCTCAAGAAGAACAACAACACCGGCGAGCTGTGGGTTTCGAACGTGGACCACAACAATACGCTGGTGGGCGAGTTCCAATTCGGCACCAACAACCCGATCGCGCGCCACCGGTTGACCCATGCGCTGCCCCTGGCGGCGGGCACCCCGGCGCCCCTCACCCCCCCGGCCAGCCTCGATCTGAACAGCGGCGCCCTGCCCGGCCTGCTGAGCCAGGGCTACGCCTGCTCGATGCCCAACCAGATGGCGTTCGCCGCCAGTTTCCAGACGCTCTACGTCGGTTGCTACGAAACCCACAACGTCGCGGTGGTCGATTTGAGCGGGGCGACCCCCACGGTGGTGGCGGAGCTGCGCGGGCTCACCACCTTCTCGTCGACCCGGCACCAGAACTTCGGCGTCCGCGGCCTCGTCCTCCATCCCAACCAGAACGTCGTCTACACCTACAGCCGCGACAACCGCGTTCAGGTTTATAGCGTGCCGGTGGCCTCCGGCAGCGTCAACGCGCCGGTGCAGACGGTGTCGATCGGATTCGACGTCACGCCCGCTCTGGCCAGAGAAGGGCGCTTCGTCGCCATCAACTCGCTGCGCGCCCAGAACAAGGTGCAGAGCTGCAATACCTGCCACGTCGACGGTCACCTCGACCGCATCGCCTGGGACCTGTCGGATTTCACCGGCGACCTCTCCCTCGCCTCACCGCTCGGCCGGGTTCCCAAGGGGACCAAGACGACGTTGTCGCTGCGCGGCATCGAGGAGACGCCGCCCTTCCACTGGCGGGGCGACCGGGCCGATCTGGCCTTCTTCAATCCGGCGTTCCAGGGCCTCCTGGGCGGCACCCAGCTGTCGCCGACCGAGATGTCGCAATTCGAAGCCTTCGTCTTCTCGCTCTCCTATCCCGCCAATCCCAACCAGCAGGAGAACCGCGCGCTCTCCTCCAATCCGCCACCCCTGCCGAACGCCGTCCAGGGCGAGTTTGCCTTCCGCTGCCTGACGGCGCACACGGTGAGCTTCGACACCAACACGCCGGCGACCACCCAGGCGATTTCGTGCCAGTTCTGCCACGGCATGGCCGGCGGCTCCGGCACCAATCACCAGATCAACAACGACATCACCGGCCTGCTCGCCGACGACGCGACCCAGCTGCGCGGCCTCTTCGACAAGGAGAGCGACATCGTCAACTACGCCTCGCTCTACCCGCCGCCGCCGCCCCCTCCCACCCCGCCGGCGTCGCCGTTCCAGGTCTATCCCCTGGACAAGGTGCCGGCAACCGGCTGGGGCTTCGGCAACACCGGCAGCTTCGCGGATACCGTGGCGGATTTCGTCAACCTGGGCGTCTTCCAGACCGCTCAGCTGACCCAGACCGACCGCAACAACATCGTCGCCTTCCTGAGCGAGCTCGACACCGGCATGCCGCCCGCCGCGGCGTACGCCTGGACGCTCAACCCGGCGAGCGCCGCGACACCGGTCGCCACCCATCCGTTCACCACGCTGCTGCAGGGCCAGGCGAGCCCGGTGAATACCGCCAACATCGATCTCATTCTCCGGGGCTGGATGTTCGTCGGCGGCGTGGCGCGCAACATCGGCATGAAGTACAACCCGGCGACCGCCGTCTTCGACACCGACACGACGGGGGTGGGGCCGTTCGCCTATACCACGCTCGTCGCGACGGCGGCGGCGGGGCGCGGGGTCTTCCTGCTGGTGGGAACGCCGCGCGGCTCGGGGTATCGCCTGGGCCTCGATTCCGACATGGATTTCGCCCTCGACGGCAACGAGCCGGCGGCCGGCGCGGTGGTGGGGATCGCCGACACCGACGGCGACGGCTTCCCGGACGGCTACGAGATGCGCCTGGGCTCCAACCCGGCGAACCCCTTGAGCCTGCCGCCGCCCTCGACGACGCCGCCGTTGTTCGCGGTCGCTCCCGCGATCGCCTGGAAGAGCGCCGGCATCGCCAAGCTCCGCTGGCAGACCAAGAACGAGGGCACGAGCCGGATCGAGGTCCGGATCGCGGGGGCCGCGCCCGGCTCGCTGCCCCTCGTGGTCAAGGAGGACCTGCAGTTCAAGAAGGAGCACGTCCTGGTGGTGCGGGGGATTCCACCCGGCCAGAGCTATGACGTCTACGTCAAATCGACCGATCCCGCCGCTCCCGGCAACACCTCGACCTTCATCTTCAACAACGTCGCCATCCAGGGTCTCGACTTCCAGTCGGTGCACATCGCGCAGACGGTGGTGACGCCGGTGACCATCGCCTGCGGCAGCAAGGCCAAGCTGATGGCGAGCTTCACCCTGGTCGACCAGAGCGGCAATCCGGTCCCCGGGGCCACGGTGACCTTCACCGAGGTCGAATGGGTGCCGGGAGCGGGGAGCGGCAACTCGATCCTGCCCGCGCCGGTCACCAGCGGCCCCAGCAACGCCCTGGGAATCGCCACCGCGGGGCCTTTCGTGACCTCGCTCAACGCCTGCGCCGGCGCCGTGTCGGAAGTCTTTGCCACCGCGGTGACCGACCCGACGACCAACCTGCTCTATTTCCACCCCCTGGACGGCCAGACCGGCTTCTGGGGGCAGTTGCCGTTCTGAGGGAGGGTGTTGCGGGGTGTTGCCGTAGCGAGAGGGGCGGTCCCGAGGAGGGGCCGCCCCGGCGACCGGCGCCGGAGTCGACGATTTCACGGAATACGGCTTCCGGTACGAGGACACGGCGGTAGAGCCTCTCGAGCACAGCCAGACACTCCACCATGGAAAGCGCGATGAGGGGCCGGCATCGCAGAGGATCGGCCCTTCATCCATGAGTGAACTCGCGGCTCAGCTCCTCTTCATCGAGATCCGCCACGGGAACCCCGGCTCTCCCGGCGAGCAGCAGGAAGTCGACCCGCGGCAGGTCGCAGAGATCTGCCGCCCGGCCGGAAGACATCCGCCCAAGCTCGAAGAGCTTCAGGGCGAGCAGGAACTTCGCTTCCTTGATGAAGTCCTCCTGCGATTGTCCCGTCGTCAAGAGCACGCTTTCCGGCAGGTCGATGTGGATCATGCACATCGTTCTCCCCTAACGGCTCCATCATGCCTGATTCCGCTCAGCGCTGCCATACCTAGTTAGGCGTAGAAGTACAGAGATCCACGGCAGAGATACCCAGCTCCAAACCAAAAGTACGGGACTTCTGTGGCAGAAGTACGGAGCTTCCAAACCCGAAGCACGGCGTTCCAGATCCGAAGTACGGCCATCCAAACCGGAAGTACCGAGCTTCCAAACCGGAGATACCCGGCTCCGAACCCAAAGTACGGGACTTCTGCGGCAGAAGTACGGAGCTCCAAACCCGAAGTACGGCGTTCCAGACCCGGAAC
>DASQPA010000136.1:0-20502 GCA_035644215.1 Thermoanaerobaculia bacterium
AAGATGGAGCGCGAGCGCACGGTGATGCCGCGCACCACGCCCAGGGTACGTTGGATGGGGTAACCGTCGAGGGTGAAAGCGGTGGTCGTCATTGCGGTGTTCATGATTCTCTCTACGAGCCGGCCACGATTTGGTTTCCCGGCTTCGATGCGCCGGCCTCGACCAGGGAGGCCAGGGCGGCCACGGTCGCCCGCTCCAGGAACGACCGCAGCGGCAACGGCAGACCGAACCGCTCGTGGACCTGGGTGACGACGAGGGTGCCGAGCAGAGGGTTGCCGCCGAGCTCGAAGAAGTCGTCGTGAACGCCGATCCGGTCGAAGCCCAGGACCTCCTGCCAGATGCCGACGAGCTCCCGCTCGACCGCCGAGCGCGGGGAAACGTAGGCGGCGGCGAGCGGCGGCCGCTCGCGGCCGGGATTGGGGAGGGCCCGGTGATCCACCTTGCCGTTGGGGGTCACCGGCAGCCGCTCCAAGGGGACGTAGAGGCCGGGGAGCATCGTCTCGGGCAGCCGGTCCTTGAGATACGCCCGCAGCGCGCCCGGGGGGCAGGGGGTCCGCGCCACGTAGTAGGCGACCAGCCGGCGGTGCCCGGTCGCCGGGTCGGGCAGGGCGGCGACCACGCACTCCCCCACCTCCGGATGGCTCGCCAGGGCCGCCTCGATCTCGCCCAGCTCGACCCGGAAGCCGAGGATCTTGACCAGCCGGTCGATGCGGCCCAGGAACTCGATCTCCCCGCCGGGGAGGCGGCGGCCGAGGTCGCCCGAACGGTAGAGCCGCTCACCCGGCCGGCCGCCGAACGGGTCGGGGACGAACTTCTCGGCGGTCCGCTCCGGCAGCCCGAGGTAGCCTCGGGCAAGCCCGTCGCCCCCGACATAGACCTCGCCCTCCTCCCCCACCGGCAGCGGGTCGAAGTCCCGGTCGACGACGTACGCCGTGCAGTTGGCGACCGGCCGGCCGATCGGCACGTTGGCCGCCCCTTCCTCCAGGGCGCGGACCGGGAAGGCGTTCGAGAACATGGTGTTCTCGGTGGGGCCGTAGCCGTTGACCAGCTCGCACCCCGGCAGCTCGCGGAGCACCTTCTGGACGTGGCGGACCGAGAGCGACTCGCCGCCGGAGACGATCTTGCGCAACCCCTGGAGGTCGTCCAGCCGGTACTCGACCATCTGGTGGAAGAGCGCCGCGGTCAGCCAGGCGGCGGAGACGGCGGCGCGCCCGAGGTGGTCTCCCAGCTCGGCGAGCGACAGATCGCCAGCGGGGGCGATGGCGAGCTTCGCCCCCACCAGCAGGGTGCCGAAGATCTCGTAGGTCGCGGCGTCGAAGGTCACCGGCGCGTACTGAAGGACCGTGTCGTCGCCACGGAAGGAGAAGGGGTTGTCGGCCATCAGGTTGCGCACCACCCCCCGGTGGGTGATCAAGACCCCCTTGGGCGCCCCGGTCGACCCCGAGGTGTGGATGACATAGGAGAGGTGGATCGGGAGAACCGGCAGGTCCGGCGGGTGGGCCGGCATTCCGGCCGTGAGGTCCGGCTCCGCGTCCAGGCAGAGCACCGCGCGGAACCCCGGAGGGATCCGATCGAGGGTCGAGCGTACGGCGAGCACCGCCTGGGCGTCCGCGTCGGCCAGGAGGTAGGCGATCCGCTCGGGCGGGAAGCCGGCGGACATCGGGAGGCAGGCGGCGCCGGCTTTCAGGATGCCCAGCTTGCCGATCACCAGCTCGGGCGAGCGTTCGAGGCAGAGCCCTACTACCGCCTCGCGCGCCTCGCGCGCCTCGCGGCCCACCCCCCGCCGCCGGAGGGCATGGGCCAGCCGGTTCGCCCGGCGGTCGAGCTCGGCATAGGTCAGCGCGCGCGCCCCGGCGATCAGGGCCACCGCGTCCGGGGTGCGCGCCGCCTGGGCCGCGAACAGGGCGTGGACCGTCTGGTCGCGCGGGTAGTCGACCGCCGTCCGATTCCAGTCGTCCAAAGCGGCCGCCCGGGCGCTCAAGCTTCGGCCGACCGAGCCGCTGCCAGGTCGAAGGTCGGGACCTGGTAGGGGGCCAGGGCCTGGATGAACCGCCGGGTGATCCCCCGGTAGACGTCGCAGGCGCTGGTCTCGACGCTGTCGACCTCGCCGTACTTCTTCTCGATCGGCCCCAGGCAGAGCCCGGCGCAGAAGCCCTCGATCTCGCAGCCGCGGCAGATCTTCGGGTTCTCGTAGCGCAGGGAGGCGTGGTGCTTGTAGACCTCCGACTGGAGCAGCCCCTCGCCCTCCTGGATCGAGCCGAAGTGCCCGGAGCTCGCCTTGCAGGCGAAGACCGCGCCGTTGGGCTCGATCGACAGCTGCGCCCCCTTGGCCGAGCAGTTCTTGAAGCCGCGCTGCGGCACGACGTTGAAGCCCAGGAGGAGCTGGAAGATCTGGTGCCAGTAGCCGGTGACCACGATATTGCGCTCGGCCCCGGCCTGGACCAGGCCCCAGAGCTTCTCGATGATGTTCTCCTGGCCGAAGCGGGCGTAGAAGGTGGGGTCCAAATCGACGACCACGCCGATCTCCGACGCCCCGTGCTCCTCGGCGAAGTCGACCAGCGATTCGTCGAAGCTCGCCCAGGTGTCCGAGGAGAGGGCGGCGTTGATCGCCACCCGGTTGCCGTACTTCTGGAGGCGGCGCAGCCCCTCGACGACGATCGGGGTGCTGTCGCTGCCGTTCTTGAGCGGCCGGCTCTTGCTTTTGACCGAGTCGAAGCTGACGCAGACGCCGACCGCGTGCTCGGCGAAGAGGCTCGCCACCTCCTCGCTGATCAGCGAGCCGTTGGTGACGATCGTGTACTGGAGGGTGATGCCGTGCGCCGCGCCGGTGCCGAAGGCGTGGAGGACGGCGCGGATGGCGGGCCAGTTGAGGAGCGGCTCGCCGCCGAAGAACTGGATCATCAGCTGGGTCACCCCGGTCGAGCGGGCGATCGCGATCGCCTTTTCGACGTACTCGACCGCCGACTCGGGGCGCATCAGCCGGTTGCCGGGGTCGAGCTGGTGCGCCAGGCGGGTCTCGGAGGCGTAGACCGAGTCGTTCAGATTGACCACCACGCTGTCCCCGGCGCTCTTCTGGCGGGCCAGAATGGAAAGGGTGCCGGCGCCTTTCTCCTTTTTTTCGAGGTCGGTCCCCTGCACCCCCTCGAAGCAGTAGGTGCAGCCGAAGTTGCAGGCGTTGACGAGGACCAGCTGGACGACGTTGATCTTCGCCTCGGCCGGTATCCCCGGCATCCCCGGCCCGTCCGCCTCGCCGGTCGCCCCAGGCTCGCGGACGAGGAGCTGGCGCAGGACGAGCTGGCGGACGAGCTGCGATTCGAGCGATTTGTCCTCGCCCGCGAGCGCCGCGGCCGCCACCTCCTGCGGGCGGTCGAAGCCGGCGAGGACGTCCTTGGCTTCGCCGTCGAGGATACAGAGGCCGCCCAGGAGACGGTGGTAGACGGCGACGTTCTCGCCCACCGGCAGCTCGCGGAGGTCGGGTGATTTGACGTATCGGTCCATGCTCCTCACCCCCTTCTGCTCTACTGGAGAGCCGAGAGATAGAGCTTCTCGACCTGCTGATCGGGAACGCTCTGGATCAGGCGCTGGGTGAGCTCCCGGTAGACGTCGCAGGCCGGCGTGACCAGGGTGGTGATGTTATTGAAAGTCTTCTGGATCGTCCCCAGGCAGAGGCCGGAGCAGAAGCCCTCGATGGCGCAGCCCCGGCAGTAGGGGGTGGTCTCGTAGGCTTTCATCGCCGAGGTCTTGTACCACGGGGTCTTGAACACCTCGGGGAGGTCGGCGGCGCTGCCGAGGGGCTTTTCGGCCGTCTTGCAGACGGTGATCGCGCCGTCGGGCTCGAAGCTTAGCTTGCAACCTTCGGCGGCGCAGGTCTTGTAGCCCTTCTGCAGGTTGAGCGCCTGGATGCCCAGGATCTGCTCGAAGATCTGGTGCCAGTAGCCGGTGATGGCGATCCCCTCCTCGCGGCCGCGCGCGCAGATGAGGAGGATGGTGTCGACCACCTTCTTCATCCGCTCGCGGTCCTCGTAGGGCTGGATCGCGAGGTCCAGGATGAGGCCGATCTGGCGCACCTTGTGCTGCTTGGCCGCCGCGAGGAGCCCCTCGACGTCGACCCGGTCGACGTTGTCGACCGAGACCACGGTGTTGAAGGTGAGGATGGCGTCGTTCCGGCTCAGGGTCTCCAGGCCGCGGTGGATCGCCGGATCGGCGGAGGTCCCCGCCTTGGTCACCCGCTCGACGTTTTTCGGCGAGTCGAAGCTCACCGTCACCGTCACCCGATGCTGGCGGAGCTTCCTGGCGATGGCGTCGGTCACCTTGGTGGCGTTGGTCGTGATGCTGTAGAAGAGGGTGACGCCGTTTTTCTCCCCCGTGCCAAAGTGGTCGAGCACCTGCTCGATGACCGGCCAGTTGAGGAGCGGCTCGCCGCCGAAGAATTCGAGCCCGAGCGCCCGGTTGCCCGCCTTCCGGGCCACCTCGATGGCGTTCTCGACCGCCAGGATCGCGGTGTCGAACGACATCCGCTTGACGTGCTCGGAGCTCTTCTCCGCCGGCGCCGCGGCGGTCGTGGGGAGGACGCGGAGGAGCGACTGCCGGGGGGGCGTCGAATGCTGGATGGTCTCCTGGAAGCAGTAGGAGCAGCCCAGGTTGCAGTCGTCGGCGAGGACCAGCTGGATGCCCTTCAACAGGTAGCCGGACTCCAGGTTCTGCTCGCGGAAGCGCTTGTCGTCCTCGACGATGCTGCGCTCGTCCGAGCCTTCCGGGACGAGGAAGAAGCGGTCGCAGAGCTCGTCTAAGTACCCCTTGAGGCTGGGGCTCCGGGCCAGCTTCTCTTCGAGCAGGTCCTGCGGCTCGGCGAATGAATGGAGGAGCTCGACCCCGACGTCGTCGAGCAGGGACAGGTTACCGAAGAGCTTGTGATAGACCGCGTAGTCGTTCTGCCGCGGCACGATTTCCAAGTGTTTGGACAGCTGCAGCTTCTGCATGGTTCCTTCCCCTTGGCGTTCGAGACGGTCGATAAGGGGAGCCGCGCAGCCCGTTCGTACGACCCGCGCGGCTCCTCGGGAGCCGGGGACCGAAAGACGCTTACTTGCGCGCTTTCTTCGGGGAGGGCTCGAAGCCCTGGGTCAGGTCGTGCGGCCCGATGATGCCGCCGCCGATCGTCCCGCCGATGGTGCCGCCGATCGTCCCATCGGTGACGAGAACCTTGCCGTCCTTGAGATCGCTCTTCTTCATAACACCTCCGTGGTAAAGGGTTGACGCCTCGGCGCGACCGGAGCCGCGCCGTCTGAACGCTCTCCCAACCTCTGACACCAGCGACCGAGGGTCGCAGGTGGGCTCCCCCCCTTCCGGGATGTTTCGGGGTCTTGAGGCCCCATTGCCACCGGCAGTGCTGCTATAATGTAGCACGAACTTCCAAACTGCGACACTGAAAAATTAATCGCTGTATGATTGAGGCTCCACAGGAGGTCATCCGCGATGTCGAACCGCACCTCGTCCTGGGATCACCTGCGCCGTGACCTGCGTTTCGCCGCCCGTTCCCTGTGGCGCAACCCAGGCGTCACCCTCGTCGCCGCCCTCACCTTCGCCCTCGGGGTGGGCGCCATCTCGGCGGTGTTCAGCCTGGCCTCCGCCGTCCTGCTGCGGCCGCTGCCCTACCGGGCGCCCGAGCGCCTGGTGGCGATCGACGGCACCAAGGCCGCCGAGGCGGTCGAGAAGTGGCCGATCTCCTACCTCGACTTCCTCGACTGGCGGCGGCGCAGCCGTTCGTTCACCGGCCTCGCCGCCCAGACCGACCAGCGCAGCTTCAAGCTGCGCGGCACCGAGGGGACCGAGCTCGTCCCCGGCGAGATGGTCTCCGCCAACTACTTCGACCTCCTGGGCATCCGGCCGGTGGCCGGGCGCGGCTTCCTGCCCGCCGAGGACGCCCTGCCGGGAGGCAACCGCCTGGCCGTGCTCGGCTACGACCTCTGGCAGCGCCGTTTCGGCGGGGAGCCGGGGATCGTCGGTACGAGCGTCGAGATCAACGAGATCCCCTACACGGTGGTCGGGGTGATGCCGGCGGGCTTCCGTGGCCTGACCGACGGGGCGGACGTCTGGCTCCCCATCTCGATGGCCACCACCCTGAACGCGACCTACCTGAACGATCGCGCCTTCCGCTGGCTCTCGGTGGTCGGCCGGCTGCGGCCGGGGGTCTCCGCCGAGGCGGCCGGCAAGGAGCTCCTGGGCATCGCCGCGCAGCTCTCCGCCGACCACGCGGGGACCAACGCCGGGATCGGCGCCCAGGTCACGCCTCTGCGCGATTCGCTCTTCGGCGACCTGCGGCCCATCCTCTGGACGCTGTTGGGCGGCGCCGCCTTCGTCCTCTTCATCGGCTGCACCAACATCGCCAACCTCCTGCTCGCCAAGGCGGTCCACCGCCAGCGCGAGATCAGCCTGCGCCTGGCCCTCGGGGTGGGGCGGCCGAGCCTGGTCCGCCAGCTGCTGGTCGAGAGCGTGATGGTGGGGATCCTGGGTTGCACCCTGGGCCTCGTCGCCGCCCGACTGACGGCGAACCTCCTGGTGCGCCAGAGCGGGCTCCACCTGATGAGCTTCGCCGCCGTCCGCTTCGATCCGCTGGTGGTGCTCGCGGTGGTCCTGGTGTCGCTCTTGGCCGCCGTGCTCTTCGGCCTCGCCCCCGCCTTCTTCGCCGCGCGGACCGACGTGGCGGCGTTGATGAAGGAGGACGCCCAGGGGTCGACCCGCGGGGTGGCGACCCACCGCTTCCAGAACCTGCTGATCATCGCCGAGGTGGCGGTCGCTCTCCCCCTGCTCCTCGGAGCGGGCCTGATGATCAAGGCCTTCCAGCAGAGGAGCCACGTCGAGCTCGGCTTCCAGCCAGACCGGCTGCTCACCCTGCGCCTCCACACCAAGAGCCAGAGCTATCCCAACGAGGAGAGCCTGCGCGGCATGATCCGCGAGGTGCTGGGGCGGGTGGGGTCGCTCCCCGGGGTCACCGCGACGGCGATGTGCGGGCCGGCCATGCCGACGGATCCTTTCTACGGCCTCTATTTCGAGCTCGCCGACCGCCCGGGCCGCGGCGCCGACGACCAGCTCCTCGGCCTGCGCCACCACGTGAGCCCCGGCTACTTCGCCGCCCTCGGGGTGCCGGTTCTCCGCGGCCGGGTCTTCACCCCCCAGGACACCCACCGGGAGAGCGCCGTGGTGGTGGTGAGCGACACCCTGGCGAAACGTTTCTGGCCCGGCGAGAACCCGCTCGGCAAACGGCTCAAGGCGGCGGCGACGCCCTGGCTGACGGTGGTCGGCGTGGTGGGCGACGTGCGGCACAACGGCCGGGGCGACAGCGAGCGGCCGGCCCCCGACCTCTATCTGCCGCTCCTGACGATCGTGCCGCGGACGCCGCCGGTCTTGAACCTCCTGGTGCGGACCGGGGTGGCGCCCGAGGCCCTCGCCCCGGTCGTCCAGCAGGAGCTCAAGCGAATCGTCCCCGACCTTCCGGTCTACGACGTGCGCCCGATGACCGAGCGACTCTCGGACCAGCTGGCGAGCCGCCGCTTCCTCGTCCTCCTCATGGGCTTCTTCTCCCTCACCGCGCTCCTCCTCGCCGCCGTGGGGGTCTACGGCGTCATCTCCTACGCCGTCTCCCAGCGCACCCGCGAGTTCGGCATCCGCATTGCCCTCGGGGCGCAGTCGCAGGACGTGGTGCGGTCGGCCCTGATGCGGGGGCTGATCCTCGCCCTCATCGGCATCGCCTTCGGGGTGATCGGCGGGATCGCCTTGACCTTCCTCCTCGGGAGCCGCTTCTACGGCGCCGACGCGATCGACCCCACGGTCCTCGGCGGGACGGCGCTCCTCCTCTTGGCCGTCACTCTGGTCGCCAACTACCTGCCCGCCCGGCGGGCGGTGCGGATCGACCCGTTGACGGCGTTCCGGGGGAATTAGGGGAAGCCGGCTCAGGACGACAGGCCGACCGATCGAGCGGCAGCAGGCGGTCACCCGCCCCCGCGGCGCCGAACTACGGTATCCGTTCCGGGAAGGGGGAAAAAACGCCGGCCGCCGGCTCGCGTTGCCGGGAAACGGCGCCGAGGCGAGGCAAGGAGGGCGCGTTCGGCCGCCGGTACGGCACTAGTAGGGGTGTGTTAGCATCGGCCGGCTTGCCGCTTCCGCCTCCGCGAGCCCTGGACGTACCCGGCTATCGAAGTGGCGCTCAGGTCATCGTTCAAGCACCAACTCTTTCACAAGGAGGAGAGTTGTGAAACTGGGAGACGTACTGAAGAAGGAGCGAGAGAAGAAGAAGCTCTCGTTGGAGCACACCGCGAGCCAGCTCGGTCTCGAGGAGCAGGAGTATCAGGAAATCGAGGCGGGCAACACCCCGGCCGAGCAGATCGGTCCCCTCCTCGCCAACGTCGCCATCCAGCTGGAGACCCCGACCTCGCGGCTCCTGGCCGACAGCGGCAAGTCGGCCGACACCAAGATGGGCCAGGCGGGAGAGCTGATCAAGAAGCACCGCGAGCGGCGGCAGAAGACCCCCGAGCAGATGGCCGAGGCCCTGGGGATCTCCAAGGAGGAGTACCAGCAGATCGAGGCCGGCCAGTCGGGCATCGAGAAGTACGGTCCGCTCTTCCTCCACTTCGCCGAGCTGATCGAGCAGCCGGTGTTCAACCTGTTCTACCCCTGCGGCTTGCCGTTCTCGCAGTTGGACGACTACCCATAGGGGTCCGCCCGGTCGAGCGCCTGCGCCGCGAAATCTGGCGGCGGCCTTAGAGGCCGCCGCCACCAGCCTTTCCGCAGTCCCTCTTTCGTTCCTAGGATAGAATGATGGCCGCCCCTTGTCCGGGAGAGGATACGTATGACCACCACCCTGCTCGAAACCAAGTCGTATCAGCTCTCGCGCTGGGATCTGAGGGATCTGCTGCCGGAGCCCAGCGAGGAGGTCGTCGCCTCCCGCTTCGCGGCGCTCGAGGCGGAGGTCGCCGCCTTCGAGGCGCGGCGTGCCAGCCTGGCGCCGGGAATGGACCCCGCCCTGTTCCTCGCCGCCCTTCGCCAGTACGAGTCGATCCTCCAGCGGATCAACGAGCTCTCCGGGTTCTCGTCGCTCTGGTTCTACGAGGACACCGGCAACACCGTGGCCCTCACCCTGCAAAGCCGGGTGCGGCAGCTGACCACGGAGGCGTTCAACCGCATCCTCTTCTTCGGCCTCTGGTGGAAGGAGCTGGACGACGCCCAGGCGGCGGCCCTGCTCCCCACCGCGCCCCAGGACGCGGACTACCGCTTCTTCCTGGAGGACCTGCGGCGCACCAAGGCTTACACCCTGGACGAGCGCTCCGAGCAGATCATCAACCTCAAGGACGACAACGGCATCTCGGGGGTGATGACGCTCTACTCGATGCTCACCAACCGCCTGGAGTTCACCCTGGAGGTCGACGGCGAGACGAAGAAGCTCACCCGCGACGCGCTCCTGGCTCATGCCTACTCGCCGCGTCCCGAGGTGCGCCAGGCCGTCTACCACGAGCTCTACCGGAAGTATGCGGCGGAGGTCCCCATCCTCGGGCACATCTACGCCAACCGGGTCCGCGACTGGTACACCGAGCAGGTCGGGCTGCGCGGCTATCCGTCGCCCATCGCCGTACGGAACATCGACAACGACATCCCCGAGGGCGCCGTCACCGCCCTGCTCCAGGTGGCGCGGGCCAACGCCCCCCTCTTCCAGCGCTACTTCCGGCTGAAGGCGGGCTGGCTGGGGATGGAGCGCCTGCGGCGCTACGACCTCTACGCGCCGCTCGCCGCCTCCGACCGCGAGATCCCCTTCGGCGACTCGGTCCAGCAGGTGCTCGAGACCTTCCACGAGTTTCATCCGCTCCTCGCCCGCCACGCCGAGCGGGTCTTCGCCGAGGGGCACATCGACGCGGAGCTGCGCAAGGGCAAGCGGAGCGGCGCCTTCTGCTCGACCATCGGTCCCCACCTGACGCCGTGGATCCTGGTCAACTACGCCGGCAAGGTGCGCGACGTGGCGACCCTCGCCCATGAGCTGGGCCACGCGGTGCACAGCATGCTGGCCGAGGGGCACTCCTATCTCACCCAGCACTCCTCGCTGCCGCTCGCCGAGACCGCCTCGGTCTTCGGCGAGATGCTGATCACCGACCGCCTGCTGCGCGATGAGAAGGACCCGCTCATACGGCGCGAGATCCTGGCCGCGGCGGTCGACGACGTCTACGCCACGGTTCTGCGCCAGTCCTACTTCGTGCTCTTCGAGATCGAGGCGCACGCCGCGATCCTCGCCGGCAAGTCGACCGAGGAGCTCTCCACCCTCTACCTCTCGATGCTCCGCGAGCAGTTCGGCGACAGCGTCGACGTGGGGCCGGAGTTCCAGCACGAGTGGCTGTGCATCCCGCACATCTACAACACCCCCTTCTACTGCTACGCCTACAGCTTCGGCCAGCTCCTCGTGCTCGCCCTCTATCGCCGTTTCCAGGAGGAGGGCGAGTCGTTCAAGCCCGGCTACCTGAAGCTCCTCTCCTACGGCGGGTCGGCGCGGCCGCAGAAGATCCTCTCCGAGGTCGGCATCGACGTCACCGACCCCGCCTTCTGGCAGGCCGGCTTCGATCTGGTGCGCGAGCAGATCGACGAGCTGGAGCGGCTGTAGGGGGCGGGGCCGCGGCCCATGAAGCCGTCCGATCTAGAGATCCTCCTCCAGGAGGGCGAAGGCACGACGCTGGAGTTCAAAGAGAGCCTGTCGTCGTCCTTCGCCCGCGAGCTCGTGGCACTGGCGAACACGCTGGGCGGCAAGATCCTGGTGGGAGTACGCGACGACGGCTCGGTGGCGGGAATTCGGGACTCGAACGAGTTGCGGGCGCGCATCCAGGACATCGCCCGCAACTGCGATCCGCCGGTCCAGGTGGAGGTGGAGCCCGTGGGGCGGGTGCTGGTCGTGACGGTGCGCGAAAGCGGTGCCAAGCCGACGCAATGCAGCGACGGGTTCTTCTGGCGCCAGGGAGCTACGACCCAGAAGCTCGGCCGCAACGAAATCCGCGACTTCTTTCGCAGCGAGGGATCTGTCCGCTTCGACCGTTCCCTCTGCCCGAAGTTTCGCTACCCCCAGGATTTCGACCGAGGAAAGTACAGGGCCTGGCTCCGCCTGAGCGGCATCACCGGCCGGGTCCGTACGGAGGACGTCCTGGTGAACATCGAGGTCGCCGAACGCTCCGGTGGAGAGCTTCTCTTTCGCAATGCCGGCGTTCTCTTCTTCGCTCGGGAGGTCCGGCGTTTCTTCAACCAGGCCTACATTACCTGTCTGCTGGCCAAAGGCACCGACAAGGTGCATATCCTGGACCGTAAGGACTTCGCGGGTGGCGTGGTCGCCGACATCGAGGAGAGTCTGCGCTTCGTCGAGCGCAACACGCGCACCGCCTATCGAATCGAACGCCTGCAGCGCGAGGAGATTCCAGAATACCCCGTCGCCGCTCTCCGCGAGGCGATTACCAACGCCGTGATGCACCGGGACTGGTTCAACGAAGGCGCCAACGTCTTCGTGGAGATCTACGCTGACCGGATCGAGGTTACCAGCCCGGGCGGCCTGCCCAAGGGGATGCTGCCCTCCGATCTCGGCCACAAGAGTGTCCGGCGCAACTCTCTCATCGCCGATCTGCTGCACCGCATCTCCTTCATCGAAAAGGCGGGCACCGGCATCCAGCGGATGCGGGCCGCTGCCCGTGAGCAGGGCTGCCCGGAGCCGGCCTTCACCGAGGACGGCTTCTTCGCTGCGGTCTTCTTCCCAAACCCTGAGGTGCTGGCCCAGGTTGCGATCCCACAAGAGGAAGCGCGCCAGGAAGTCACCGGGGAAGTCACCGGGGAAGTCACCGGGGAAGTCACCGATGAAGTTCTCCTGTTGCTGGCAGGCATGAAGGGAGAGATGAAACGACGCGAGATGCAGGCTGCCTTGGGACTCAAGCATGAGGACCATTTTCGTGAAGCTTATCTTGTACCCGCGCTCAAGCTGGGCGGAATCGAGATGACTCTCCCCGACACGCCGCGCAGCAGTGCTCAGCGCTACCGCATTACTCAACTGGGTAAGGAAGTATTGAAGCAGCGATCGGGCACCGACTAGTGCATCCCCACCCCGACCCCGGTCAGGGTGCTACCCGGCGGCAGGTCCAGATAGAAGAAGATCTTCCCCGGTTGCTGTAACGTCAACGGTCCGGCTGTCCCGCCCTGAAGGGGAAAACGCCCGATTTCCCCCCCATCCAGGCGGACGGCTCGAACGAGGCCGGCGCTTCCCGTCGCCGGCAGCCCCGTGGCCTGGACCGTCAGGGTGTAGGACCCGGGGGGGAAGCACCCCTTCACCATCGCCCACTGGCCCGCCGCGCTGAAGGCCACGCGGTCCTCCCCCACCCGCATGGCGGAGTCGGGGACGAACGCCTCGTCCACCGGGAGGTCCTGGTGCGGGGAACAGTCCTCGGGCAGCGGCTCCAGCCGGTAGAGCTTGAGGATTGGCCCCAGGCGGACGTCGGTCGGGAACCATTCGGCGAGCGGCTTCCAGTTGTCCAGAATGGCGTGGTAGCGCTCCCCGATCTCGCGCTGGTGCGGTTTGACCGTCAGCTCGGGGTTCAGGAAACGCTGGTAGGCGTCGCTCGCCAGGAGGAGATAGTCGTTCTCCCGGCCGCGCAGCTCGTCGAGCGTGAAGCGGCCGGCGAAGCGGCTCCTCTGTACCGCGAACTCGCCCGCTGCCAGGTCGGGGGTGTAATCCTCCCTGACGATTCGCGCTCCCGGCGGGAGGTGGCGGCGGATCCAGGCCGCGGCCAGGTCGCGGGTGGTCGGCAGGACGAGCCCGGCGTCCTGCTGGACCGTCGCCCAGACCGGCAGGGCGAAGCAGGCGAGGACGACCACCACCGCCGAGGCCCGAGCTGGCAGGCGGTGTTCTCGGGGTTGCCAGGCGAGGGCGACGAGCGCGGCGATTCCGGCGCCCAGGAAGGCGGCGAAGGCGGGGAGCGCTGGATAGAGGTTCCTCTTGACCACCATGTTCATGGCGCAGATCAGCCCGAAGTAGAGGGCCGGGAAGGGGAGGAGCCAGAGCAGCCGGCCCAGGCGCTCGCGGCCGTCCCGCCCGAGCAGCGGCAGGCTGGCGATCCCCGCCATCCCGGCGATCAGCGCGGTCCAGCCGAAGCTCTCGGCCAGGTTCTCCAGGTAGAAGAGGCCGTTGCTCTGCTTGACGACCCCGATCCAGCCGCCTTGGCCGTACTGGTGGACGCCGAAGAACATACCGTGGCCGTCGCCGAAGGCGAGGCCCGGGTAGGCGAGGAGGCTCGGCATGGCGCCGACGAAGGCGGCGACCGCCGCCAAGCCCGCCCACAGGAGGCCCCAGCCGAAATCGCGGCGGACGAACCGCCAGCGGAGCCAAACGGCGACGATGGCGAGGGCGGAAAGCCCCGCCGGGTACTTGCTGGCCGCGGCGAGACCGGCGGCGAGACCGGCGAGGACGTAGCCGCCAGGGTTCTCGCCGTCGAGGAGCCGGGCGGCGGCGAGCAGACAGAGGGTGGCGAAGAAGGCCGAGGGAATGTCGCAGGTGTTCAAGTGCGAGCCGGCGTTGTAGAGCGGCGAGAAGATGAGCAGGGCGGCGCCGACGGAACCGGCCAGCAGCGCCGCCCGTCCTGCCGATCCCATCAGGCGCCGGCCGAGGAGGAAGACGGGCACCGCGGTCAGGGCGCCGAGGAGGGCGACGACCAGCCGCAGGAGCACCCAGGAGACCGCGAGCGGGTCGTGCAGACCGAAGAGGCTCTCCCCCAGGCGGGCCACAATGCCCGGGAAGAGGCCGGCCGTCCAGAGGGTGAAGGCATCCAGGTAGTAGGTCAGGTGGGGGTAGACGAAGCTGCGGTTCAGCACCTGCCCCTGGTTGATCTGGGTGGCGTGGTGGTAGTAGGTCCCCTCGTCCGCGTAGTAGTGGCCGGTCGCCTCGTGCCCGATGCCGGCGAGGCGCACGGCGAGGGCGGCGAGGACGACCGCCGAAAGGGCGAGGGCCGTGGCCCGACCGTTCCCGCCTGCGCGTACCGCGGCGAGGAGGAGGACGCCCAGCCCGTAGAGAGTCGCGAGGACGGCCAGGACCGCCACGACTCGGGCCAGGGCCGGAACGTAGAACCGGCCGGTGATGTCGAGCCCCCAGAGCACGGCGAGCAGAGCCCAGCCCGCCGCGGCCGCCCGCAGACCGAGGCGCCGCGCCCACCGCGGACGAGAGCGAGGAGAGCCTTCCATCCGGTCAGAGCTTCGGATGCTTGAGATGGAAGCCGGTGGCCTCCTGATAGGTCCGGGCCAGGGCCAGGAGCGCCGCCTCGCCGTAGAGCCGGCCGGTGAAGGTGATGCTCATCGGCGTGCCGTCCTTGCGGAAACCGTGGGGCAGGACGACCGCGGGGTGGCCGGTCAGGTTGGTGAGGAGGAGGTTGTCGCCGAACGAGGGGGCGACGTAGGCGTCGACCGTCGCCATCCGCTTCGCCATCTCGCGCATCAGCAGGGTGCGCACCCGGTGGGCCTGGATGTACTCGACCGCCGGGATGGTGCGCCCCTGGCGGAAGACGTTCGCCCAGGCGTTCTCCTCCTTGGCGCGGACCATGAGGTCGTCGCGGCCGCTCCGCGTCAGCTCGTCGAAGGCGGCGGCGGCCTCGGCGGTCAAGATGAGGCGCAGGGGCCCGATCGGCAGGTCCGGCAGGTCGATGGGCTGAAGGTCGATCTTCTGGTCGCGCAGGACCTCCAGCACCGCCAGGTTGAAGGCGTGCCCCTCCTCCATCCCTTTTTGCGGCTCGGCCTGGAAGAGATCCCTGACGTAGCCCACCTTGAGCCGGCGCACGTCGAGCTCGGGGTCCCAGGTGAACGGTCGGTCGACCGCCGCCTCGTCCTTGCCGTCGGCGCCGTGGATGGCATTGAAGACGGCGGCGCAGTCCTCGACCGAGCGGCAGAGGGTGCCGATCTTGTCCATCGTCCAGGCGAGCGCCATGGCGCCGTGCCGGCTCACCCGGCCGAAGGTGGGGCGCAGGCCGGTCGCCCCGCAGCGGGTCGAGGGGGAGACGATCGAGCCCAGGGTCTCGGTGCCGATGGCGAAGCCCACGCCGCCCGCCGCGGTGGTCGCCGCCGAGCCGGCCGAGGAGCCGGAGGAGCCCTGCTCGGGCTTCCAGGGGTTCCTCGCCATGCCGCCGAACCAGATGTCCCCCCAGGCGAGCTCCCCCACCGCCAGCTTGGCGACCAGCACCGCCCCGGCCCGGTCGAGCCGCTCGACGACGGTCGCGTCCTCGTCGATCACCTGGTCCTTGAACGGCACCGAGCCCCAGGTCGTGGGATAGCCGCGGACGGCGAGCAGGTCCTTCGCCCCCCAGGGGATGCCGTGCAGCGGACCGCGGATCTTCCCCGCCGCGATTTCTTTGTCCGCCGCCTCGGCCTGCGCCAGAGCGCGCTCCTCGGTGTAGGTGATGACGGCGTGGAGCACCGGGTCGAGCCGGCGCAGGCGGGCGAGATACATGCGGGTCAGGTCGACGGATTTGACCTTCCCGGAATGAAGGAAGCGCGCCAGCTGGGTGAGAGGCAGAAAGGCCAGCTCCTCCAAGTCCGCCGGCGGGGTCGCCGATGCCGCCAGGGACGCTTCCGGGCCGCCGGCACTCATCCGGAACGGCCGCTTCTCGGGATCGGGCTGCGGCGACGCGGCGCCCGCAGTCATCGCCGCGATCCCCGGCGGAGCGGGGTCGAAATGGAAGGCCGGCGGCACGTCGTTGGCGAGGATCACCTCGCGCAGCCTGGCGTAGTCGGCCCGCTGTTCGTCCAGCCCTTTGAGCATCAGGTCGCGCTGCGGATCGGAGAAGTGGAGGCCGGTCAGGTCCTCGACGGCAGTCAAGTCCGCCCGGGTGATCTTCCCCTTCTCGGCGGCGGCGAGGAGGTGCGGCAGGGCGGCGGCGCCGATCCCCAGGCTCGTGCAGAGGGTGAGAAACCGGCGGCGGTCGAACGATCGGGTCGCACCGGGCGCTCTGGGGTCGTGCTCCGTCGACATGGCAACCTCCTTCAAGGTCGGCAGCAGGGCGCCCGATTCTAAGGCCCAACCGCCCCTTGAAACAAAACTCCCTCGCCTCTCGTCTTGTCGGCTGAACCGAAAGGAGAGGCACGATGAAAATCAAGACGACCCTGTTGACCGCCGGACTGGCCCTGGCTCTCGCCGGCACCGCCGCGGCTTCCGATCTCTGGCTGCACATGAACGTCAACGAAGCGAAGGGTGGCCAGGTAAACTTGAACTTCCCGCTCTCGACCGCGATCGGCATGGCCGGCATGGCCGCCAACGACGACCACCATCCCGGCAAGGTGAAGGTGGGCGGCAAGGACATGGACGCCAAAGAGCTGCGCCATTTCTGGCAGGCGGTCAAGGACAGCCCCGACGCCGATTTCGTCACCGTCGACGGACCCGATGGCAAGGTGCGGATCGCCAAATCCGGCGGCTATCTGCTCATCCGGGCCAACGACACGAAGGGGCACGGCTCGCGAGTCGACATCAAGGTCCCCACGCCGGTGATCGAGGCGCTGCTCTCGGGCGGCGGCGATGAGCTCGATCTGAAAGCCGGCCTGGAAGCCCTCGCCCGCCAGGGGGTGGGCGACCTGATGACGATCGACGACGACCACGACTCGGTCCGCATGTGGATCGACCACTCGCCGGAGTCCGCACGGCGGTAGAATCGATAACTCGCACGAACGCCGGCCTGGCGTCTACGGACGCCGGGCCGACTCTTCGTAGGGTCAGGCCCGATCGGGTTCCGAGCTTGCCGCAGACGCCTCGGCCGAGTACCTCTCAATCCGCGCAGAGATCTCTTCCAGTCGCCGTGACAGCTCCGAAACACCTTCCTCATACTGAGCGAGTCTCTCTACAATCGTATGCTGGCCGCGGGTAAGGAAGCCGCTGAACTGAGCGTTGTATTCCGCAATGATTGCATCTGCTTCCTTGCGCGCAAGGCTACCGACTTGCCATATCGACAGGCCGATGTTCGCTGCTACGAGAAGAGTCACGACACCGACGAATAGGGTCGCCCAGGCGCTCAAGTCGTTCCTGCCTGCCTCCAGCACGGCAAGCCGCGTTTCCAGCTTCCCCATCTCCTGCCTGTCCACAGGGAGAGGTGTCACCGGCATGGAGAGAGGGCCGCTCTGAGCGCTCTGGCTTGTGCCGACACGAGAGCTGAGCTTCCCGGTCTCGCCGGGTCGAACCAGCGGGGGGCCGGCCAGTGCGACAGTCGCTGCGAGGAGGAGTGTCGTGATCATGGCGTGCCTGAGAGCTCGCGTTGCTCCTGTAGGTACGAGTAAGCGCCTTCCAACTCCTCGTTCATGGAGGATGCCTGGATCTTCATCTTCTGCAGCACCCTCTCTGCGTCATCGACTTTACGGACCAACTGCTCCTGGAATGCCGTATCAAGCTCGCTTATGCTATGACGGATGCGCTTCCTTACCACGGCTCTGGTATGCCCGATCGACAGGACCAGGTTGGCCGCCAGCGCACTGAAGCCGATCAGCATCCCCAGCACCAGGTAGCCGGTGGTGGAATTACGGCCTTGCTCCAGGAGCTCGAGGCGCTCCGCGAGAAAGGACCTCTGCTCCAAGCCGCCAGGGTCGCCTCCGCCAAGTCCGATCCCCTTCGGCATCAGGATGAAAAAGGCAACCAGGAGCAGGCACAAAGCGAGAAGAAGCACACCCGCCCAGGTAGCCCATAGACGAGACTTGAAACTGTCCTCGTAGAGGTCCATGATGATTCGCTCTGCCCTGTCCAGGGATCGCTGGGCAGATCGGTGTCGCTCTATCTGTGCGACGGGCCAATCCTCGTCGCTCAAGCTCTCGGCGGCGGCTTGACGAGCTGAATCCATCACGCGCCACTGGCCTAACAGAGTGTCCACCAAAGCCTTCAGGCCATCGTCCTTCTGCGCCCATAGCGCACCGATGAAAAATAGGGAAACTATAACCAAAACTCCCCAGGCGTTGGTGCCTGTCCTCTCGAAGAAAAATCCTTCCGCCGCCGGATTTCTAAGTTGGTAGCGCTGCTTGTCGGACCGATTGTCCAAATATACATGTACGGAGTCGCCCTCGATGTCGCCGATGGGAGCAAAGACGAACGTATACTGCCTCTCACGTCCCGGTCGATAGGTGGTCCGGATCACACGGGCTGGGAAGACCGATTGGCCCACGTGGATCGCGGGTTGAGGTGCCAGGGTTGAGATGGGTGGAAGAGAATTTCTATCGATGGCGTAGAAGACGATGACCACCTCGGTGGAGTCTTCTGTGATGAGAATGGTTGTTAGTGTCCCGTAAATACTCGGACCAAAGTATCCGGTGTCAAGCTTATAGGAGGAGTTGTAGACGAATTGGCCCTGGGGAAAAGGTCGATCCTCGGAGGGGTGGGGAGAGTTGCCATGGAGAAAGTGATAGGCCTGATCGAAGGGTGGGAACGACGGCGGCAGGCGCTCGGAATAGAAGCGGATGCATGAAAAAGCCAGGATGGCACCACAGCAGAGAATGCCTATGAACCGTAGGATACTCCGCATGATACCGTCCCGATCAGTCGAGTTGGAGCGGCCTGAGCACACCGCCGCGACGGACTCCGAGGCGGATCGGGCGCGGCGGTCCCTTGCGGGGCACGCTCACCTCGACCCACAGCTCCTCGCCCGCCGGACGCCGCGAGGGATCGGCCACCTTCTCGGGGAGGAAGTAGGCGACCGGCTCGGAGAGGAAATGCCGCCCGCCGGAGACCTGGATCCAGAGCTGCTTGCCGCTCTCGTCCCGCTTCAGAATCAGCCCGTCCCGATCCATTGCCAGGCGTGCAGGGTCGGTCCAAAAGCCGTAGGCGTGCGACGGCCCCTGTGGGGCCTCCGCCTTGCGCAGCGCGTCGTCCAGACGGGTCTCGACCCGCAGCTGGACGTAGCGCCCACGGATCGGCAGCTCCGGATCGTACGGCTGCGTGCGGACCCAGCCGCGCGGAAGGGTGTGGCGATCGATCAGGTATTTCCCGGCAAGCGACGCGACGAGCGCCAGGTGGAGAACCGCCAGCAGCCATCCCCGCCACCCCCTCCAGGTGCCCCCCTTCACGACAGGCCCTCCAGGTGCGCCACCAGCCGTCGCCGCGTGCGCTCGAGGAGCCAGCCACCGCCCAGGAAGAGGAGGCCGAGCCCGACCATTCCTGCCGCGCGGCCGATCTTGTCGAGCACGTGGGAGAAGTAGAAGGCGAGGACGGCGAGCGCGAACCCGACGACGCCCAGGTTGATGCGCTCCCTGCGCCGGTCCTTGAACCCCCACCCGACGAGCCCCACCGCGCCGAGTGCGAGCCACACGTACTGCCCGACGGCCCCGTCGCCGGTCTCCCGGAGCATCCATTCGAGAGCGAGGACCCAAACCGCCCACAGCAGCTGCACCCAGGCGTCGCGCCGGCGCAGGAGCCAGGCGGCCACCAGCGGGAAGCCCAGGCCGGCGACCCAGCCCCACATCTGGAGAGGCTCCGGGAGGGCCTGCCGCCACCGGCTCCCGCCCTCGAACCAGAGCGTAACGGCCGCCGGCAGGAGGGCGATGCCACCGCACCAGACCAGGGCGCGCCGTAGGGCGCTGTCGCGATCGGGCGCGCGCGCCGCCAGATAGACGAGCGCCAGGAGGACGATCCCTCGGGCGAGGACGACATCGGCTCCAACCAGCCGCTCGGCCGCCACGCTCCACTCTCCTGCCAGCCAGGCCGGCGTCAACAGGGCGGCGAGCGTGCCCTGCACCCAGTCGCGGCGCAGCCAGAAGCCGAGCCACGCTCCCGCCGCCCACAGCAGGAGGGCGGCCGGCCAGTGCTCGGCTAGGTTGAAGATCTGCCCGGTGAGGAAGATCCCGGCGCCCAGGGCGACCGTGCCGAGCGCGTGGAGGGCGGTCGAGAGCGCCGGGAACGCGCATTCCGTCCAGGCTCCGGCGACATGGAAGACCGCCACCAGGGCGAGCACGAGAGCGAACCGCGACGCTGGAGAAATCTGGTCCCAGTGGGCCGAGACGAACAGGAGGACACCGGCGCCGACCAGCAACGCGCCGAATCCGAGGGCCAGAACGACCGGCCAGCGCAGGCCGCCGGCCTTCTCGCGGTCGGTCTCGAAGGCGCGGATCTTCTCCGCCGCGGTCTTTTCGAGAAGACCCGCGTTCACCCAGCGCTCCAGCGACGTGGCCAGCCATTCCGCCATTTCGGTACCCGTGGCCCTGATCGTAGCCGCGGAGGGGGCCGCACCGCAACCGGCTGGGGTGGACTGGCACGATAGGGTAGCGAGCAGGGTGTTCGCCCCCGATTGGGGATAGGGTGGGCCCTCCGAGGGCCCTTGGAGGGCCCTGCGCCGCGGTGGCTGGCGTAAACACGGCAGCAATGGAGGCTCCGGAAACTGTTCCCGACGCTCCCAAAGTCTTTCCGGAGTCCCGGAACTGTTCCGGATGCTCCCAAAGTCTTTCCGGAGCCCTGGAAACCGTTCCGAACGGTCCCGAAGTCGTTCCGGATGCTCCGAA